>CACZBP010000039.1 GCA_902779495.1 uncultured Bacteroidia bacterium
CTCCCGTTTCGGCCTTGGTTACGGGGTCATTACCCCCGCCAACGACCGCCTCACCTGGGAGCGCTCCAGGACCATCAACGTCGGAGTGGACTTCACTGCCTTCGAAGGCAGGCTGGACGCGTCGCTGGACGTGTATGACAAATACACCACCAACCTCCTGACCTCCGTCCCCGTGGACCCGACGACAGGCTTCACGACCGTCCTTTCCAACATCGGCGAAATGTCCAACAGGGGATTCGAACTGTCGCTGAGCGGAAACATCATCCGCGGGAAAAAGTTCGGCTGGGACGCCTTCCTCAACCTGACCTACAACCGTAACAAGCTGGAAAAGATGTATATAGCTCCTCCGGACACGCCATCCTCCCTGCTTGGCTACGACTACTGGGAAGGCTATCCCTACGGAACCATATTCGCCTATCGCTGGGCCGGGCTCGACGGCACAAACGGGCGCTCACGCGTCTATGACCAGGACGGCGCAATCGTGTCCAAGCCTGCGGATGTCAAGGATGCTTCTGCCGTGCCGTACATAGGCACGACCATCCCGCCGTGGTTCGGCTCCTTCGGCACCACCCTCAGCTACGGCCCCCTTTCGCTGTCGATGCTGTTCGTCTATAATATGGGCCACGTGCTCCGCAACGACGTTAACAGTCAGTACTCGTACCGCCTGACGCATTCCCTGCACAAAGACTTCGCCTTAAGGTGGAAAGCCCCCGGCGACGAAGCCCGCACGGACGTCCCGGCATATTACCCCCTGTCGGACACCTCGGTCGAGGAATCCGAAGTGGCCGGGCTGTATAAATATGCCGACATCAACGTGCTTAGCGCCTCCTACCTGAAACTCCGCGAAGTTGCCCTGAGCTGCCGCCTTCCCGAGAAGTGGGCGTCGAGGATATATGCCAAAGGCATCACGGCCGGACTCCAGGTGACCAATCTCTTCACCCTAGGCGCCAACGGCCAGGGCATAGACCCCGAGGCATTCAGCCTCTCGGCCGGAGCCCGCGGCGACCGCTTCCGTCCCGCCTTTACCTTCAATGTCAACGTGGAATTCTGAGCCGATGAAAAGATATCTCGTCATATTGTCCCTCGTCGTCCTGGCTTCCTGCAGCAAGTGGCTGGACGTGAAGCCGCGCGGCTATGACATCCCGGGCACGATAGAGCAGTATGAAGGCCTGCTCTTCGGCACGGACGCGTTCTTTATGGACGAAGTCTTCGAATATATGTCCTTCGAGTTCACCAGCAGCGCCGAAGACTATCCCAACACCTACACATCGATGGGCCGGGCCGTCTGCAATGCCTACAAATGGCAGAAAGACATATTCCTTCCGGACGAGAACTGCGGCGAGTGGAACACTCCCTGCGCGTTCCTCTATCCGCTGAACGTCGTTGTCGCCGAAGTTATGGGCGCCGCGGGAGCGAGTGAGCAGAAAAAGGCTGAAATACTCTCGGAAGCCAGGGTCCTGCGGGCCTGGCACATATTCCTTATGGCGCAGTTCTTCGCTCCGCCATATGACGAAGCCATCGCCGGCACCACCAGATGCATCCCGCTCATAACCGAAGCGAAAACGGTCGGAGCGGAGTTCCCCCTGCGCACTATGAAGGAGGTTTATGACTTTGTCCTGGGCGAGATGAAGGCCTCGGTCCCGCAGCTGCCTCAGGAGAAGGAGCACCACCTGCGGGTGTTCAAGGCCACCGGATATGCAATGCTCGGCAAGGTGCTCTGGATGATGGGAAAATACTCTGAGGCTGAACCCTATCTTGAAACCGCCTTTGCCGCCGCCAAGGCCCAGGGAGCGGTGCTGCTCGACTACAACACCCTGATGCAGTCCGACGGCAACATAGACCTTCCGACAGACCAGACCGCGAATCCGGAATATCTCTACCTCCTTGCCACTATGGCCAGGCTTATGCCGGCAGTCAACACCTCCTACTATGCCAAGGCGGTGTTCCCCATAAAGGAGGAAGTCCTTTTCGACTTCTACACCAAGGGAGACACCCGGCTTGCAACCTGGACGGGTATAAAGTCAAGGAAGACGGCATATGCCTCCTTCAAGAAGGGAGATAAGTACGCGGCCAACATCTCCGGGATGCTGACCAACATAGGAATAGGCGTGCCCGACCTCTACCTGATGTATGCCGAATGCCTTGCCCGCGCCGGCAAGAACACCGAAGCGGCAGCCCTGCTGACGGAACTGCGCTCCCACCGTATGGGTGCCGCGGATGCGGCCGCCCTGGACGCCGACCTGGTGGTCGCCGCGGTGAAAGAGAGGGTTCGGGAATATGCCGGTTACGGCAACCTCTGGTTCGATATGCGCCGCCTGTGGAAAGACGATGCCTTCCAGTTCCTTAAGGCCTATTACACCCACACGGACGGAACTGATACATACTCTCTTACCCAGGACAGGCTCTTCCTGGAGATACCTCCGGTGGTGAAGTCCTGGCATCCCGAATATGATAATTAATCTTTATACTTTAAGTTATGAAAAAATTTATGATTCTCGCTGCGATCGCAGCAACCCTGGCAGCGGTCTCCTGCAAGAAGGCCCCTGCAGACCAACCGGCGGTTACTATTACCGTAACTCCTGCCGAACCTGTCATCCCCGGTGAAGGCGGTTCCATCAACCTTGCCGTCGAGACCTCCGCAGCCACCATTTCCTGCTCTGTCAAGGATAACTGGCTGACAGCCTCCGTCAACGACAAGAGCATAACCATCTCCGCCGAGGCGAATCCCGCCGAGGCTCCCCGCACGACCCTCCTTACGGTTTCCGCAGGCCAGTCCAGCAAGGAAGTCACCGTTACCCAGGCCAAGGGCTCGAAATATCCCGGCTACACCCAGATGGGCCTCAGCGATGCAACCTATATGGGCGATTTCCTCTTTGTCTTCACCAAACCCGAGAATAAGGACTGCGGCCCCGTGTCGGTTTCCCTTCTGTCCGAAGACGATCGTTATTACCTCGAACTCGTATTCTATGCCGACAAATTCTCTTCCGAGGAAGAAGTCAAGGTCATAACCGGAGAATACACCAAGGGTGCCGATGATATGGCTAACGGAATGCTGGTCGGAAAGAAGATGACATATATCCCCGGTGCCAAGAAGGTCCTGGAAGATGACGGTGAGACCGAAGAGCTCTACTTCGGCTGCTGCCTTCACACCAAGGTCGGTGAGAGCGAGAGCGTGTCGCTCATCACCAGCGGCTCTTTCACCATCAGCGGTGAAGGTCAGGTCTATACCATCAAGACCGACCTCAAGGATGCCGACGGCAAAGATGTCAAGTTCTACTACGAAGGTCCCCTTGTCTATGACGCCGAAGGCGCATTCCTCATCAACGAGCACGGCAACCCCACCGATGTCGTGTCGGCTACCTGTGCATATCAGGGAGAAAGCGTCAGGGACGCAACCCACCTGCTGATTACCCTGACCTCCTCCGACGGAGTCAGCTCCAACTTCTCCATCTATGTAGATAAAGTTTCTCAGGCGGCTCTCTCAAAGACTGACCTTTCAGGTACTTACACCTCGGAAGGCACGCCCGGCGCGAGCGGATCTGCCGACCTGGGCGCCTTGATGGAACTTACCCCCGGCTTCTCAATGCCTATGGGATCATACATCGTTTTCGGTCTGATGGACTATTGGACTCCCGACGATCTTGTTTCCCTCACACTCGTCCGCAAGGAAAGCGGCGCTTATATCATCACCGGTACTATGCGCGATACCTTAGGAGAGGAATATAACTTCGCCGACGACAGGACCGAACTTGACCTGATCATGGAGGAAGATCCCGGCGACGATGACGATGATGATGACTATGGCGACGATTAATATGAAAAGATTCGCTCTGATAATTATGGCGGCGGCTCTTGCCCTCCTTTGCTCGTGTAAGGGAGGCAAGACCACCGTTTCCGGCAAAATAATCGGTTATGCCGGAGAATATACCGAATTCTTCATCCCTTCCGGGACTCCCGGGCAGTTCGACGAATTCCCCGTCGAAGTGGCCGAGAACGGCTCTTTCACCGTCACCCTCGATATGAAGGACGACTGGCTGGATGCGCCCTTTTTCGTGGACAAATTTATGTTCCGCGTCTGCATTGAGAAAGGCAAGAAGTACAATGCCGTCTTCGACATCACCGAAGAAGGCCGCGAGGATGAGTTCCATTTCGAAGGCGAAGGCGCCTCTGAGAACGAATTCATGCGTTTCTACTTCAACCACTTCTTCGGAATGTGGATGTTCGAGGACCAGATCGACAAGTCTTCTTTCGATGCCTACTGCAAGAGCATAACCGCCCAGGCCGACAAGTGCCGCGAACTGCTCCAGGCCACCGGAAACGACAAGGTCATTGCCTATTATGAACCTGAAATCCAGAAGCTTGTCAATACGGACGGATACTATTATCCCTTCATAGCCCTGGCAGCCGACGGAAAGTGGGAGGAGGACGAGGCGTTTGCTGCATTCAAGGCTGCCGGCAAGATCGAGGAGATGTCATCTGAGGACAAGGAGTCCCTTATCAACGGCGTAGCTTCATATGCCGCCACCATCGACGACCTGCCCATAGTCGAAGCCGTCAAGGTAGCGGGATCCTTCTTCCCGGACCAGGGTGACAACAACTTCTTCATGACTTCACTACTGAAGAATTACCTGTCGATGGGTAATGTGGAAGGCGCTAAGGAGGCATATGCATATTATACCTCGCTCTGCAAGGAGCCTGCATATCTTGAGCAGGTCTCCGGCCTTTATGAGGCCACGGTGAGCCTTGCTCCCGGCGCCGAAGCCCCGGACATTGAGATGGAAGACACCGCCGGCAACAAGGTGATGCTTTCCAGCCTTCGCGGAACAGCCCTGTACATCGACTTCTGGGCCACCTGGTGCGGTCCCTGCCGCGCGGAGACTCCGCATATGGCGAAGATGGCAGAGAAGTTTGCTGGCGTAAAGGGTATCAAGTGCATCAGCATCTCCCTGGACGAGGACAAGTCCGAGTGGGAGAAGCTCCTTGCCGAGGAGAAGCCCGCCTGGCCCCATTACATCCTCACCGAGCAGGGCCAGAAGGACGTGTCCGAAAAGTATAAGATCAATGCAATACCCCGTTTTGTCATCCTTGACAAGGACGGCAAGATCGTGGCGTTGAACGCAAAGCGGCCCTCCGACGGTGGCGCCGCCGAGCAGATACAGAGTGCTGTCAAATAAATATGATTAAGATGCTTATCGGGGCATTGCTGCTTGTGGCAGGTGCCCTCCAGGGTCCTTCAGTGGACTGGAAATCAGAGGTTAAGAAGACGGGCGACCACTGGCAGCTGGTGCTCACCGGCCAGGTCGAGGACGGCTATTACACCCATCCGATGGATGCCAAGTATGTTGGCACAACCATCGAGCTGGAGGCTTCCGAGGCGGTTTCCGCGCTGGGAGCTCCGGTCGAGGAGTTCGAGCCCTCGGACTACAAGGGCGAGAGGGTTGTCGAGGGGAAATATGTCATCCGCCAGGACCTTGCCATATCCGGAACCGGAAAGGTCGAGGTCGCGGGAACGGTGACCTGGAGCGCGTGCAGCGGCGATTATTGCCAGATGCCGGAGGAATATGCCTTCCGGGAGGAGGTCAAGGTCCCTGCCGCTTCGGCAGGCGGGCTGTGGGCGCTCATCCTTGAGGCCATACTGTGGGGATTCGCTATGTTGCTGACTCCCTGCGTGTTCCCTATGGTCCCTATGACGGTGTCCTTCTTCCTCAAGCAGTCTGACAATGTGCACGCAGGGCGTTTCAAGGCCCTGATGTACGGCCTTTTCATCGTGCTTCTGTACACTGTCCCGATATGCATTATCATAGGCCTTACGTGGGCCCTGGGCGGCAGCGGCGTCACGGCAGACATATTCAACTGGCTGTCGACACACTGGCTTCCCAATATCCTCTTCTTCCTGATATTTATGGTCTTCGCAGCTTCCTTCTTCGGCGCCTTCGAGATTGTCCTCCCCAGCAAGTGGACCAACGGCGCCGACAAGGGGAGCGAGCGCAAGGGCCTTGCCGGAGTGTTCTTCCTGGCCCTGACTCTGGTGCTCGTGAGCTTCAGCTGCACGGGTCCCATCGTCGGCACCGTGCTCATCAAGAGCACCCAGGGAGAGTTCTGGACTCCGATGGTCACTATGCTGGCGTTCAGCGTGGCTTTCGCCCTGCCGTTCTGCCTGCTGGCCTTCTTCCCTTCGGTCATCAAGAAGCTCCCCAAGAGCGGCGGCTGGCTCAACAGCGTCAAGGTGGTCCTGGGCTTCATAGAGATAGCCCTCGGCCTGAAGTTCCTCAGCACGGCCGACCAGACCTACCACTGGCACCTTCTGGACCGCGAGGTCTATCTGGCCATCTGGATAGTCTGCTTCACCCTGCTGGGATTCTACCTGCTGGGCAAGATACGCTTCAAGTATGACAGCCCCGTGGAGCACATCTCCGTGGGCCGTTTAGCGCTGGTAATCATCGACTTCACCTTCGTGGTCTACCTGATTCCCGGAATGTGGGGCGCGCCGCTCAAGGCCCTCAGCGGCTATATGCCGCCCCTCGAGACCCAGGACTTCGTGCTGACTCCCGGCTCGGCCCCTGCGGCCGCCGCCGCACCCGTCACCGGCGACCACATCCTTGCAATGCCCCACGGCCTGTCGGCCTATGACAACCTTGCCGACGGCCTCGCCGCCGCCAGCGCCCAGGGCAAGAAGGTGTTCGTGGACATCACCGGCCACGGCTGCGTCAACTGCCGCGAGATGGAGGCCCGCGTCTGGAGCGACCCGGCTGTGCTCCAGTTGCTGCGTGATGAGTTCGTTATGGTTGCCCTCTATGTGGACGACAAGACCAAACTCCCTGAGGACGAGTGGGTTACCACGTCCTCCGGCGCCGTCCTCAAGGACGTTGGCCGCGTCAACTCCTGGATCGCCCTCGAGCAGTTCGGAGTGAACGCCCAGCCCAACTACTTCGTCCTCGCCCCCGACGGCTCCCGCCTCGCCGGCCCCCGCGGCTACGACCTCGACATCCCCGCCTTCGTCGCCTTCCTGAAGCGCTAGCCGGTGCCGACCCGTGCAAAGTGGGCGTGATGGACGCTTTCCCGGTCCATCACGCCCACTTTCCCGCCACCCCCTCGGTGGGACCTGCCATCTTTTCGGCGTTTTTCTGGCAGGTGTGGTGCAATTTCCGGGGACCTGCCATCCAGGGACCGTTTTTCTGGCAGGTGGGGTGCTGACCCGTGGCCGACGTTTCCGGCGTTTTTCGCTGGTCGCCAGTTGGCGTGCCGACTCGCAGCCGACGTTTCCGGCGTTTTTCGCTGGCCGCCAGTTGGAGTGCCCGGAACGAGGTATTTCTGCGCAGTCGAGCCGCCAAAACCGCCTTCCCTGCCCGAAACGGTGCACTTTTGCACAGTCGAGGAGGGGAAATCGCAAAAGATTCGCTATATTTACAATCGGATATGCAAGGTGTGAATATGGGCAAAGTACGATTCGGATTGGTGGGGACGGGGCGGATCACCGACTGGGTGCTCCGTGGGGCGGTGATGGACAGCCGGTTCGAGGCTGTGGCGATATGCTCGCGCAGCGAGGAACGGGGCAGGGCATTCGCCGACAGCCACGGTATCCCGAAGGTATATACGGACATCGAACGGATGTGTGATGACCCCCAGATTGACGCCATATACATCGGCACCCCCAACCACACCCACGCCGACATTGCCATCCGCTGCATGCGCAGGGGCAAGCACGTCCTTTGCGAAAAGCCGCTGGCCTCCAATGCTCGGGAGGCAGAAAAGATGGTGAAGGTCGCCCGGGAAAACGGCGTCATCCTGATGGAAGCCATGATATCCACCCTGAGCCCCAACTTCCGAAAGGCGGCCCAGTTGGTGGAAAAGGCGGGGCCAGTGCGGCGGTATGTCGCATCGTTCTGCCAGTATTCATCTAAATATGAAGCACTTAAGAGGGGAGAGGTGGCATCCTCATTCGACCCCCTGTGCAGTGGCGGCGCTCTGATGGACGTGGGCACATACACCATATGGCCCATGGTTGCCCTCTTCGGGGAGCCGGAGCGCATATCCCCCCACATCATGACCTATGACATCCCCGGCCACGGCCTGACGGACCTGCAGGGGAGCGTGGAATTCACCTATCCCGGCTTCAACGCCACCGTTTTCTACTCGAAGATCGCCGACTCCTTCATCCTGACGGAGATTTCCGGCGAAGGCGGCAACATCCTCCTGGACAAGGTGCACATATGCCGCCGCCTGACCTGGCTCCCGCACGGCGCCCCTGCCTCTGGCCGGGGCAAAGACCCCCAGCCCCAGGACCTTACCTGTCCTCCCGAAAAGGATGAGTATCTGTGCGAATGGAGCGAGTTTATCGACTGTGTCCTCCAGGGCCGCGAAAGCGCAGTCAACACCCCCGACCGCTCCGTCGCCGTAATGCGCATCCTGGACGCCGTCAGACGGAACGCGGGAATGAAAATTGCAGTCACCGGACAATAAATAACTCCATATGAAAAGACTTATATCCGTTCTCGTAATCATAATACTTAGCGTCCTGGGCGTTTCCGCCCAGTCCATTACCGTCAATCCCGGTAAGGGAATGGTTTCTAAGGCCGAGATTGCCATGACCTCCTATGCCCTTGACCCTGAAGCTCCTGCGGTAGTGCTTTTCAGCAGCTATGAGGTCCAGACCACCATTGATTCGGACAGGAGGTTCGTGCGTCAGGATACCGCCTACGAGAGGATCAAGATCCTGACGGAAGAAGGCAAGGAATATGGTGAATACGAAATATATTACTCTACCCACGGCCGCGACGGAGAGCACATTGGTGAGATCTATGTCCGCACATGGAACATGCAAAACGGCGCCGTCGAATTCAAGGACCTGCCGTCCAAGCTCATCTTCAACGAGAAAGTGACGGAGGACGTCAGCTGCATAAAGTTCGCCGCCCCCTCGGTGGAGGCCGGTTCGGTTATCGAAGTGGCCTATGTGATGGAGACCCCCTGGGTCGGCGACATAGGCGACAAGTACCTGCAAAGGGACATCCCGGTCAATCATGCGGTCCTCAAGATAATCCGCACTGAAAGGCTCGGATTCAACATCATCCGCCACGGCTACCACCCCGTGCAGTATGACTGCGACGTGTCCTCCAACTCAAGGTCAGAAGGCTACAGGACGGTGGAATCAAAGATCTACACAGACACCTACAAGGCCGTCGATATCCCCGCCATTCATAAAACCGAGCCCTACTGCTTCAACTCCGATGTGTGGCGCCTGGGCGTAAGCTACGAACTCAATTCTGCCTATCCCTCAGGAAGTGCCCCCCAGGTGTTCAGCATCACTTGGGATGATGTTGATGCCTGGCTTAAGAAGAACGGTTGTTACAAAGACTTCTTCGCAAAATGCCCTCTGGAAGGACGCGAGGGCATCATCTCCACCGGGATGTCAGAAGAGGAGAACATCGCCGCCGCCAGGAACTTCGTAGCCTCGAAGGTAAGATGGAACGGCCACCGTTCCATAAAGCCCGATATCCGCAAGGCGGTGTCTTCGGGAGAAGGCAGCTGTGCGGACATCAACGCGCTGATTGCCACCATCCTGAACGAGGCGGGATATACTGTGGAGCCGGTCTTCTACCGCACCAGGGACCGCGGCCTTATCTTCGAGATGAGCGCCAAGACCAACGCCTTCAACTCTGTGCTGCTGAAAGTCACCTGCCCTTCCGGGACCAAGTACTATCTTGACGGCAGCAGGGGAGAGGGCTACCTGAACGTCATTCCGGTGGAAGCCCTGGTCGATCTGGCAAGGGTCATAGACAAGAAAGGCAAGGGCACCTGGGAGGATATATCCAACCTGGTGAAGAACACTCTCAACATGATAGTCGATCTTGAGGTCGGCCCCGACGGCAGCATATCCGGCGATGCCAGAACCTCGGCCTACAACCTGTGTTCTTCCGACACCAAGCTCGAAAGGGACAAATATACTTCCGAAGAGGAATATATCGAACACGTTGCCAGGGTGCAGGACCTGGAGGTGACATCCCTGGAGTATCCCGACTGGGACAGCTGGTCTGCGCAGTCGGATGTCAACTATGCTTTCAAGACCACTGCGGAGACGGTGGGCGACATCCTGTATGTGAAACCCTTCATATCCAAGTTCCACAATATCACCGGTTTCCGCAATCCCAACAGGTCTTTCCCCGTGGATTTTCCCTATCCCGAAAGGATCAATTACCGTTGCACTGTCCACATCCCCGAAGGCTATGAGGCGGAGAAACTGCCCACCGGCACGGTACTGTCCTTCCCTCCGCTGGGATGTCTCGTGAGGGTAAGGTACTCCAGGGGCGAAGGCACGGTGAACGTGGAATACATGTTCACGCGCGAAGGCCGCGTGACGGAAGCCGACCAATACCAGCAGCTGAGGCTTTTCTGGGAGCAGCTCTGCAATATATATGATACCACATTATCGCTGAAGAGAATATGAAAAAGACAATCGTTCTATCGTTACTGTCGCTCCTGTGCCTGAGCGCCGCTGCCCAATCAATAAAGATCAATACCAAGTTCGGCTCCGTTTCGGACGAGGAAGTCAATATGACCACCTATCCGGCCGACACTTCCGCATCGGTGCTTATCCTCCACCGCCATCACGAAATAGAAATCTATGTTGACGGAAAGTCGGGCTTGATGCAGCGTGAGACAATAGTCGAAAGGATAAAGATCCTGAAGGAATCCGGCAAGGACTATCCCGACTACAAGATCATCTACTCCGTCCAGACGGACCCGAATGAGTCCGTTAGCGAAATCAAGGTCACGACCTGGAATATGGAAGGCGGCAAGAAGGTGAAGTCCGCGCTCGCCAGGAATATGATTTTCAATGAGAAATATGATGAAAGCCACAGGAGCATATCCTTCTCGGCCCCGGATGTCAGGGTGGGCTCCGTGGTGGAGGTGAGATATACCTTCCGGACCCCCAGGGTGGGCAGTTTCGGCACGCTGTATCTGCAGAAATACCAGCCGGTCAACATCTCCGAGCTGGTCGTCCAGTATCCGGAAATGATAACCTTCAACAAGATGACCCAGGGCGCCTTCCCTGTCAAGTCCGACAGGACGTCTGAAGGCAAGATGACTATGATGGACAACAACCGCTATGACTACACGTCCATCAAGGAGTCCTACGTCGCCTATGATGTCCCGGCAATGAAGGAAGAGCCGTTTATGTATTATCCCGACAAATATCGCCTGGCTATGGATTATGAACTGAGTTCATTCTCCATCCCGGGTCAGGTCTATAAGTCCTACAGCACCACCTGGGATGCTGTGGACAAGATAATATATGACGACGGCATAGTGAAGGAATTCTGCAGGAAGACAAAGTTCGAGGACCAGGTGAAAGCTATTGTGGCTCAGGGACTTTCTGAAGAAGAGACCATAGCCGCCGTGCGTCGGGTAGTGCTTGACGCGGTAAGGTGGGACAAGACCAGGACAGGCATAGTCCCCGAAACGGGCAAGGCAACGAGGGAAGGCGAGGCTGATGCCCCGACCCTGTCCGCCCTGGTGGCCTGTGCCCTGAAGGAGGCAGGTTTCACAGTAAGCCCGGTCTTCTACAGGCCGAGGACATATGGCCCCCTGAAAGATTATCACGTGGCGCTGTCTTCCTACAGGGCCGTCCTCCTGAAGGTAGTTTCGCCCTCGGGAAAGGTCCATTTCATGGATGTGGTCGATAACAACGCCTATCTGGATGTGCTGCCGGCCAATTGCCTTGTCGACCGCGGCAGGTCTCTGGCCGAAACCGGCCTGGCCGCTTGGGAAAACCTCGCCGCAACCCAGAAGAAGAACCTGCTCAACGTTGTTGTCAACCTCACCCCGCACCCTGACGGCGAAGTGGAAGGAAAGACATCCATCGTAGGCTACAACCTGTGTTCCACCCGTTTGAAATACAATCGCGACAAGTTCCAGGAAGAGGAGGAATATGTGGAAGACCTGGAGAAAGAAGAAAAGATAGAGGTGGTTTCCCTGTCGTTCAAGGGCCAGGATGAATGGTCGCCAGAGTGCTCGGTGGATTATTCATTCACCGCCAGGGCGGATGTGGCAGGAGACAGGATATACCTGAAGCCTTTCTTCTCCCGCTTCCACGATGCAGCCGCTTTCCGTTCCCAGGAAAGGAAGTTCCCGGTGGAGTTCCCATATACGGAGAGTATCAACATATCCTGCTCCGTGGCGATCCCCCAGGGATATGAGGTCGAATCACTCCCTCAGAGCACCGCCTTCTCATTCCCCGACCTGAAGAGCCAGGCCGTGGTCAGGTGGCTCCAGGATGCGGATATGGTCGTCGTCAGGATGCAGTTCAAGCGTGATGAGTCCTTCCTCCCCGTGGACAAGTATGGAGACCTGAGGCTCTACTGGGAGCAGCTTTGCAACATATATGATTCCACGATAGTCCTGAAGAAGATATGAAAAGACTGCTGACACTGGCCCTGATGTGTGCAATATCCGCCGTCCAGGCGGCCGGGGCTCCGAAGGTGAATGCCGTGGTGCTTTCCCACGAGGAATCTTTCGTGATGAACTCCGCCACCTCCGGAAAACACACCGTCCGCACATGCGTGCAGGTCAACAACAAGTCAGGTCTGTCACAAGCGGTTTTCCTGGTGTATACGGACAGTTTCGAGACCCTCGGGAGCTTCTCGGGCGAAATCGTAGGACCCGGCGGGAAGAAGACCAAAATCAAGGAAAAAGACCTCGAGACCTTCTCCATATCCGAAGGCTTGGCGAGCGACAACTTTGTGTCCAGATATGTCCCCCAGGAGAATTATCCCTTCACTGTAACCTATTCATATACAGTTAATTACAAAAACGGTATCGTGCGCTTCCCGGTGTTCTTCCCCATGGAGGACGAGAAGGTGTCGGTGATAAATGCGAAATACTCGCTGGACCTTCCCGCCGGGACTGAAATCCTTACATATTACTCCAATGCCGGAGAGCCTTCGCTCCGGACGGAGAAGGGGAGGGATATCCACGAGTGGACAGTCTCCGACGTCCAGCCCTATGTGTAAGAGGACTTTATGCCTTCGGTGAATACCCTGGTGCCTTTCGTGCTGGCCTCCCCTGGGAATTTCACATATTCGGGGACAAAGGGCGTACAGGCAGATTGGAAGCAATA
>CACZBP010000040.1 GCA_902779495.1 uncultured Bacteroidia bacterium
CCCAGCCTGTTAGCGGTTTCCCTTGGCCCGATTATGTGTTTTGCAGAGCATCTGGCAGTTGCCGATGTCGGTAGCGCCGCCTTTGCTCCAGGCAGTCACATGGTCGGCATCCATGTCCTTGAGATCCCATATCCTTGTGTGGTTGGCATCATGGCCGATAGCGCAAATGGGGCAATTGCTCTCGCCTTTCGCCCTGGCGGCAGAGGTCTGCAACGCATATACCGCTTTCTTCGTGGGCTCGTCGAACACCCTGACATTCAGGAGCCTCGTGTTCTGGCAACCATCCAGGACATATTCGAATATCCCTTTCTTCTCCTTCACATAGAAGTTCTCATAGAGTTCACGGACCTTTCCGGCCACTGCCGCCGGATCATAGGCCGTCTTATGGAATCGTTCATACAACTCGCCCCACTTCAGGCCGCACATCTCCTTCTCCGGGGCCATATCGAAAACGGAAGTTATCCAGTCGATAACCGATGTGAAATATGCTTTCAGCTCGATGATATTGTCATCGTATCGATGCATTGCCATATATTCTTCCACATGTCCCTTGCTCACCCATTCCAGAGCCGCCGCGAGGAAGTCCTGCCGCTTGGTCGTGCCAGGAATGAAGCAGCTCCACTTGTTGATATTTGTGTTGTTGGAGTTGGAGAATTCCTCTTTTGCCCTTGTCACGAACGGGCCGGAATATACCGCGTTGAGGGTCTCCTGGTTATTCAGCGGAATGCCCACGATGTTGATGGTCCGGAACCAGTCCTTAATGTCCTTCTCCGTACCTTCGCACACATATATCAAAAGCTTAGTACTCAGGAATTTCTCCTGCTCGTCAGGATTCAAGGCAGTGAAATACCAGGGTTTTCCTTCCGGGTCTATCCAGGCGAACTTCTCCGTGATGAAGCGCCCGAGGGAAGTAATCCGTTGCTGCCCGTCCAGCACCTCATACCGGTCATCCCCGACCTTGGAAAAGTAGATGAGGCCTAGCGGATATCCGTTCCGGACGGACTGGATTACGTCCACCTCCTTCTTACCGCCGTTCTCGGCGTAGAGGTAGTGGCGCTGGAACTCCGGCTGGATTGTCAACTTTCCCGAAAGGCCATACAGCCCCTTCCCTTCGTATTCATTGTACTGGAACCCTTTGCAGATATCCCCAATGGTCCAATCGGTTACAAGTTGTGCTATCATGGTGATTATTGTTTTTTGCGGATAAATATCCTAGCGTATCCTTGTGTATAAATGCTATCTCCAATTGTATAATAGGTCTCTCCTTGTGGTACTTTGTCCACTTTAATTACTGGGCCGTCATTTAGCTTTGAAACTCTGCTCATTTTACCATCCTTATCATGCTGAATCTGTTCCGGATAAACTTTAGTAGCAAAGCCAAACCATGTCTTTGAAATCCCAACTATCTCGAACTGCTCAGGACAATACTTGTCAAGGAATGTTATTGGAACCCCAAACTGCCCATCGTAATCAATGGGGATTGCATCGGTGTAGGGGACTTCGATTGCATCATAATTATCGTATTTCTGATAACCTATCTCTCTGATTTCTTGATGTTTACTAAAACGAATATTGTCCTTCATCGTCATTAGCCGCAATGGCTCATGCCGGCGTCCATGCTCAAGGTTCGTGAACCAATGAACTCCAGGTACTCGAATGTATTTGTTGCCTTTTTCATCAATTCGAAGGGAGGGAGAATGTGTATTGTAATCATGTGGAACCATAAATTCTCTATCACCACTAGTTATAGATGGACCCATCCAAAGTTTGTTTTCACGAATCAAAGGGAAAATCTCTTTATAGGTAATAGCGTTCTTGTTCCCAATAATCAGGAATTTCTTTTTAGCTGATAGTATCCACGCAACAAACTCCCGGAACAGGCTGAAAGGAGGGTTCGTAACGATGATATCGGATTGGTCGCGGAGGGCGCAGACTTCCGGGCTGCGGAAGTCGCCGTCACCGTCGAGGTAGTGCCACTCAAGGTCGTCGATGTCGATGCGGCCGCTGCCGTTGGTGTCGCGTGTAAGCTCGAAAATCTTCCCCTTGATGCGGGTTTTGTCCAGGTCAAACAGGGGGCTTTCCGTTTCGAACAGGGTGGGCTGGTAGTCCTGGTACTTCTTGCTTTCCACTGCGAAGGAAGTACTGATCAGGCGTTTAAGCCCCAGCCGCTCAAAGTTCTGGGCAAAGAAACGTGTGAAGTTGGACCACTCCGGGTCATCGCACGGCAAGAGTACCGTCTTGTCGCGGAAAGTGTCGGGGTTGTACTCCAGGTAGGCGTTGACTTCCTTCTGGATGTCAGCATACTGGGTGTAAAACTCGTCGTTCTTGGCAGTCTTCGCGGCGCCAAGATTCGTGTTGTTGGCCATAAGCTGCGCTTCTTATGGCATCTGCGACTTATCCTTGACTCAGGCATTCCAGGGCAAAAAAAGGCATGGACCTTTCTAATCCATGCCAGCGGCCCTAGGAAGCCTTGTCAACAGATAAGTCCAGTCCACGCCAAAGCGCAGACATTCGCTGACTCATCCGGGTTGACTGGTGAAATTTCCTAGGTTTCTGGCAACCGAATAAATAGCAAATGCTAAGTTATATGTCTACAATCCTCTTATTCTTGAGATTGTACTGGCAAAGTTACTAAAAATCCTGACACGACAAGGGGGACCTTCCACAAAAACGCCTGTTTTATGGAAAGTCCCCTTCAAAAAGCGACCACCTTCCATAAAAACGCCCATATTATGGAAGGTCCTTCCGCCTTACTGTTCCTCAAGGCGGTGGAGGTGGCAGAGGAGGAGGGTGCCGTCGGGGGCGCGGAGGTGCATGCCGTTGCCGCGGCAGAAGCGCCACCATTTGCAGTCGGCGCAGGGGCCGGTGCGGGCCCAGGAGCGGTCGCGATAGGGCTGGTAACGGTTGTTCCAGACTTCCATGAAGTCGTCCCTGTAGATATTCCCCTGGCTGAAATCCGCCCTTATGCTGGGGCAGGCCGCTATTGAGCCGTCCGCCATAACGGAGCCGGTGCATATGCCTGCCGAGCAGAAGAAGAAACGGTCGCGGACGTCGCCTTCCCAGTCGCCCAGGAAGCCTTCGCAGCCGTAGCTGGCCTTTATCTTTCCTTCGCGGCGGGTGTCCTTGATGAACTGCATCAGCGAGCGGAATTCCTCGCCGCTGAGCCTTAGCTCCGGGTCTTGTGCCGCCCTGCCGACAGGGAACACGGTGAACAGCCTCCAGTCCTTGACGCCGGCCTGCAGCAGAGCCTCCTTGATCTGGGGCAACTGTTTGATACTCCGCTTGTTGACGCAGGTGACGACATCATATACAACCGCCCCAGAGCCGGCCACCATCTCTATGGCGGCCATGGTCTTCGGGAACAGGCCTTTGCGCCCACGCATCCAGTCGTGGGTTTCGCCTATGCCGTCCAGGCTTATGGTCAAGGCCCTCATCCCGGCGTCAAGCAGGGAATGGAACCTTTCGGGGGTAAGAAGGAGGCCGTTGGTGACGATGCCCCACGGGAAGCCCCTGTCGTAGAAGGCGTTGCCGCACCTCTCCAGGTCCTGGCGCACAAGCGGTTCGCCGCCGGTGACATCGATCATGACCTTGTGCGGGTCGCACTCACGGGCGATGCTGTTCAGCACCGGCAGGAAGTCTTCCAGCGGCATGTCCTTTACTTGTGAAGTCACGTGGCAATCGCTCCCGCAGTGCCGGCAGGCCAGGTTGCAGCGCAGGGTGCATTCCCAAAACAGCGTAGTCAAGGGATGCTCCTTGATCACGCTGTCCTGGATGCCCCTGTCAATCTCAAGGGCCAGTCTCCTGCGCAGGGACACCATCACTTGTCCGCCTTCATCTTGGCGTCGAAAGTGACCACATATGAGCCCTGGTGCCAGGTGCTCTTCTTGTCCTCGGTGAAATCGACCTTGAAATCATCCTTCCGCAGAGTGTCTTTGGCGAACTTGCCATTGGCTTCTCCGTCGATATCCTCCAGGGCTATTTCCACCAGTTCCTTAGGATCATATGGGAACTCGATCGGCAGGCTGGTGGACACTGAACCGTTCTCGTCGGTGGTGAACTCATGTTCCTCCCATCCATTCTCCAGATACTGGTCTTGCCTGCGGTACTTGACGGAAATGCCCTTTATAGGCTTCCCGCTCTCATCCTTCACGGTGCCTTTCAAGGTGTAATCGGCATGGGGCATGCCATATTCTTCCCTGTGCTCAAAGATATTGCAAGCGTTGAACCCCAGCAGCGTCATCAGCGCCCCTGCCACGATCCGATACAGTCTTCTTATCCTTGCTTTCATATATTCAATTCCAATTCTGCCGCAAGTTATAACTATTCCCCGATAAATACAAATTTTTTACTATCTTTGGGTTTTGGATATACTTGTTGCTTATGGCGGAAGAAACAAAGACTCCGGCGTTCGACCCGCTGGATATGAATAATTACAAGGTCGAGAAGCTGCCGATGATGCAGAAGGGGAAGTTCGAGGTGTGGATGGCCCGGCTGGGCGGTCCGCTCGCGATAATCGCCTTTGTGTGGATATGCTGGTTCTGCCATATAGGGTTCATAGACAATCTGGACCAGAGCCTGCTGGCGGGGACGGCGCAGAAGCGCCTCTCCGCCCTGGGTCTGGATGGCTTCATACGCACAAACTACGCGATGCTGGCCATCTTCGTGGCCAGCCTCATCCTGTGGATGACCGAAGCGCTGCCCAACTACCTCACTTCTCTCATCCTAATCCTCGGCGTGGTGCTCTTCGGAGTCACCACCCAGAAGGAAGCCCTTGCCCAGCTGGGACATCCGGTGATGTGGCTCAATATCCTCAGCTTCGTGCTGGCCTCTATGTTGGTCAAGACCCGCTTCGCCAAACGTCTCGCCCTGGCCTTCGTCATCAGATTCGGCAAAAGCGCCAAGGGCGTACTGTGGAGCTTCCTGGTGATAAACCTCGTCCTGTCGGCCTTCATCTCGGCCACCACGGTCAAGGCCACCATAATGCTCCCCATATTTATGGTCATATGCGCCATCTACGGCGCCTCCGGCGGCCACCGCAACAACTTTGGCCGCAACCTCGTGATACAGAATCTTTTCCAGGTGAACATCGGAGCCAACGCCTTCTACACCGGCAGCGGCGCCCACCTGCTCGCAATATCCCTCATCGCCGGCTTCCTCGGCTCCTGCAATTTCGGCTATAAGGAGTGGCTCATTGCCGTAGGCCCTATGAGCATAATCATCCTAGTGGTGGGCCTGCTGCTGGGAATGTATGTCTTCTTCCCTATGAAAAAGGAGGAGCAAGTGCCTCAGATCCAGGGCGGTATAGAGCGCCTCAAGGACGAACTCGCAGCGATGGGCAAGATGTCCGTCGAGGAGTGGAAGGCGGTCGGCATATTCCTCGTGGTCCTCGTCCTGTGGGTGACCAAGGGCACCTTCCACAATATCGATGAGACCATCGTGGCCCTTATCGGCGCTGTCCTTGCCCTGATTCCGGGCATAGGCGTTGTGAAGTGGAACGACGTGGACATCCCCTGGCACCTGATGCTCTTCTCCGCGGGTGCATATACACTCGGCGCCGGCCTCAACGCCACCGACCTGCCGAACACTATGGTCAACGCGGCCTTCGACTCGATGGGCATCACCGCCGACACCCCCTTCTGGGTGCTCTACGTCATCCTGACGTTCCTGATGATGTATTCCGGCCTGGTGTTCCAGAGCAAGACCATCCGCACCATGGTCTTCGTGCCCATAGCCCTCGGCGTGGAGAAGCGCTTCGGCTTCCCTCCGATGAGCCTTTCCCTGCCGGTGTCGATGCTGATCGAGCATTGCTACGTGCTGCCGTTCAACTCCAAGCCGGCGGCGCTGCTATATAACACCAACCAATACAGCCAGACGGACGCTTTCAAATACGGCATCACGATGATGACCTTCTCGTGGCTGCTGATCCTGCTTTTCGGACAGACCGTCCTGAAGTGGCTGCAGATAACCCCTGGTTTATTCTAAATTACTATGGAACAGGAACTTATGCTTATATGCCGGCTTGCCCTTGCCGGCCTTTTCGGCGGACTCATCGGACTTGAGCGCGAGGTTCGCGCCAAGGAGGCCGGGGTGCGCACCCACTTCGTGGTGGCCCTCGGCAGCGCCCTCTTTATGATCATTTCCCAGTATGCCTTCGGGGACAGCCACCACGATTCGGCCCGAGTGGCCGCCCAGGTGGTCTCCGGCATCGGTTTCATCGGCGCCGGCGTGATCATATTCCAGAAGAATGTGGTGAGGGGAGTGACCACGGCAGCCGGCCTGTGGGTCGCGGCCGCCATCGGCCTCTCCTGCGGCGGAGGGATGTATATTCTTGCCCTGGGAGCAACCGTGCTCACGATCATCGTCCTGGAGACTATGAACTTCCTGCACAGCCGCTATGAGGAAAAGCAGGTCTCGATGACCCTCGCCTCGGACAAGGAGGAGGATATGTTCACCGTGCTGGATGCCTTCAAGAAAGACAAGGTCCGCGTCGATTCATATTCCTATTCCAAGGGGAAGGTGCAGATAACCTTCCGCATCAAGATGAAAAAGTACGAGGAGACCATACGCCGCCTGCTGAGCCGTCTTGAAGGCTTCAGCATAGAGGACCTCAATTGAGGCGGCGTTTGCATGTGGTTATATTTTCTAAAAACCAACTACTTGATTTCCAGGTGGTTGGCTTTTTTATTGGCTACATTTTTGCGCACACGCGTAGCAGAAGTGGAAGAAAACGACTATATTTGTCTTGAACTGATAACCACGCAATGACACTCAGGACCGTTTATGCAATCCTTGCCGCAGCGCTGCTGGCGGCCCCTTCACTGGCCCGGGACAAGGCCGTTTTCCGTTCCCAGGACGGCGGCGCCCTGTCGATAAAACTGTGCAGCCCGGACGTTGTCAGGGTGGAATATGCTTTCGACGGCAACTTCTCTACGGAGGCTCCTACCCCTGCCGTCGTGAGCGACGTGCTGGAGCCAATGGAAGTCCATCTGAACGAATCCGAATCCAACTGGGAGATATTCACCGGCCCGCTTCGCATTTCGGTCGACAAAAACCCCCTGCGGCTCCGCATATATGACAAATACCAGAAGCTGATTACCGCCGCCGAAGGGTGGCGAAAGGATGAGGAAGGCATATCCTGCACGGCCACTATGGCCCGCGACGAGCAGTTCTTCGGCCTGGGCGAAAAGGCGGACCTGATGAACCGCCGCGGCGGCATCTACACTATGTGGAACAGCGACAAGCCCTGCTACTGCATCGACGAGGACCCTCTTTACAAGAGCATCCCCTTCTTCCTGAGCAGCAAGCGCTACGGCATATTCTTCGACAACAGCTACAAGTCCACCTTCGATTTCACCGGCCGCAAGACCTACACTTTCTCAGCCGAGGGAGGGGATATGATATATTACATCATTACCGGCGAAGACTACAAGGACATACTCCGCAAATATATCCTCCTCACCGGCCGTCCCGTGATGCCTCCGCGCTGGGCCCTGGGCTTTTCGCAGTGCCGCGGAGCATATGTCAGGGAGGACCTCGCCCTGGAGGTCGCCGAACGTTTCCGCACACTGCGTATCCCCTGCGACATCATATACCAGGACATAGGCTGGGTGAACGGCCTGCAGGACTTCGACTGGAACCCCCGCCGCTACGACGACCCCCGCGGAATGCTTGAGAAACTCCACGCTATGGGCTTCCACGTGATAGTCTCCCAGGACCCCGTCGTCTCGCAGAAGAACAGGGCGCAGTGGGCCGAGGCCGACAGCCTGGGGCTCTTTGCAAAGGACGACCGCACGGGGAAGAGCTACGATATGCCCTGGCCCTGGGGCGGCAACTGCGGAGTGGTGGACTTCACCAATCCCGCCGCTGCCCCTTGGTGGGGAGCCCTCCAGCAGAAGGCCATAAACGACGGCGTGGACGGATTCTGGACGGATATGGGCGAGCCCGCTTGGAGCAACGAAGAAGACACGGACAGGCTGCATATGGTCCACGAGGCCGGCCCCCACGCCAAGATCCACAACGTCTATGGCCTGTATTGGGACCGCGTCGTCACGGAGCAGTTCCTCTCCCGCAATCCCGGCAAGCGTCTCTTCCAGATGACCCGCGCCTGCTTTGCCGGAATGCAGCGTTACACCTTCTCCTGGACCGGCGACAGCGGCAGCGAGAAGAATATGACCGACAGTTGGGAACAGTTTGAATACCAGATACCTATGATGCTCTCCGCCGGCCTTGGCGGCATCCCGTTCATAACCGGCGACATAACCGGCTACTGCGGCACCATTGATTACGAAGCCGCAGCCGAGCTCTATGTCCGCTGGATGCAGTTCGGCCTGTTCACCCCGCTGAGCCGGGCCCACCACGAAGGCAACACCGCCGTGGAGCCCTGGATGTTCGGCGCCGAGGCAATGGCCGCGGCCCGCAAGGCCATAGAGCTGAAATACACCCTGCTGCCGTACATCTACACCATAGCCCGCGAGGCCTATGACACCGGCATCCCGCTTATGCGCGCAATGTTCCTTGAGTTCCCCACGGACAAGGAATGCCGCAGCACGGACACCCAGTTCATGTTCGGCCCCAGCCTGCTGGTGGCCCCCGTCACCGAGCAGGGCGCGAAGACGCGCAGCGTCTATCTCCCGAAGGGCCGCTGGTATGACTGGTACACGGGCGAACTCCTCTCCGGAGGCCGCTACGTGGATGTCCCCGTCACCCTGGACCGCATCCCGCTGTTCGTCAAGGCCGGAAGCATAATCCCCACCACGACGGTGCAGCAGTTCACCGGCGAGGACCCCAAAGCCCCGATAATCCTCACCGTGTGGCCCGACGACGGCCGCACCGCCAGCTTCACGCTCTATGAAGATGATGGGGAAACACTTGACTATCAAAAGGATATATTCACCCGCAGAACCTTCACCTGCTCGCAGGACGGCCGCAGTTTCGCCCTGACATCGGGCTCGTGGGAGGACAAGGGCGGCTATGTCCACACTTCCGGCAGGGAGATACGGTTCCGAATCCCTTGCGAGGGCAGGCCCGAATCGGTGACGATGGACGGCGTGCGTGTCCGCAGGGCCTGGGACCGCAGGACAAAGACTATTACCTTAAGCCTGAAAGATAATTAACCAAAACCAACCAACAATTATGAAAAAAATCATTTGTTTTGCCGCACTCGCAGCCACACTCCTTTTCTCAGCGGGCTGCAAGAAAGACAATCAGCCTGAAGACAAGGGCAAGGAAGGCCTCGAGGCCCCCGTCCTGACTGTCAACACGCAGACCGCAATCCTCGGCGAGGATGACACCGAGGTCCTCCTCAACTTCTCCTGGCAGGATGTAGTAGTGCCGGGAATCACTCCCAAGTATGTCCTCCAGGTCACCTACGAAGGCGATACAGGTTTCACCGCCGGCACTTCCTATGACACTGAAGAACTGTCGAAGAGATTCTCTGCCGGAGAGCTCCGTGAACTCGTTTCCGAGCTTGGCAAGACCCTTCCCGTGAGCCTGGTATTCCGTGTCCGCGCCACCGCAGAAGGCGTTGAGGCCGTCGTTTCCAACCTGGTCACCGTGAAGGTCTCCGAACCCGAGGTCGTCATCGAGCACATCTATCCCATCGGCGAGGCAACCCCTTGGGGCTGGACCCTCGACAATGCCGAAGAGATGACCGGCGCTGACGGCGTCTTCACCTGGACAGGCAAGCTCATCAAGAACGCCGAATTCAAGTTCGTCACCCAGAAAGACTGGTGGCCGGGCCTGGTGCGCGACGCCACTTCCACCGAACCTTTCGCAATGGTCTATGCCAAGGCCGAAAAGGACGGCGATGTGAATATGGACAACAAGTTCAAGGTGGACAAGACCGGCGAGTACAAGCTCACCATCGACGCCAAGAGCATCTATGCCCTCAAGCTCACCGTCGAACTCATCCGCGAAATCGAGATTACCGTGGATATCAATGAGATATATATCCTCGGAAGCGCCACCACCACCGGCTGGAGCCTCGACGCCATGCAGCAGTTCACAAAGAATGGAGACATCTACACCCTGCGCTGCGTCCTCATGTCCGACGGTGAATTCCGTTTCCCTCTCCAGAAGGAATCCGGCAAATGGTGGCCCTGCCTTGTGATGGGCGAAACCGAAACCACCCTCGCGGTAGGCATGGCCGACGGTGACAACAATCCTTTCCACGTTGCAGAGGACGGTGTCTATGACATAACCATCGACGCCTCCTCCCTCAGCATCACCATCACCCTGACGGACATCGACATCAACGACTTCGCCTCCAAGGTGGAGATAAACGAGCTCTATGTCCTTGGCGACGCCTGCGACGCCGGCTGGAGACTCGACGATATGGTGGCTTTCACCAAGGATGGAGACATTTTCACCTGGGAAGGCAACCTGAAGGCCTCCGGCGAGTTCCGCTTCCCCCTGCAGAAAGTCTCTAACCAGTGGTGGCCCTGCCTCGTGATGGGCAGTACCGAAGGCACCCTCAAGGTGGCTAACAGCGATGGTGAAAACAATCCTCTCCACGTGGCTGCAGACGGCAACTACCAGATAGTCGTCAACGCCGCTGCTTTGACCTACACCATCACCAAGAAGTAATGCGACGCCTTTCCGTCACGGCAGTTCTGTTCGCGCTTGCGCTTCCGGCCTTCAGCCAAGGGCCGGAAGCGTGGCTGCGCGAGCTTGACCGCACCATAGACGGGAAGGAAGCCATAAGGGCAGGGAAGCTCCGGCGCATAGAGGCGCTGAAGGCCGACCTGCCGGGGCTGGAAGGCCGTGGGCGGTATGACCGGGCCGATGCCATATTCCGCGAATATGCCAAGTTCGACCTTGATTCGGCGATGGCATATGCCAAGGACAAGGCGGAGGTGGCCCGCAGCCTGGGCCTGGAGGAAGAATATGAAACCTCCCGCCTCGACCTTGCCGACATCTACATCACGGCCGGAATGTACACCGAGGCGGAGAAACTGGCCGACGAGGCCAGGATCCGCTCCGGCATATACTACCACGTCCGCCACACCCTCTATTCCGCCCTTGCGCTGAACTCTCCTTTCCCGGGGGCCAAGGACGGATATACCTCATTGAAAGAGATTTACAGGGACTCCCTCATAGCCGTCCTGCCTCCTTCCGACATCGGATATGTCTTCGCCCTGAGCGAAAAGCTCAACGAAGAAGGCCGCTACAAGGAAGCCGTCTTGCTGCTGGAGGATAAATATTCCTCCCTCACCACGGACGAGGGCAAGCCCATCCTCGACTACTCCCTGGCCATAGCCTG
Source organism: uncultured Bacteroidia bacterium (assembly GCA_902779495.1). Lineage (GTDB taxonomy): Bacteria > Bacteroidota > Bacteroidia > Bacteroidales > UBA932 > Cryptobacteroides. The sequence goes on from CACZBP010000040.1 coordinate 11,261, forward strand.
GCGGGGACTTCACGACCGGAAGGCGGCGATGGTCCACTTCGCCCGCAGCGCAATAGGCGACCTCCGCGCCCCGGTGAAAGAATACAAATCCCTCCAGGAACTGGCCTGGATGCTCTATGAGGAAGGCGACCTGACGAGGGCCTACCGCTATATCACCTGTTCGATGGAAGACATCCTGTCCAGCAACAGCCAGGTGCGTATGGCAGAGTTCGTGCCCTTCCTTACCGACATCAGTTCGGCCTACGAGAGCAAGATCCGGCAGCGTAACAGCCAGCTGTACACCTTCATAGTCGTGCTGGCGGTGCTGATGCTGCTGTTCGCCGGCACGGTGGTGTATGTCTTCGTCCAGAGCCGCCGCCTGCGCAAGGCATATGAGTCCCTCAAGAAGGCCAATGCCCAGCTGGTCGACATAACCGGCAGGCTCCAGGAAGCGGGCTACATCAAGGAGAGGTATCTGTATATGTATATGGAGGAAGCCTCCGGCTATATGGACAGGATAGAGCAGTACCGCCGCCGCCTGCTGATGTCCGTGCGCAAGGGTGGCTTCGAGGCCGTTTCGGCGGAACTGTCGGAACCTTTCGACACCGATGCCGAATACCGTGTTTTCTACAACAACTTCGACCAGGTCTTCCTGCAGCTGTTCCCCACCTTCGTGGAGGAGGTCAACGCGCTGCTCCAGACGCCCCTGGTCCCCAAGCCGGACCGCCTGCTCAACACCGAGCTGCGTATCCTGGCCCTGCTGCGCCTCGGCGTAACGGACAGCGTGAAGATAGCGCACTTCCTGCGCTGCTCCCTGTCCACTGTCTACAACTACCGGACCCGCCTGCGCGGAAGCGCGCTGTCCGCCCGGGAAGATTTTGAAACAGCGGTTTCCCGCATCGGGACCGTAAACCTTGAATAAACAATATGATTAAGAAACTGCCAATTATCCTTCTTGCGATGCTTCTGCCGCTCACCCTGGGCGCGCAGACGATAAAGGGCACCGTGAAGGACTCCTCCGGTGAGCCTGTGATCGGTGCTTATGTGGTGGACAGCGCTGACAACACCGTCGGCGCCGTTACCGACATCGACGGAGCATATGTCCTCTCCGGCAAAGGCTCGACGCAGAACATCACGGTCTCCTGCCTGGGATATGCTACCGTGACCGTCGCCGTCGGAGGACGTTCCCAGATCGACTTCATCCTTGAGGAAGACTCGACGTTCATCGAAGAGACCGTAGTCATCGGCTACGGCTCGGTGCGCAAGAGCGACCTCACCGGAGCGGTGTCCAGCGTCAACAGCAAAGTCCTGGAAGACAGGGCCTCCACCAACGTGGGCCAGCTGCTCCAGGGCCGTATGTCCGGAGTCTACATCGTGGATTCCGGAAACCCCCAGAGCAACGTCTCCATCAAGATCCGAGGCCTGGGCACGGTCAACAACAGCGACCCCCTCATCGTCATCGACGGAGTCCCTATGGTGAATATGGGAATGAACTCCCTTAACGCCGAGGACATCGAGACCATAGACGTGCTGAAGGACGCCTCCGCGACCGCCATCTACGGAGCCCGCGGCGCCAACGGCGTGGTGATGGTCACCACCAAGAAAGGCAAGTCCGGCGACGGCCGCCTGAACCTGACGGTTAACCAGGGCGTGGCCACCGCCGTGTCGATGCCTAAACTCCTGGATGCCAGAGAGTATGCCGCCCTCAACAACGATATGATGACCGCTTCCGGCAACACCCCTAACCCCCAGTGGGCCGACCCTTCCACCCTCGGCAAGGGCACCGACTGGCTCGGCGAGATGTTCCACCCTGCACACCTG
>CACZBP010000041.1:0-14675 GCA_902779495.1 uncultured Bacteroidia bacterium
GTAATAGGAACCCAAGGTGCCCTTGCGCTCCACGGTGCCAATCTCATACATGGGCATGAGCCAGAGCACGTCCACGCCCAGATCCTTCAGGCGGGGCAGCTGGGCCTCCACGCCCTTGAACGTGCCTTCCGGCGAGAACTGGCGGATATTCACTTCATACACTACGCTGCCATAGGTCCACTCGGGATGCACAGGCGCCTGTTTTTTGCTGCAGCCCGTGAGCACGGCGGCCAGGGCCAAAAGGAGAAAAGGAATTCGTTTCATACTATACTTATCGTTTAAATTCTACAATCAAAGCCTCTTTGGGGCCGATGGAAAGCCCATCCCGCAAGGTGACCTTTTCTCCCGAAACCACGTCGGTGCCCGTCACGGGACCGCTTACAAACTCGCGATAGTGGTTCCAGTCCAGGGTGCGGGGCTCCAGGTTGTTGTTCACATACACAAACACGGCGTCCGTATCCGTGTAACGGAAGAAGGAATAGGAATTGTCCGTAATGTTCACGGGGCCCACGTTCTTGCGCGACAGGAAGTGAAGCGTCTTCCCCTCCTGAACAGCCTTGCAGCCCTTTCTCCAGCGGAAAAGGGCCCGGGCATAGTCATGGATTTCCGAGGCCGATGCATACAGCTCCGGAGCCTGCGCCCGGCCCACGGCCGTAAAGAGATTCACCGGATCTCCCTCCCAGCCGCCGGGGAAGTCGATACGCTTGGCGCCGTCGTTCCACTCGCCGGGACGGGCGGAGAAGAGCATCTCGTCGCCGTTATACAGCTGCGGGATGCCGCGAAGGGTCGCCAGAAGCGTCATCGCTATCTTCATCTTCGCCGGGTTGTGGTCGAAATTGTCGCCCATACGGGAATGGTCGTGGTTGGCGAAGAATATCATCATCTTGCTGAGGTCGTGGTAGACGAAGTCGTGGGAGAGGGCGTTGTATATCCTCGTCATACCCTGGTTCCACTGGGGCTTGTCGCCGGCTTCGCAGCAGGCGGCGTTGATGGCGTCGCACAGCGGGAAGTCCATGATGGACGGGAGATGGGAGTCATATCCGTCCTTGTTGGGGTTGCCGCCCTGCCAATAGGCCAGCTGGGCCGGGGATTCGATCCAGCATTCGCCCACGATATTGATCCAGGGATATTCCGCCAGGACCGCCTTGCACCACTCGCTGATGGGTTCCTTCTCGTTGTAGGGGAAGGTGTCCATGCGAAGGCCGTCCAGGCCGGCATATTCGACCCACCAGATGGCCCACTGCTGCAAATACTTCAGGACAAAGGGGTTGTGGAGGTTCATATCCGGCATCATCGGGACGAACCAGCCGCTCTCGTGGACGTTCAGGTCATACTTCGAGGCGTTGGGGTCCTGGTTGGTGCTGAAGCAGATGTTGGTCTGGGTGTAAGTCTCGAACTGATGGATCCAGTCGGCGAAAGGCAGGTCCTTCATCCACCAGTGGAAGGTGCCGCAGTGGTTGGTGACGATATCCATTATCACCTTCAGACCCATTTCGTGGGACTTGTCCACGAACTCGCGGTAGAGCTCGTTGCTGCCCATACGGGGGTCTACGTGATAGTAGTCGCAGCAGGCATAGCCGTGGTAGGACTCGAAGTCCTGGTCGTCAAGCAGCACGGGGGTGGCCCATATGGCCGTGGCGCCCAGGCCCTTGATGTAGTCAAGGTGGTCGATTATGCCCTGGATGTCGCCGCCGTGGCGCTCAAGGTTGCCTTCGCGGTCGACCTTCTGGATGGTGTCGCCGGCGTTGTCGTTGGAAGGGTCGCCGTTGGCGAAGCGGTCGGGGAAGACCAAATATATCATATCCGCCGTGGTGAAGCTTTCGCGGGGATTGTTTTCGCGTTTGAGGATTTCATATGGATACTTGAACTCGCGGCCGTCCTTTGAGAAGACCAGCCAGTAGCTTCCGGGGGCGCCGACTTCCATATCCAGGAACAGATAGTTGGGGCTTTCTGCCTTGTTTATCTTCTTGACCTTGAGGCCGCTGCCTTCAGCGCGGACAGACGCGCTGCCTATGCCTTCGCCATAGACCATCAGCTGCAGGGGGGTCTTCATCCCTGCCCACCAGCTGAGGGGCTCAACCCTCGTTACTTCTTCCTTGGTGGCATCAGCCACGCCCTGGGGATCGAAAGCGGCGCTGCAACCAGCCGCCATAACAGTCGCTGCCATCAGTATTATTGCCTTTTTCATATCATTATGTGATTAGTCCTCAAATATAGCAAAAAATGAGGACATAACGATACGGGGCAGCCGCCTTTTTACTGGGGAATCGTAACAGTGTACCACACAGGGGCGTAGCCGGCCCAATAGCCGAGGGCCCCGGTGACGTTGCTGCTTATGTTGAAACGGACAGGGAAGATGGGGGAACCGCCCATAGAGGAGACTTTTTCGAACTCGGACCAGTAGCGCCAGGAGACCTCATCCATAGTACAGAACTTCACGTGGACGGTGGAGCCGCAGGGGAATGAAGGGCTGTAGGTCCTGCGGTTGATGGTGCGGCCGGCATTGACGGAGATCACCGCTTCGCTCTGGAGGTCCCGGCCGCTGAACACGCCAAGGAAGGACGGGACGTAGGATTTGTCCTGGTCCTCAACTCGGGTGAACAGACGGTAATATGAATCCGGCTTGGGGTCGATAACGGCTTCGATGCCATATGTCCCGTTAGGCAACTGCTTGGCTTTCACATCCTTAAGGGACTCCTTCGGGGGAATGGTCGTCACTGCCGTGGCGTGGAAGTTTTCATAATCTACCGTGAGGGTATATGTCTTGCCCGGCTCGCCGTCCATCCAGGCCGTGGTGTAGATGTAGGGAATGTCATACAGGTCCGTGGGCTTTCCCATCAGCACAACGGATCTGTCGCCGTCACTGATGGTCACCTTCGCCCATTTCAGGATATGGTCCTGCAGAGACTCCAGGCTCTGGAACTCAAGGGTCGGAGTCACGCTGGTCGTGAGCATCACGACCGGCGGTCCGCCGGCATCTATCCACCCCTCCACCACGAGGCTCGGCGGAGTCTCCTGGAGATATCCCCTGGTGCACGAGACAAGAACTAACAATATGGGTATCAGCTTCTTCATATGGCGCATCAGAATTTGCAGAACCAGCCGACGGAGGGCATAAAACGCAGGGCGTAGTTCTGGGGACGGTAGGCAAAGACGGGATATGGATAGGGGTTATACTCCGAAGGGATGTCATCCCCCACCATAAGCAGGTAGGTCACGTCGTTGCGGCGGCCAAGGACGTTGTACATCGAAAAGTTTACCCCGTGGGTGAAACGCTCCTGCCTGCGGAAATACCAGTTGAAGCTCACGTCGAGCCTGACATATGGCCTCACACGGGCTCCGTTATGCGGCCCATACTTTGCAATCAGCTGACCGCCAACCAGATAGAAGGTCTCCGGGGCGGTGAACGGAGTGCCGGAAGCGGCCACGAAAGTGCCGCCTGCATCCCAGCGGCCGCCATCGTAGGTAGCAACCAGGTTGAACTCGTGGATCCTCTCGTGGGAGGAGGGGTAAATCTCCCCTCCGACGTAGCGCAGCGAGCGCCCGAGGGTGTAGCCCGCCCAGCCGGTAAGCCGCCCGGACGTCTTCTGGAGCATAAGGTTGACGCCGTAGTTCCTGCCTTCTCCCTTTAGCAGCACGCTCTCCAGGGAATAGGAAGAAGTGAGGAAGTCCATCAGGCTTCCGCCATATTCAACCTGGTTCCACAAACGCCTGAAATACAGCTCTGTGGACAGCTCCCAGCGGCCCGAGGCAAATGGCAGGCGATAGGCGGCCGAAGCATATGCCGATTTCTGCGGGGCGCTGTATTTGCCAGCCAGGAACCAGAACTCGATTGGGAAGCCAAGGCTTGTGAGGCCGGTCTGGAAAAGGTACTGGTGCTGCATCCCGGCCCGAAGGTCGATGATACCCCCGCGGTAGAGGTTCACGCTGGCCCTTGCGTATGGCGACACGCCCCAGAAGGATTCCCTCTCGGGAGAGAGGTAATATATCCCCTTGAGCGACGCTTCCAGGCCTAATCGGTCCCACAGCGTGAGGGAATACCCGGCCTGCAGGGAAGTCTCAAGGGCCGACTGAACCGTCTGTAAATCATACGGTTTCAGATAGCCGGACATTACGTTCGTCTGCTGGGGAAGGGCCTCGTGCCAGGCCGCATCGGCCTGCAGGGACACCCCGCCAAGGGACCCGGAGAACCGGTAGCCGAACGTGCGGATGTACGATGGAATCAGCCCGCGGACCGTGTCGTGGGACATATCCAGGTCGAGGTTGTAGAAAGTGGAATACAGGACCTGGGAGAACGAAAGGACATCGCCCCTGTGGTCCCAGTGCAGGGCCCCCAGGGCGTTCCACCATTTCATCGAGATGTCCAGGGCGTTGGCAGCGGCCTCATAGAAGACATTGTCGGAGCCCCAGTAGGCATCCACGCGCACGTCGTCAGAGGCCGTGGGATGCCAGGCCCAGGAAAGGTTGTAGTCCCCGAAACCATAGTTGAAGGGCTGGCCTTCTATCTTGAGGAAAGGCTTGTAGAAAAGGTTCAGGAAGTCCTTCCTGGCCGAGATGCCCAGGGTCGAGCGGCTGGAAGTGCGCAGTCTCAGCGTGCCCTGGAGGTGCACCGGAGAAATCGAGACATTTCCCGTAAGCTTTTCAGGGACAGAGGCTTCCGGCACCAGGTCTATCTGCCCTCCGATGCGGTTCCACAGCGGAGCGGACGTCGAGTAGGACATCCCCCCGAAATGCGTGGGATTGAACACCGAGAATATGCCGAGGATGTGGTTGGCTCCATAGACCGGAACCCCGTCCATTGAGATTATGTTGTGTCCGTGTTCGCAGCCCTGGATGTGGAGGCCGGAGTCTATCTCGTTGCCGGTCTGCACCGATGGCAGCCAGCGCACGAAGCGCACAGGGTCGGACGAGCCCAGGATGGAAGGCATCTTTGCGATGGCTCCCACATCCACCCTGAGAGATTCACCCGGGGAGAGCATCACCGTGCGCTTCTCGACGGCCACCACCGTGCTGTCCAGGGACAGATATGACGAATCGGTCTGCGCCCGGGCTGCCAGTGAAAGCAGCAAGAGCGCAGACCATATGATTGATATTCCTGCCTTTCGGAAGGTCATTTACTACTGCATCCAGTCGGGAGTGCCGTCGCCGTCGTAATCCTGCTGGTAATCAGGGATTCCGTCACCGTTCATATCCTGCTCAGGGTCAATCGGGTGATCCACTTCCTTGCGGAGAACTCCGATATCGGTGAGGTATTTCTCCACTCCTTCCGCCCAGTTCTTGGCTGCCTCAATAAGCGTCTTGAAATCATCGGGATTGAAGAAGGTCTGGAAAACGGCATATGAAGTACCGTCGGCAAACCTCAGGACGGGAACTATCACGAGCCTTGACCTGCCATCGATGGTTTCCTTGTCGGGCTCGAGACCGAGGGTGGCCTGGGCCATGGTGCCGCCGTCAAAGTAGGCTGCAAGGTTCATGTTCTGCTCGGCAGCGGCGACATATGACTTGAACTCGTCATCGGTTTTCGCCTCGTCGAAGGCTTTGTTGGTGTTTTCGACAAGGGCGGCCATATCGGCGGTGCCCTTTATCTGAAGCTTACCAAGGACGTCTATGGCAAGTTCCACTTCCCCGGGAATGGTGGGCGCGGAGATCGTGATGCCGTCGCGGCGGGATTCATTTCCCCAACTGGGTGTCGCGCCGGGCTCGACTTCTTCCATATTAATACTTTCGCGATGGGTTTCCTCCCTCTTCATTGTCATACCTTTCTCCTTGGCATCGATGGTCAGGATATTGGTGTCCTGATATTTGAGGGCGGCCTGGACGCCTCCTTCCTCGGAAGAGAAGTATACGCGCTTGAGCTCCAGGTCATAGTCCTGTACGGTGAAATCGGCTTTCACGCTGAGGCGGTCGGTTGCGGGGTCAAACACCTTGGAGGCATTCCCGCAGGTATAGTCGACGTCGGCAGTGATGTCCATAACATCCTTTCCGTCGCGCTGCAGGGTAGCATCAAGCTTCTTGGGCACATAAGCATTGATAATATCACGCCACATGTTGACATCTTCAACGGGAGGAAGAGTGCGGACAGTGTTCTCAGAAGTGTATTCCATAGGGCCGATGGTCTCGTCGGTGGTAGGATCCGTGAAATAATAGAGGTCGTCATATCTCCCCTGCTCATCCCAACGTTTCTGGGACAACTCGTAATTAACCTCAAGGTAGTATTCAGGTGTATACCAATTGTGGTTGTAAACCTGTGTGTATGAGACATTTACCTTATCGGGGTAATCCTCTGCCGAGACCGTAAGGACAAGATGGGTGTCCTTGTAGGGGGCGTCAAAGACCAGCTTATCGCCTTCGTTTTCATCCTGTTCCCAGGCGCGGTCCTTCTCGTTGAAGGTGTAGAGGCCTCCCAGGGAGGAGAGTTTGATGTCGACTGTGGTGTTATCATAGCCGTCAGCATCTTTTTCCTCGGTCACGAAATCCGCGGGAATCTCCTCGAAGACATCGGTGTCGAAGCGGTTCTCTCCGTGGTTACCGTTCCCTTCAGGATTGTCACCCGAAATGAGACTTCCCATAAGGTAGAATGACTCAAATCCATATTTCCATTTGTCAAGCTCGGCATAGGAGAGCACTTCGAGGCCGATTTCCTCGAGCCTCTGCTTGATCTGCTCCTGGGTCATGGCCGTTTCGGGTTTGACCTCGGGATCGGTGGAACCGGTGGGGTCTTCTGTCTGCTGATTGTCTTTGCCTCCCTGATTTTCAGGTCCGGTCTTCGTGCAGGCGACGCCAAGGCAAAGGACGGCCGCAAGCATCAATAAGAAGTTTCTGATTTTCATATCGTTTTAAAATAGGTTACTCTTTTAAGATGCAAATATACGAAAAAATGTTGCAGGATTATTGCGATTCAACCCACAAAAATACTTTGTCGCCCCTGTGGAGCTTCTCAGGCGAGGCCACCGAGCAGCGGCAGCCCTTGGGGGCCAGGTCGACGCTGCTGAACTCCACCCGCATATCCTCGATGGGGAACTCGGCGACTCCAGTAGTGGCTCCGATGACCACCAGATTGTCGCCTTTGCGCAGCTCGTGGGCTTCGACCGTTATCTCAGCCACGCCAATCCTTGCAAACCAGTTGGTTACCTTGCCGCAGTAGACCTTGCGGCGGGTGGCCTGGCTGCCATAGACGCTGCTCCACTGCCCGAGCCGGGCGCCAAGGTAATAGCCGTCCCAGAAGCCGCGGTTGAAGACTTCGGCGAGGGAGGCCTTGAGGGAGGCCTTGAGCTCCGGGGTGTAGGTCCCGTCCAGGACGGCGTCGGCGGCGCGGCGATAGCACTGGGCGGTGCGCTTGACATATTCCGCACTGCGGGCGCGGCCCTCTATCTTGAACACCTTCACGCCGGCCTCGATGAACTTGTCCATAAACTCTATGGTGCACAGGTCCTTGGGAGACATTATATACTTATTGTCTATTTCCAGCTCGGTGCCGGTTTCAAGGTCGGTGACGCGGTAGCCGCGGCGGCACAGCTGCATACAGGCTCCCCTGTTGGCCGAGGCGGCGGCGTTGTCCAGGCTGAGGTAGCACTTGCCGGAAATGGCCATACAGAAGGCCCCGTGGGCGAACATCTCGATGCGGACCAGCTCCCCGGAAGGGCCCCTGAGGTCTTCGGCGACAATGCGTTCGTGGATGGCCTTGACCTGCTCCAGATTGAGTTCGCGGGCCAGCACCACCACGTCGGCGAACTGGCTGTAGAACTTCAGGGCTTCGAAGTTGGAGATGCTCAGCTGGGTGGAGATATGCACCTCGAGACCTATCTGGCGGCAGTACGAGATGCAGGCCATATCAGAGGCGATGATGGCATCCACGCCGGCCTCCTTAGCCATCTCCAGCACCCGGCGGGCTTCGTCCAACTCATTGTCATAGAGGACGATATTGAGGGTCATATAGGTCCGCACTCCGGCTTGCCGGCATATGCGCACGATTTCCGGGAGGTCCTCCGGGGCGAAGTTCGCGGCTGAGGCGGAACGCATATTCAGGCGGCCTATTCCGAAATATACGGAATTGGCGCCGCCCTGGATGGCGGCCCTCAGGCATTCGAAGCTCCCTGCGGGAGACATTATCTCCAGGGGGTTCATCTGGTGCGGCCTACGAGTTTCTCGGCAAAGCGGCGGAGGGCTTCAAGGCGCAGGCCTGAGCAGGCGCCTGCGGCAAAGTCAAGGGCCTTGTCATTGAGGCGGAGAATCTCATATTTGGCATCTTCGCCTATGGAGAGGGCTTCATATATTTCCTTCACTGCGGCTATCTTGGCGGAGCGCTCCGCAGGCGTTCCTACCGGCATCGCAAATGCCTGACGCAGAGCTTCTTTCTGCTGCGGCGAAGCCTTTTCGAAGGCACGCACCGTGAGCCAGCTTTTCTTGTTGTTGACGATGTCGCCGCCGATGGGCTTGCCGAAGACGGATTCGTCGCCATATGCGTCCAGATAGTCGTCGGCCACCTGGAAGGCGAGGCCGAGGTTGTAGCCATATTCGTAGAGGTTGTCGCAGTCGGATTCCGAGGCGCCGGCGACAAGGGCTCCGAGTTTGGAGGCGCAGGCTATCAGCACGCCTGTCTTGAGGCCTATCATCTCGATGTAACTGTCCATCGGGACCTCGTCCATCTGCTCGAAATCCATATCATACTGCTGGCCTTCGCACACCTGGGCGGCCGTGTTGCCGAACATCTCAAGTACCTGGCGCAGAACCTTTTGCGGGGCCATCGCCACGCGGCGGAAGCTGTCGATGCACATCACGTCGCCCGAGAGGATGCCGGTGGGGGTGCCCCACTTCTTCCACACGGAGGGCTTGCCGCGGCGAAGGTCGGAGCGGTCCATAATGTCGTCGTGGATGAGGGTGTAGCAGTGGAAAACCTCAAGGCCGGCAGCAGGCTGGAGGATGTCGTCCGTGAAGACATCCTTGTAGAGGGCATAGGTCGTCAGGGCGAGCCTGGGGCGGAGGCGCTTGCCGCCGATTTCAATCATATAGCGGAGCGGGTCATAGAGCCCGGCGGGCTCGGTTGCGAATTCCACGTCACGGAAGAGTTCGGTCAGTATTTCGTCTATCCTTGTCTCAGATATCATATCGGTAACTATTATTAGAAGTTCAAATATATGGATAATTTTCGAGATTTTTACTAATTTTGCGGGACTAATATTAATATTATGACTCAAGAGGAACTTTTCAAAGTCCTGGTGGCGCATTGCAAGGAATACGGATTCATATTCCCCTCCAGCGAAATCTATGACGGCCTCGCCGCCGTGTATGACTACGGACAGATGGGCGTAGAGCTCAAGAACAACATAAAGAGATACTGGTGGGAGGCTATGACCCGCCTGCACGAGGATGTGGTCGGCATCGACTCCTGTGTGTTTATGCATCCCAAGACCTGGGTTGCATCCGGCCACGTCGCAGCCTTCAACGACCCCCTCATCGACAACCGCGACTCCAAGAAGCGCTACCGCGCCGATGTCCTCATCGAGGACTACCTCGCCAAGATAGAGGAAAAGATGAATAAGGAAGTGGCCAAGGGCCGCAAGCGTTTTGGCGACGCCTTCGACGAGGCGCAGTTCCGCGCGACGAACCCCAACGTCCTCCGCGAGCAGGCCAAATATGACGAAGTCCACGCCCGCTACAAAGCCGCGGAAGATGCCAACGACCTCGCCGCCTACAAGCAGATAATCCTTGACTGTGAGATAGTTGACCCCATCTCCGGCACCCGCAACTGGACCGACGTGCGGCAGTTCAACCTGATGTTCTCGACCCAGGGTTCCAACACCTCCGGCAGCGACGACGTCCTGTACCTCCGTCCCGAGACCGCCCAGGGCATATTCGTCGAGTACCTCAACGTCCAGAAGACCGGCCATATGAAGATTCCTTTCGGAATCGCCCAGATCGGCAAGGCTTTCCGCAACGAGATCGTCGCCCGCCAGTTCATATTCCGTATGAAGGAGTTCGAGCAGATGGAGATGGAATTCTTCGTGCGTCCCGGCACCGAGATGGAGTGGTTCGAGGCCTGGAAGAAGGCCCGTATGGCCTGGCACGTGGCCCTCGGAATGGGTGCGGAGAACTACCGCTTCCACGACCACGAGAAGCTCGCCCACTATGCCAACGCAGCCACCGACATCGAGTTCAACTTCCCCTTCGGCTTCAAGGAGCTCGAAGGCATACACTCCAGGACCGATTTCGACCTTGGCAACCACCAGAAGCTCTCCGGCAAGAAGATCCAGTATTTCGACCCCGACCTGGGCGAAAGCTATGTCCCCTACTGCGTGGAGACTTCCATCGGCGTGGACAGGATGTTCCTCGCCGTGCTCTCCCATTCCTACAGGGTCGAGGAGCTTGAAGGCGGCGATTCCCGCGTAGTGCTCGGCATCCCCGCACCTCTCGCCCCGGTGAAGGTCGCCGTGCTCCCTCTGGTGAAGAAGGACGGCCTGCCCGAGCTTGCACAGGAAGTGGTGAACGAACTGAAATACGACTTCGCCTACCAGTATGACGAGAAAGACAGCATCGGCAAGCGCTACCGCCGTCAGGATGCCATCGGCACCCCGTTCTGCGTCACGGTCGACAACGACACCCTCGTGGACAGGACGGTCACCCTGCGCGACCGCGACACTATGGAGCAGGTGAGAGTCCCCATCTCGGAGCTCCGCTCCATCATCGACAAGAAGGTGAATATGAGCAACTTGCTCCGTAAACTGTAATGGTCCTCACCCTTCTTCTGGTTCTTTTACTGGCCTCCTCCTGCAGCGGTGCGAAGGAGGCCGGCTCGCTTAATGAGATAGAGCCGGCAGTGGTGGTGGCAGGCCCCGACAGCCTGTCGCCCGCCACGATGACCTCGCTCGACATCATCGAGCACATCGAGGCGTGGAAGGCATCCGAGGCCGAGAGGCTCGTGCGCGAGGCGCGCGAAAGGGAGCTCCGCCTTTGGGTGGTGATAGGTTTCCTGCTGGCCATAACGGTGTCGGTCATCTGGTATTTCATCACGCGTAAAGTCCTGAACGACAAGCAGCTGGAACAGCAGAAGGCCGAAAACGAGAGGCTGATGACCATAGCCGAGGAGCTCCAGGGCAAGCTGGCGTCGCGCTCCGGCCGCGACACCGCCCTTCTCGAGCGCCTGTGCGAGCAGTACTATATCTACGAAGGCACGGACAACCTTCAGGGCAAGGTCCTTCGCGAGGTGCGTTCCGTCATTGAAGGGCTCCGCACCGACACCTCCTCGCTGGAGAAGACCCTCGACGAGGACTGCGGCGGCCTGATGAGCCGTTTCCGCGCCCAGTTCCCCCGCCTCAAGGACGAAGACCTGCAGCTGTTCTGCTACCTCGCCTCCGGCTTTTCCGCCACCACGATTTCCACCCTGATGGAAAAGGACAAGCAGTACATCTACAACCGCGTCTGGCGCCTTCGCGGCCGCATAGCATCCTCGGACGCCCCGGACAAGGAGCAGTTTTTGAAATACATCTCAAAATAACTATCTTTGTCAGTGTGACAACTTTTAAACTTCAATATAATATGAAAAAGATTATTGCAATTGCAGCATCCCTGATGCTTCTGGCGGGCAGCGCTTCGGCGCAGGGCCTCGGCAGCCTTCTCGGCGGTTCCGGCAACGGCTCCGGCCTTCTCAACACCCTCTCCAGCGTGATCTATTCCTACACCGGCAACCTCACGGCAGTCAACCTCGTAGGCAACTGGGCCTATGACGGAGCAGCCATCGCCCTGACCGGTGACGGCGTCGTTGCCAACATCGCCGGCTCCGCCGCAGCCACCACTATGGAAGCCAAGGCCGACGAGTACCTCGCCAAGATCGGCATCACCAAGGGCGCCCTCGGCTTCACCTTCAACGAGGACCTCACCTTCACCTGCACCATCAAGGGAATTCCCCTGAGCGGCACCTGGAAGACCCTCAACGACGGCAACACCGTCCAGCTCCAGTTCGGCAAGGTCCTCAAGTGGCTCAACCTCACCGGCAACCTCAAGAAGACCCCTGCAGGCTGTGACGTCCTCTTCGAGAGCGGCCGCTTCTTCGAGTTCCTCAAGAGCGCTCTGAAATACGTCGCCAAGCAGTCCGGCACCTCCGACACCTTCACCTCGATGACCGACAGCGTCAAGGACATGAAGCTCGGCTTCAAGCTCGCCAAAATCTAACTCTGGCGCACATACGCACCCTAAGGGGCTGACTCGCTTTGAGTCAGCCCCTTTCGCCACCCCTTGGGTCCCGTCAACCCCTCACCAGCAACAACTGCATTCCCACGCGAGCGCAACAGGAGGTCAGATTCGCCGGACCTGCCAGAAAAACGGCCCCTGGATGGCAGGTCCCCTTCAAAATCACCCCACCTGCCACAAAAACGCCGGAAAAATGGCAGGTCCCCTGTTTTTACTGCGGTGAGGAGGAGGACGGAAGGGCAGTAAGGGACTGAGCGAATATGACGGGAATGGAGTTGGCCTTGTGAGGGGGCGTGCGTGAGCCTTGTGCAGGGCACGGTCCTGCGTCAGCAGGATGACCGACAGCCGGACTCGAGTTTACGGGCAAAGCCCGTCGAGTTTTGAGGTCAACTTCCAGCTAACTCAGGTGTCCCAAAATGGCTAATTCCGGGCAGCGGCGGACTTGGTGGCGGACCTGGCGGGAAGCCAGGGGCGGCGCAAAAATAAGGGATGGCCTTGCGGTCATCCCTTATTGTGTTATTGATGTTCGGTGATTATTAGAGGCTCTTGAGCTTGAAGTTAACCGTTGCCTCATAGGTTTTGTTGTCGTTGTAATTGACAGCACCCTTGATGGTCAGGCCGCAGTAATCACTTCCACCTTCCTGGGAGAACACGAAGGAACCGGTGGCCCTTGCTGCGAGGATGAGGTTCTCGGTGTAGCTCTCGAAAACGTAGCTGAAGGTCTGTGCATCGAGGTTGACGTTGGAGAAGTTGCCGACGAAGCTGTCCTTTCCGGTGAAGTCAATGCTGAAAGCACCTGAAGGGTCGAAGGAAATGCACTTTACTTTGTAGCCTACGATGCTACCGAGTATCTTGTCGCTGATGGCGACACCCTTGTCCTTAACCCACTGGGCTATGACATGGAAGTCCTTTGCATCTTCGCCCGTGAAGGTCTTGGAGACACCTGCGGGGATACCGTCACCGGAGACATTGATGGTGATTTCCTCGACTGCCCAGTCGCGGCAGAGGTTGGCAACCACGGAGTTGTCGGCGTTAGGGATGTTGGGAACGGGGGTTCCGGTGGTCTCGATGGTCGTGCCGCCTACCTTGGCAACTACCTTGAGGGAGCCGTCAGACTGGGGAACGAAAGTGAATTCGCCAATGCCTTCGATAATATAGGTGTAGCCATCAAGGGCCTTGGAGAACTTTTCGATCCTATAGTTGGAAACCTTGTAGCTCTTCTTCTCGGCATTGTCTTTCTCTTCAAGAGTTGTGATAGCCTTCTGGGTTCCGGTGAGGTTGACTTCCCTGACAACCAGTTCCTTTTCGCCATCTCTCAGAACGACCTGGTCAGCGCTGGTAGCGGAGAGGCCAATCTTTCCCTGGTGGGCTTTGTTGGTAGTTTCGGTAAGTTTGATGTCCTTCTGGGCAACTTCACCACCGGGATTAACGGTTTTCTTGCAGGATGTTGCAGGCATAAGCATTGCCAGTGCAGCAAGAATGATCAATGATTTTTTCATGGTATAAAATAGTTAATGGTTAAAAATTCGTCAGAATATCCTTATGTACAGGTGAAGCTGTGCATAGGGGGAGAATTTAATCTTGTTGAGGGCCTCGGTAATTCTCACCTTGCCGTTTTCGTCGGCAAAGAGGCTGTTCACGACAGGGATGCCTGAAATGTCAAACTCGTCGAGGGGCTTGGTGTTGTCGCTGGAATTGAATTCAGCGGTGTCCGCGGAGGTGAGGGTGTACCTGGTGAGGTTATTGGTGTCCCAGCCGCCGAGGTTGTTGTGCTGCTGGACGTCGGCCTGGACCTTGAAGCCTCCGATGTAGAAGGCGCCGAGGTCGAAGGTGACACGGACCCTCTTGTCAGGACGGATGGCACGGCCGAAACCTATGCCGATGTAGGGCCTGAAGGGGTTCGTGTGGAGGTTAAGCTTGAGCATTCCTTTGTCATCCGTGGCGAGGCGGTACTGATAGTCGCCTGTCGAGGGGTCCTTCTTGAATGTTACGCCCAGGGTCTGCCAGTCGCTCTGGGGGAGGAAGGGCTTTGCGGTATAGACCTCGACGAAGTTGCCTCCTGCAAAGACATCCCAGAAGAAACCGGCGGTGAAGTGGAAGCCGGTGCGCTTGCCGGGGAAGAAGTCGAACAGCACCTTGAGTTCGCTCATATTCACGGTTCCGTCGACCTGGATGTCATATTGGTTGTCTCCGAACTGGATGTTCGGGAGGGTTATGGGGGTCTTGTAGAAATTCGAGACCGTCAGCAGGGGCCAGAAACCGCCCTGGCGGGTTCCTATGAAGTCGAGGCCGGCGCGGACCTGGACGTAGGGGGTGATGGTCGTCGCCACGTTGGGGAGGACTATCGTGGAGGGGTTGAGGAAAGTCACACCCAGCGCCAGATGTGTAAATATCTGATCGTCAGGCTTGGGTTTCTCGGCGGGGATAATCTGCAAATCTTCCGTCAGGAGTTCTTCCGGTTCGATGACCTGAGCACGCAGGGCAGCGGGGAA
>CACZBP010000041.1:14725-15803 GCA_902779495.1 uncultured Bacteroidia bacterium
AAATGGGGGTTTATAATGCAAATATAGCATAAGTTTTTGATTTTCTGCCATATTTTTGTCAAAACCCGTCCCGACGACTTTGTATAGATGCAAATCGGGGGGCAGACGTTGCATATTCTTTTGCAAATATTGGCTCTTTTTACTACTTTTGTTTTCACTAACAGATACCACGATGGCTTTCGTTCATCTGCACGTCCATACCCAATATTCCATACTCGACGGACACTCGTCGATAGCCGGCCTCTTCGCCCGCGCGGAGGAACTCGGAATGCCCGGCCTTGCCATAACCGACCACGGAAATATGTATGGCATCAAGGAATTCTTCAAGGAAGCGGGCAAGCATCCGAGCGTCAAACCCCTGATAGGCTGTGAGATATATGTCACCCGCGACTATGACCACCGCCTCAAGGACAACGCCCACCGCAAGTACTACCACCTGATCCTCATAGCCAAGAACTACAACGGCTACAAGAACCTGATGAAGATAGTCTCCACCGGCCACATCGAGGGACTCTACTACGGCAAGCCCCGCGTCAGCCACGAGGTCGTGGAGAAATATCACGAAGACCTCATCTGCTCATCGGCCTGTATGGTGGGAGAAATCCCCCAATATATTCTCGCAGGTGACCTTGAAGGCGCATCCCGCGCAATCGAGTGGCACAAGAACATCTTCGGCGAGGACTACTACCTGGAGGTGATGCTCCACAAGACCGAAGTCCCCGGCCTGAGCCAGGAGACATATGAGGGCCAGAAGGCCTACTGCGAGGAGATATTCCGCCTTGCGCAGAAGCACGGTGTGAAGGTCATCGCCACCAACGACGTCCACTTCGTCCGCAAGGAGGACGGCCCCGCCCACGACCGACTCATATGCCTGACTACCAATAAGTTCATCGACGAGGAAAACCGTCTCCGCTACACCCAGCAGGAATATCTCAAGAGCGAGGAGGAGATGCTCGCCCTCTTCCCGGACCACCCGGAAGCCATCTCCAACACCCTGGAGGTCCTGGGCAAGGTGGAAAGCTACACCATAGACCGCGGCCACGTCCTCCCGCAGGAAAAAGCCCTGGCGCTCCCAAAC
>CACZBP010000042.1 GCA_902779495.1 uncultured Bacteroidia bacterium
TCCCAGGCATCTGTAAGGCACTTTACGCGTCACAGGTCGAAGCACTGAAATTCGACCTGTGACGCTTAAGGGGCTAAAAAGGAAGGTTTTCTCGGAAGAATTTCGTAAGTTTGCACTGATAATGAGGACATGTTGATATGAGCATCATAAAGGCACAAGGCATCCAGAAGAGTTTCGGCGCGCTGAAGGTGCTGAAAGGAGTCGACTTTGAGGCCTCGCAGGGCGAGGTCGTTTCCATAGTGGGAGCTTCCGGAGCGGGGAAATCAACTCTGCTCCAGATACTTGGCACACTTTCCACGCCCGATGCCGGCACCCTTGAGATCGATGGCACTCCTGTGGCAGGACTCGGCGAGAAGGCCCTGTCCGAGTTCCGGAACCGCAAGATCGGTTTCGTGTTCCAGTTCCACCACCTCCTGCCGGAATTCACCTCCCTTGAGAACGTGATGATTCCCGCCCTTATTGGGGGAATCTCAGATAAAGAGGCGAGGCTGCGGGCAAAGGAACTTCTTGATTCAATGGGACTTGCCTCACGTCTGACGCATAAGCCGTCGGAACTCTCCGGCGGAGAGCAGCAGCGCGTGGCCATCGCCCGCGCCCTGGTGAACCGCCCGGCGGTCCTCTTCGCCGACGAGCCCACAGGCAACCTTGACAGCGTCACCAAACAGGATATCCACAACCTTTTCTTCTCCCTTCGCGACCGTCTCGGCCAGACCATAGTCATCGTCACCCACGACCCGGAACTTGCCGCAATGTGCGACCGCACACTCACGATGCGCGACGGCCAGTTCGTCCTCGGTTAACTTCTCAGCTCGAAAGAAAACCGCCTTCTGTCACCAAAAGCGTCACAGGTCGATTTTGAGCGCTTTGACCTGTGACGGTGGTTCGGCCTCCCAGGGGCCTGGGAGGCCATATCGGTGTCACAGGTGGTAGGCCTGAAATTCGACCTGTGACGGTGGGAGGAGCCAAACGAAAACGGTGAGGAGAAGCAAATCTATGACAGAGGGAGGGAAAAATGAGAACGGCGGGAAGAGCAGGGCTATGACGGTGGCAGGGGTCGGATGAAAAAGGTGAGGAGGAATAGACCTATGACGCCGGGAGGGGGGCAAGAGGAGAATGATGGAAAGGAGCCGACCTGTGACGGTGGGAGGGGAAGATGGGAGCAGCAGAACTGTGATGCTGGGATGGAAATGAGGAGAAAAGAGTTGGGGAACAGAACTAGGACGCCGTGAAGGGCGGAACGGGGAACGGTGGAACGGATAAGAACTCTGACGCCGGGAGGGAAGGGCAGGAGCACCCATAGAAAAGCAGAGAAGAGAGGAGCGAACGAAGAATGGGGCGATGATATCCGGGGATCAGCGGCTGGTGATTGCGCTGACATATTCCCTGCTGAATCCGGACACCCTGGCCAGTTGTGAAACTGTTGTGTGGCAGGTGCGCCACAGACTGGAGATAATGCGAATCTTTTTCGGGATCGGCAACTTGGCCAGGTTGGCTCCGAACCACCTCGAGGCCAGATCCTCGGCCTGAAGGAGCATCTCACCATCTGTCATCATCTTGCGCGGCTTATCCACCAGCTCATATTGCATCTCGGAATAATTGAGGCCGCCGATGACCCGCATAAAATAGGATTGGTCGTTCTCAAAAGCCTGTTCCAGATACCAGCAGGCGCAGAAACTCTCAGGAATCAACTCATTACGTTCATCCAACGCCCATCTGACACCGGTGAGGTCATCGGATGTATGCATTAATCTGTGACATTCCCGTTTGCTGAGCGCCGCCACTGCCCGGACTCCCACCCTTGGCATCCCCCGGAACATGGCACTGTATCCCGACCATCTGTATTCATTTACTTTACATCCATTGTCGATGGCGTTTCTCGGAATATATGCCAGAGCATTGCGGACATGGCTGTTCGACTCCAGACTAAGTGCCTGGGCATCAACTCCTTTCATAACCCCGTGCTCTCCATATCTGCGGGAGAACCACATCGAATATATCCTTTTCACCTCTTCGGCATAAGCCTCTGCGTCCTGTCTGCAGGCAGCCAATACGGCGGAGTGACCATGGTTGGAGACGACCACGAAGATGATTATCACTACGTTCTTACGTCTCGCGCTGACACACATTGTCTTGATCATTGCGTCGTAATCCTTATCGTCGCGGCAAAGGACCGAGGACTCAAGGCCTTCCAGACTGACGTGGTAAGGCGCCGCTGTTCCGCAACTCCCATCAGGGAACACTATATCTACCAATCTTTTCATAGCCGCAATATGGGATGTTTTTTTGTAACCGAGGTTAAGATTCGTACTTTTATGAGTTAAGATTCGTATCTTTTTGCATTTATTCACGTATGTACTTTTGATTATGATACTTTTTGCCCGCCCCGGAATGCTTTCGGGAATCAAGGTCCTTCTCCGCAAGATGCAGCAACAGGATAGTCCGGGAATGCCGGCGTTCTGCGCCCTGAGTGTCACAGGTCGATTTTGATGGCTTTGACCTGTGACGGTGGTTCGGCCTTCCAGGGGCCTGGGAGGCCATATCGGTGTCACAGGTGGTCGGCCTGAAATTCGACCTGTGACGGTGGGAGAGGGCGGAGGAGAGTAGCAGGCCTTTGACGCTGTGAAGAGTAGAAGAGGGAACGGTGGGGGCGGACAGGAAGGGAACGATGAGGGAAACGGTGGGAGGGGCGGACTTGTTACGCAGCGGGGAGAGAGTCGGGAAGGGGAGGGAATCAGTATGCAGAAGAGGAGGATTTGGGGAAGGGAGCGAGAAAAGAGGAAGAGGAGAAACGGAGGAACGAAGCCGGAGGCGAAGAAGAAGGAGGGCAAGGAGAAATGAAGAAGATGAGAAACGGAGGAACGAAGCCGGAGGCGGAGAAGAAGGGGTGGCAAGGAGAAGAGAGGGAGCGAGGGGAGGGGATGCGGAACGGAGATTGGGCGCCTCTGGGAACGGGGGAAGGGCATATCGGGAACGGAAAAAGGCGGCAAAAGAAGTGGGGAAGGCAAAAAGAAGGGGGCCAAAAAGAGCAGGGAAGGCAAAAAGAGGGCGGTAAAGCGGGTTTTTTGGAATATTTATTGTAGCTTTGTAAGTTATTATAGATAGATTATGACAGACCTGCTTTTTATCCATTGGAATGTGGATCCGGTGATCTTCCGGCTGTTCGGCCTGGAGATACGCTGGTACTCGCTCCTTTTCGTGTCCGGCTTCATCATCGGCTGGTATATATTCAGATGGTTCTTCCGCCGCGAAGGCGTTCCCGAGAAGCTGCTTGACCCGCTTCTGTACACCCTGCTGATATGCACCATCGTGGGTGCCCGCCTGGGCCATTGCCTCTTCTATCAGCCGGACTACTACCTCGGCAGCTGGGAAGGCTTCTGGGAGATATTTATGCCCTGGAAGGGCGGCCTCGCCAGCCACGGCGGCACGATAGCCCTGGTGCTGGGTATGATCTGGTTTGCCCGCAAATATGGCAGGAAGGAAGGCTTCGACTTCTTCTGGCTGGTGGACAGGCTCTGCATCACGATATGCTTCGCCGGCGCCCTGATAAGGATAGGAAACCTCTTCAACTCAGAGATTTACGGCGACGTGACGACCCTCCCCTGGGGCGTGGTGTTCGAGCGCAACGGCGAGACCGAGCCCAAGCACCCCACCCAGATCTATGAGGCCCTGAGCTACATAATCCTGGGCCTTGTCCTCCTGTGGATGTATGTCAAGAAGATAGACCGCCTGAACCGCGGCACCATATTCGGCATATTCTTCACCGTCCTGTTCGGAATGCGTTTCATCATCGAGTTCATCAAGGAACCCCAGGTGGGCTTCGAAGAGAATATGGTCCTGAATATGGGCCAGCTCCTCAGCATTCCCTTCATCGTGGCCGGAATAGTAATCCTCATTTGGAGCATCCTCAAGGGCAAGCCTTCAGCGATAGACAAGCCCCAGCCTGTCCGCACTGCCCCCAAGCCCGCTCCCAAGACCAACAACGTGCACAGTTTGCAGAAATAATGATAAGAAAACTTTCAGCAGCGTTAATCCTTTCCCTGTCCCTGTGCCTGGCAGCGAGGGCCCAGTATGCTGAGAACCCTCCCCGGGACACGGTACAGACGGCTGTACTCAGCCTTGAGGACGCCCTGCGCATCGCCCTGAGCGAAAACGTATCGGTGAAGGTCGCCGATATGGAAATCAAGCGCACCACCTATGCCAAAAGGGGCACATATGCCGCCCTCTTCCCCCAGATCAATGCCACCGGCTCCTACCAGAGGACCATCAAGAAGCAGATAATGTATATGGGCGGAGACGACGACAGCTCCTCCGAAGGCAAAGGAGGCGGCGGAATGGCGAGTATGTTCGCCTCGGCGATGGATCCCATCAACTATTACATCCAGGAGATAATCAAGGGCACAGGCCTGCTGATTCCTCCCTACACCCCTCCCACCACGGACGAGACCCAGTCCAGTTCCTCGAACGAAGGCTTCGCAGTGGGCCGCTGGAACTCCTTCAACGGAGGCGTCAGCGCCGCTATGCCGCTCATCAACTTCCAGCTCTGGGAAAGCATATCCCTCGCCGGCAAGGCCTGCGAGCTGGCTGTGGAGCAGGCCCGTTCCTCGCGCCTTGAGACCGTAACCCAGGTCAAGCAGTCCTACTACGCGGTCCTTATGGCCAAAGAGGCCTTCAGCGTCTACAAGGACGTCTACGAGAACGCCGTCGAAAACTTCGGCCAGACCGAGAAGCGCTATATGGTGAAGAAAGCCTCCGAACTGGACTATGCCAGGGCCAAGGCCAATGTCGCCAACGCCATCCCCAACGTCTATAACGCCGAAAGCGCGGTGATCCTCGCCCTGTGGCAGCTCAAGGCAGTGATGGGCATAGACCTCGACACAGACATAGACACGATGGGCTCCCTGGGCGACTATGCCACCCATATGCTGTATGACATAACCGAAGGCGAAAGGGCCTCCCTGGACTACAACACCACGATGCGCCAGCTCGCCATCCAGGCCGAGCAGCTTGCCTCCACGGTGAAGATCCAGACCTATGCCAACCTTCCCACCCTGAGCGTCAACTTCTCCTACAGTATGAACGCGATGACCAACGATTTCAACTTCGCGGAATATCGCTGGACACCGTATTCCTTCGTAGGCCTGAGCCTTTCCATCCCGATATTCACCGGCCTTAAGAACCTCAACAGCGTCCGCCAGGCCAAGGTGCAGCAGCAGGAGCTCGACCTGCAGAGGATCAACACCGAGCGCCAGCTGCGCATAGGCATCCGCCAGCACCTCAACACGATGGAAACGAATATGAAGAGCTACTACGCCGCCGGCGAGGCCGTGGAGATGGCCCAGAAGGCATATGACATATCGGAGAAGTCCTACAACGTGGGAAAGAGCACCATCACGGACCTCAACGACGCCCAGCTGGTCCTCACCCAGTCCAAGCTCTCCGCCTCCCAGGCGATATACAACTTTATGGTCGCCAAGGCAAATCTCGAGCAGATGCTCGGCCACGACTGGATAGACGACCAGGGCAACGTAGATTTGGAAAACAGGTAAGAATATGAAGAAAATAATTATAACTCTGTTAGTTACAGTAGCGGCAACCGCCTGCGGCAACAAGTCCGCGAAAGACGGTGCCTCGCAGGCCGCAGCCCCCGTGGCCGAGAAGGTCCCCGTAGTCGAGACCATAATCACCAGGGTGCAGGACGTTCCCCAGGAAAGCCTGTATTCCTCCACCGTCCAGCCCTTCGCGACGAACAACATCGTCTCCCAGACCTCCGGCCGCATCCGTTCGATCAAGGCCGAAGTCGGCGACTATGTCATTAAAGGCCAGGTGCTTGCCGAGATGGACCGCCTCCAGCTCGACCAGACCCGCCTGCAGATGATCAACGACAGCACGGAGCTCTCCCGCATCCGTGAGCTCCACGCCCAGGGCGGTGTCGCCCAGTCGGACCTCGAAGCCCTCGAGCTTGCCTACAACGTGCGCAAGTCCACCTACAAGAACCTCCTGGAAAACACCATCCTGCGTTCCCCCCTCACCGGATTCATATCCGCCCGCAACTATGACGCCGGCGATATGTATGCGATGTCGATGCCCATCTTCACGGTCCAGCAGGTCTATCCCGTGAAGCTGCTGGTAGGCGTGTCCGAGAGCGAATACACCCGCATCAAGAAAGGCGATGCCGTGACCCTAACCGTGGACGCCCTCCCCGGCAAGACCTTCACCGGCAGGATCAACCGCCTCTATCCCACCATAGACCCCGTCACCCACACCTTCAACGCCGAGGTCATAGTGACCAACGCCGACAAGGTTCTCCGCCCGGGAATGTATGCCAGGGTGAAGGTGACCTTCGGAATCAACAAGAGCATAGTGGTTCCTGACCAGGCCATCGTCAAGCAGGAAGGCACCGGCCAGAGGTTCATATATGTCCTGAACGAGGACAGCACCGTGTCGTACGTGCCCGTCACCCTGGGCCGCCATATGGGCACCGAATATGAGGTCACAGCCGGACTCAGGCCCGGCCAGACGATAGTCTCCAAGGGCCAGGCAAATCTTAAGGACGGTATAAAGGTCGAGGTCAGATGAGTATCTACAGAACCGCAGTCAACAACCCGGTAACGACTTTCCTCGTTTTCCTGGCCTTCGCCATCCTGGGAGTTTTCTCGCTGACGAAGCTCCCCATCGACTTCTTCCCGGATATGGAGTCGAACGTCATCATGGTGATGTCGTCCTACCCGGGAGCGAGCGCCGAAGACGTCGAAACCAACCTTACCAAGGTGCTTGAGAACTCCCTCAACGGAGTCAGCTACCTGAAGGACCTCAGTTCCCAGTCCAGGGAAAACGTCAGTGTCCTGACGCTTGAATTCGAATATGGAATAGACATCGAGGAAGCCACCAACAACGTCCGGGACAAGCTGGATATGGTGAACTCGCAGCTCCCCGACGGAGCCTCCCTGCCGATGATCTTCAAGTTCAGCGCGGACGATATGCCGATTATGATTATGGCGGCCACGGCCGACCAGAGCGTCTCGGCGCTTGACAAGATCCTCGACGACGACGTGGCCACCCCCCTGGCCCGCGTGAGCGGCGTCGGCACCGTCTCCGTGGCCGGAGCCCCGAAGCGTGAGATACAGGTCTTCTGCGACCCCACGAAGCTGGAAGCATATGGCCTGTCCATCACCTCGCTGTCCGGAATAATCGCCGCCGAGAACAGGAATGTCCCCAGCGGCAGCATAGACATCGGCTCCGAAACCTACACCCTCCGTGTCCAGAAAGAATTCTCCGACCCTTCGGAGCTCCTCGACCTGGTGGTGGGCTACAGCGGCGGCGGAGTGGTCTACCTGAAGGACGTCGCCCGCGTCTATGACGGCCTTGAGGAGAAGTCCCAGGAGTCATATACCAACGGAGTGCGCGGCGCCCAGATCATTATCCAGAAGCAGTCCGGCTCCAACACCGTGCAGGTTATCCGCAACGTCAAGAAGGCGATGGTGAACATCGAGAAGAACCTGCCTTCCGACGTGCACTTCACCACGGTGGTGGACAACTCCACGAACATAATCAACACCATCAACTCCCTGATAGAGACCATAGCCATAACCTTCTTCGTGGTTATGCTGGTGGTGTTCCTGTTCCTCGGAAGGTGGAGGGGTACTATAATAGTGGTGCTCAGCATTCCTATAGCCCTTCTCGCCTCGCTGATGTATCTGCTTGCCACCGGCAACTCGCTGAACATCGTCTCGATGTCCGCCCTCTCCATAGCGATAGGAATGGTGGTGGACGACGCCATAGTGGTCCTTGAGAACGTCACGACACATATCGAGAGGGGCGAGAAGCCCAAGGAAGCGGCAGTCCACGGCACCGCCGAGGTGGGTATATCCGTCATCGCCTCCACCCTCACGATGCTGTGCGTGTTCCTCCCCCTGACTATGATAAAGGGTATGTCGGGAGTGATGTTCAAGCAGCTGGGATGGATTGTGAGCATCATTATGACCGTGTCCACCACGGCCGCCCTTACCCTGGTGCCGATGATGTGCTCCCAGATGCTCAGGCCCGACCGCAAGGTCTCCCGGGCCCACGAGATACTTTTCGGCCCCGTGAACCGTTTCCTTAACGCAATCTCTGCCGGCTACTCGAAGGTCATCGCCTGGTGTATGCAGCACAAGAAGATAATCCTTGCGGCGGCCGTCGTGATTTTCGCCGCAGTGGTGGTCCTTCTCGGCCCCGGCCTCAAGACCGAGTTCTTCCCCCGTGCCGACCAGGGCCGTATGCAGGCCACCATCGAGCTGCCCATAGGCACCTCGCAGGATGTGACCCGTGACGTTGCTGAAAGGATCTATCAGCGTATCCGTCAGGATGTTCCGGAGATCAAGGTGATGAGCTACCGCTTCGGACAGGCCGACAGCGACAACGCCTTCGCCTCTATGCGCAGCAACGGAGCCTACCTCATCACGATGAACATCAATATCGGCAGTATGGAAGACCGTCAGAGGTCTGTCTTCGAGATTGCCGACATCATCCGTGCTGACCTTCGCGAATTCCCCGAGCTGAAGAAGTACAACGTCTCCGAAGGCGGCGGTATGGGAGGAGCCTCCACCGTGGTGCTGGAGATATATGGCTATGACTTCCAGACCACCGAAGCGGTGGCAAGGGACATCCGCCAGAAGATGTTCGACGACCCTTCCTTCACCCAGGCCCTCATCAGCCGCGACCAGTATACTCCTGAGTATCAGGTGGATTTCGACCGCCAGAAGCTCGCCCTCAACGGCCTGAGCTCCACCACGGCGGCGGCCTCCCTGAGCGCCGCCATCAGCGGCTCGGTCGGCTCCTTCTACCGTGAAGCCGGAGACGAATACAACATCCGTGTCCGCTATGCCCCGGAATTCCGCCGCAGCATCGAGGACATCGAGAACATAATGGTCTACAACCAGATGGGCCGCGGAATCCGTATCAAGGAGCTCGGCACCGTGGTCGAGTCCAAGGTGCCTCCGACCATCGAGAGGAAGAACCGCTCCCGTCTGATCAAGGTCACCGGAATAGTAGCACGAGGCAAGGCCCTGAGCGAGGCGGTTGCTGCCACCAACAGGATAATATCCGAATCCGAAATCCCCCAGGAAATCACCCCCGTCATAAGCGGAGACTATGAGGACCAGCAGGAGATGTTCGGAGACCTTATCCTCCTGATAGCCTTGATGATAATCCTGGTCTATATGGTTATGGCCTCCCAGTTCGAATCCTTTATGGGTCCCTTCGTCATTATGTTTTCCATCCCCTTCGCCGCTGTCGGCGTGCTGCTTGGCCTGTGGGCCACGGACACCGCCCTCGGCGTGATGGGTATGGTCGGTATAATAATCCTGGTGGGTATAGTGGTGAAGAACGGTATCGTGCTGATAGACTACACCATCCTCTGCCAGGAACGTGGTATGAGCGTGCGTGAGGCCTCTGTCACCGCCGCCAGGAGCCGTCTGCGTCCTATCCTTATGACGACCCTCACCACTGTGCTCGGCCTCCTGCCGATGGCCCTTGGCAGGGGAGAAGGTTCCGAGATGTGGCGTTCCCTGGGTATGGTCGTCTGCTGGGGCCTGAGCATATCCACCCTTATCACCCTGATAATAATCCCTACGGTGTACTGCGGTTTCACCGAGCACCGTGCAAGAAGAATAGCAAGGAGGCAGTCCAGATGAAAGCGATATTCATAGCCTACAACCAGGCCTACAACGAAGAGATAACCACCCTGCTGGAGGAGTGCGGCCAGCGCGGCTTCACCAAGTGGGAAGACATAGGCGGCCGCGGCTCCCTTGACGGCGAGCCCCACCTCGGCAACCACGCCTGGCCCACCCAGAACCACGCCGTCCTGACGATGGTGGAAGACGAAAAGGTGGAAGATATAATGGACAGGCTCCGCCGCAAGGATCTTGCGAACCACGACCTTGGCCTCAAGGCATATGCCTGGAATATAGAAACTTACTTAAAATAAACGCATATGGTACAAATTGCTACAAACACCAACTTCGAAGATATCATCACCGGCCCCAACCCCGTCCTCGTGGATATGTGGGCAGTATGGTGCGGCCCCTGCCGCATGCTTTCCCCGACGGTTGACGACATAGCCGCCGAGCATCCTGAATTCACGGTCGTCAAGTGCAACGTCGACGACTGCGACGACATCGCCCTTCGTTTCGGCATCCGCAGCATCCCCACCCTCCTTTACATCAAGGACGGAGAGGTCAGGGACAGGACCGTGGGTGTGGTTTCCAAGGACGAGATCCTCGAAAGACTGGGCAAATTACTCTAAAACCACGCATATGAAAAGAATACTACTTACGGCCATCCTCGCCCTGGCGAGTGCGGCCGCGGTTTCCGCGCAGCACATAGGAGAGACCCGTTTCGGCGTCTTCGGAGGCTTCACCTCCACCAACGCCCAGGGTAATCCCATAAGCGACGTGAAGGGCTTTGACGCCTCCAAGGTGGCCCTCTACCACGTCGGTGTCACGGCACAGCTTCCCCTGGCCCTTGGCATATCCCTGCAGCCCTCCCTCTCCTGGCAGATGAAGGGTGCGACCCTGGACAGCTACACAACCACCGGCGACCTGAAGGAAGTAACCTCCACCCTGAACGCCAAGGTCGGTTACCTGGAGCTTGCCGCCCAGGTCCAGTATGGCCTGGACCTCCTCCTGTTCAAGCCCTACCTGCTGGCCGAGCCTTTCGTAGGATATGCAATGTCTGTCAACGAGACCGTCTCCCAGTTCAACAAGGTCTCCAATGCCAAGGAAGTACAGCAGCAGGTGAAGGCCTTCGCCAACTCCGCCCTTCCCCGGGTGGAATATGGACTTGGCATAGGCGCCGGCATAGAATTCTGGCAGATGCAGCTCGCTTTCAAGTACTTCTGGAACTTCGGCAACCTCTATGACGGCAAGAACTACGTCACCGGCGAGCAGGTCAGCGAGCAGGTGAAGGGAGCCTTCGAGAACGGCAAGAGTTTCAACGGATTCAACATTTCCCTTACCCTCTTCCTCTTCTAGATGTACAAGGATATCCTGGAATATGTAGGGCCTGAAGCGGCCAGGGTGAACGATATGATATCGTCTTCGCTTCGCAGCGATATCGATCTTCTGAGCCGTGCCAACGAGTCTGTTCTCGGGGGTGGCGGGAAGCATATCCGTCCCATTATGGCGCTTCTGGTTGCCAAGGCCTGTTCCGGCGGTTTCGTGACCGAAGACACCATACGCTTCGCCACTGCCTCCGAACTGCTGCACAATGCCACCCTCCTGCACGACGACGTGGCCGACAACAGCCCCGTGCGCCGCGGCCGTCCCACGGTTATGAACCTTATGGGCTCCCGGGCATCGGTGCTTCTGGGCGACTTCTGGCTGGTGCGGGCGCTGGACCGTATCCTCCAGTCGCGTTCCAACACGGACACCGTCCTCCGCCTCTTCTCCAAGACCCTTTCGGACCTTGCAGAGGGCGAGATGCTGCAGCTTCAGAAGGCCTCCCAGGGTGACACCACGGAGCAGGACTATCTCAGGATAATCTACAGCAAGACGGCCTCCCTCTTCGAGACTGCAGCCCTTTCGGCCGCCATCTCCGTGGGGGCCTCCCCCGAGCGGAAGAAAGCGATCCGCTCCTATGCGGTCAATGTCGGCAACGCCTTCCAGGTGAAGGACGACATAATGGATTACATAGGCGGCGAGGCGACCGGCAAGCCAGCCGGACAGGACCTTCTAGAGGGGAAGATAACCCTCCCGCTGCTGGGCGCCTTCAAGGCCTGCCCGGAGCGCGAGGCGAAGGTCCGTTCCAGCGTCGGCCAGATAGCCGAGCACCCTGAGCTGCGTGCGGAAGTAGTTGATTTCGTGAAAGATAACGGCGGCTTCGACTATGCCGAACGCCGTCTTGGGGAATATGTGGATATGGCTGTAATAGCCCTCAAGACTTTGCCTGCCGGCCCTGCAAGGGAGCACCTTGCGGACCTGGCCAGGTTCACCGCAGAAAGGAAAGTATGAGATTCTCCGGCATCATAGGCAACGCGGACGTGGTTTCCGCCCTGAAGGGAATGGCCGACAGCGGCAGGATTCCCCACGCTATGATGCTCTATGAGAACGACGGCTGCGGAGCCCTGGCCATAGTCCTGGCCTTCCTGCAGTATCTGGCCTGCCGCGACAGGGACTCCGACTCCTGCGGCAAGTGCGTGACCTGCAATCAGGTGGAGAAGCTCATCTATCCGGGAATCCGTTTCACCTTCCCCGTCACTTCGGGCAGCAAGGTGGGCGGAGCGGTCAAGGACCTCACGTGCGATATGTTCTCCCCCTACTGGCGCGAGCTGGTGCTGCAGAACCCCTATTTCCTTGAGAGTGAGCTCTCTGCGGCCCTTGGCTTCGAGAAGAAGAGCGGCCTCATAGCCGTGGCCGAAGGCAAAGCCATATTGCAGAAGCTCTCCATAGCCAGCGTGACCCAGGGCTACCGTGCGATGGTCATATATCTCCCCGAAAAGATGAACCAGCAGACGGCGAATATGCTCCTGAAGGTCATCGAGGAGCCCTCCGAGGGGGATATATTCATAATGATAACCCACTCTCCC
>CACZBP010000043.1 GCA_902779495.1 uncultured Bacteroidia bacterium
CTTCGGAGGATCCTTCCGAGGATGCTTCGGTCGACCCCTGGGCAGATGTCACTCTCGAGCAGTCCCTGGGCTTCGGCTCTTTCGAGAAAGACCTCGGCGAAGGAAAAGTTGCAAAGGGATTCTACTTCAAGGTCGATATGAATGACCCCCGCCTGGTTTTCAACGCCGTCCTGGTGAAGCCTTTCACGACGGTAGGCGGCGTCTGGCAGCACTACAAGGACGAGGGGATCACGCCATATGCCATCATCAACGCCGGCTATTTCAGCTCCGTCAGAAGCGTCAGCCCTGTTGTCCACAACAATGCGGTTATGACCACGGGTGCCGATTCAAATGGCGGGTATGACGAAGGCCTATATCTGGTTCGCGCAGCCTTCGGAATGATGAAGGACCACACCTTCCAGGCCCGCTGGGTCTATCCCTGCGTGGACGACCCATATGGCTATCTTTACGCCTTCCCCTCGCCGCTTGGAAATGACGACAGGACAGACACTTACCTGACTTCCGCCCCGACGACTGCCACCGAAGGCGCCGAGCTGTGGGAGCCGGAGGAGGCCATAGGTGCCGGTCCTATGCTGCTTTATCACGGCGAAGATGTCACGATAGATTCCTATCACCGCGAAGTCCACGCGGTCGGAGGCCGTTCCGGATATAACCGTCACCCCCGTTCCGCCATCGGCGCCGATGCCGACGGCAAGGTGATAATGCTGGTGGTTGACGGCCGCAACGCTGGCGGCAGCGCCGGCGCGACCATCCCCGAGATGGCGGTATATATGCGGGAGCTCGGTGCAGTGGATGCCATCAACCTCGATGGCGGAGGCTCTGCCGGAATGGTGGGCCCCGACGGCACCTATGTGGATGTCCCTTCGGAGAGGCCGAAAGATGACGGCACCGGCAGCTACCGCAAGGTCGCTTCCGTCTTTATGATTTCCGACAAGGACATCCGGAGGGCCTACTCCAGGTAATCAAAGAAATACTGGCTCACCTTGTCCATAAGATGGACCCTGTCGCGTCCGAAGACGTTGTGCTCGGCGGTAGGGTAGGGGAAGTAATCGACTGGAATCCAGTTCTTTATGCATTCCTGCACAAAGCTCAGCGAGTGCTCCCACACGACGGTGTTGTCTATCGCTCCCTGGCAGATGAGAAGCTTTCCGCGAAGGTCCTTTGCCTTGCCGATCAGCGAGGTCTGTGCGAAGCCTTCGGGGTTGGTTGCCTCGGTCTCCATATACCTTTCGCCATACATAACCTCATACCATTTCCAGTCTATGACGGGCCCGCCGGCCACTCCGACCTTGAAGACGTCGGGGTAGTTGGTCATCAGTGAGATGGTCATAAAGCCGCCGTAGCTCCAGCCGTGGACGCCTATCCTGGAGGCATCCACCCAGGGCTGTGACAGGAGATACTCCACGCCCTTCATCTGGTCTGCCATTTCGGCCTGGCCGCAGTGGCGGTGGATAGCCTGCTCGAAGGCCAGGCCGCGGTTCTGGGTGCCGCGGTTGTCCTGGACCCAGACCACATAGCCGCGCTGGGCCATATACATTTCCCACAGGCGGATCTGCCCCAGCCAGGAATCGTTAACCATCTGGGAATGAGGGCCTCCATAGACGTAGACGATGACGGGATATTTCTTCGAAGGGTCAAATCCCACGGGCTTTATCAGGCGGTACCAGTTCTCGTAAAGACCGTCAGCGCTGGGGACGGTGCCCAGCTCGACCGAGCCGGTGGCATATTCCGCCAGGGGGTCTGGGGCACGGTGTGAGAAGAGGACTTCCTTCCCGTCGACGGAGCGCAGCTCGATGCTCATAGGAAGGTTCAGCGAGGTGTTCCTGTCAAGGAGCCATTTCCCGTCGGTGGAGACGTTCACCGTGTGCCAGCCCCTTTCCCAGGTCAGGCGCACAGGTTTACCGATCTTGGAGCGGGCTGCAGTGCCGCGCTGCCTGATGTCCACCCTGAAGAGATGATTCTGGACGGGGGAGACTTCGGCGGAAGTGTAAAATACTGAGTTGGAGCGGATTGCATTCATCTGGACATCGGCATCCACGGGGGTGATGCGGCGCACTGTGCCGAGGGTGTCGCACAGGTACAGGCTCTGGAAGCCGTCACGGTTGGCTGTGCGGTAGACGAAAAGATATCCTCCGGGGATGAAATACAGGGGGTCCTGCGGCTCCACATACTTGTCGTTGTCCTCGCTGAGGAGGGTCCGCACGAAGGAGCCGTCGCTGGCGCGGTACATATTCAGCCGGCAGTGCTTCTGGCTGCGGTCCAGCACCTGGGCGAACAGGTATTTTCCGTCCGGGCCCCAGGTGACGTTGGTTATATATCTGTCAGGGCCGAAGTCATTGACATCCAGATAGATGGTGCTGCCCTGGGAGATATTGAAAACCCCCAGGGATATCCTTTCGGAATCCATCCCGTTCATAGGATATTTGATGCTCCTGAGCGAGCCCGTACGGGTGGTGATGTCCAGAAGCGGGAACTCCGTCACAAGGCTTTCGTCCTTGCGGTAGAAGGCCAGGGCAGTGCTGTCCGGCGACCAGAAGCAGCCTGAGGATATGCCGAATTCGTTGCGGCTGACGCTCCGGCCATATGTTATCGCGGGATCGTTGCTGATTGCGACCGGATGCCGGAGGCCGTCCGCCCCTTTATAATAAAGGCTCTGTCCTTCAAGTACTTCCTGATACTTTCCGGGCTTGTCGGAGAAGGGGATTCCGCACTTGGCGAGTTCTTCCCGGACCTTGGGCATAACCGTCGTCCCGGGCTGAATGTCCCTGGAAAGGATGACCTGCTCCATAGAAAGCAATTTCCCCGACTCTGAGCCGGGGTGTACGTCCTGGGCTGCGCACACTGCCGGGACTGCCAGCAGTGCCGCTACGAATAGGGCCGTCCTCATAGCTTATTCCGCCGTGGGGGAATTGACCGAGACTATCCTGTCCACGACCGTCCTCTGCATACCGCGCCAGGGGAGGGCTCCCAGATATTCCTTATAATGCAGTTCGACGGTTTTGCCGCTCAGCCTCATCATCGAGTCGGCCACGGCCGGATTCTCGACGGAGAAATCGAATATGTAGGATTCGATGGAGGCTCCGCTGCCGGCCTTGCCGCCGCGGAAACCGGCCTGGATCAGGCGGCCTTCATATGTCTTGAAGACATATCCTTTAAGCATGAACTGGTTGAGTTCGCCTGCCTTGACTCCGTCGCCGAAGACAAAGTAGAACTTGAAATAGACGAATCCTGCCAGTGCCAGGGTGAGGATAAGCGTTATCCAGAAGAAGATTTTTCCCTTTTTTTTCATAGCTGTGCTGTAATTTGTTACAAAGATATGAAAAACTTGTGGAAAAAGTTGTTGAAAAATTTTAAAAAATATATTCACATTCTTGAATATTATTCCTATATTTGTAAATGTGAATCGTTTTATATTCACGCTGACACTAATGAAAAACACAACGTTTTTACTATAACCAAATTTCATTTCTATGAAAAAATCATTATTTGTTCTCTTGCTGAGTGCAGCTCTCTTCGTAGTGGGTTGCAAAGTCTATGATGACACTGAGCTCAAGGGCAAGGTCGACAATCTGGAGACCAGGGTTACCAACCTTGAGAATGCCCTCCAGAGCCAGGTCGAAGCCCTCAAGGCTCTCATCGACAAAAAGGCCGACGGAATCGCAATCGAATCCGTAACCCCTTACCTTGTCGAAGGTGTTGTCAAGGGCTACACCGTCCTCTACACCGATGGCTCCAAGTACACCATCGTCTGCGGAGACAAGGGTGAGCCCGGAAACGACGGTACAGATGGTAACGACGGTCTCACTCCGACTGTTTACCTCGGTGCCGACGGTGAGTACTACTGGGCCATAGGCACCACCCCTCTCCTTGACGGAGACGGCAATCCTATCCCTGTAACCGGCCAGCCCCTTGTGCCCCAGTTCACGGTCTACCAGGGCTACCTTCTCTATTCCTTTGACGGATTTCAGACCTATGCCAGCGCCGGTTATGTTGCCGTCGAGCTCGAATCCATCGTCAAGAATGTCGTAGTCGACGACCCTGAGGAAGGCTTTGTATCCTTCTACCTTAATGATGAGGCCGGTACAGTCGTCACCCTCCCTATGGAGAAGCCTTTCGGCCTTCAGTTCAAGGAGCTTGCAGGCCTTGGTATCGTTGCAGGCGCAACCATTCCTTTCGAGTACACCCTCAACGGCGGCGACGCTGAGACTGTCGTCGACGTTATGGCCAACAACGGCTATGAGGCTGTCGTCGTTCCCGATGCAGAAGGCAAGGGCGGTGTAGTCAATGTGACTGCTCCCGATCCCGTGGTCTCCGGCAAGGTCCTCGTCTTCGCCGACAACGGCAAGGGCAAGACCTCCATCAAGGCCCTCACCTTCGAGGCCGAGGCAACCGCAGTGGTAGTCAAGGAAGCCGATGTGACCGCAATCGCCACCCTCGGTGAGGAAGTCAAGCTCGAAGTGACCTCCAATATGGAATACGACGTCGTCATCGAAGAGACCGCACAGAGCTGGATCCACGTGAAGGCTCCCACCAAGGCCACCACGACCAGCACCGTCGAACTCATCGTCGATGCCAACACCACCGGCGCCCCTCGTGACGGCCAGGTGGACATCGTCGCCCTTGACGGCAAGTCCGTCCTCGAGACCATCATCCTCCATCAGGAAGCCGCCGATCCCGTTGTCCTCAACGGCGCGCAGGGCTTCGCCACCATCCAGGAGGCAATAACCGCTGCTGCAGCCCTCACCGAAGGCCCTGCCAACATCACCATTTCTGCTGGCGCCTATCCGGAGGATGTCAAGATTGAAGACCTCCCTGTCGAACTCGTGATTGCAGGTGCCGCCCAGGCAGACGTCACCGTCCAGTCCTTCATGGTCAAGAATTCCGCAGTTACGATCAAGGATCTCTCAATCATCCCTGTAGCAACCTCTCTCCCCGTAGGCTACAAGAATGCAGCCAACCCTACCGGTGTCTCCCTCTTCCAGAGCGACAAGACCCTTGTCCTTGACAACGTCCTTATCGATATGGTAATCAACGAGTCCGCAAGCGGTTCCGCCCTCATCATCGAAGGCGATGCAACCGTTTCTTCCATAGTGAAGAACTCTACCTTCAAGGGTCACGGCGGACGTATCGTCCAGAGCTATGCCGCACATATCCAGTTCATTGACAACGTCTTCGAAGGCTCCTATGTCTCCGGCGGCTCCAACTATGCAATCCGTATGCGCAGCGAAGGCAACGACGTCGTCCTTTCCGGCAACAAGTTCTCCGCCCTTACCGAAGGCGGTTATGCCCTCGACTTCTACAGCGACTTCCAGGGCAAGGTCGTTCTCGGTGACGGTGTTGAAGACAACAACGAAGCCGGTGAGAACATCGTAGCCCTCTACCGTGGAACCGGCACCTACGATATCACCAAGACGGAGCTCAATCCTCCTATGATGCAGATCGACGGCGGTATCCTTGTTCCCAAGGCCGTTGAGTTCCCGTATGCCTATCGTGCTGATGACTCCTGGTGGGCCACAGAACCTCTCCCCGGTGTTGCCGGTGACTGGAACCGTTCCGTAGCAATGTCCTCCAAGTATGTCTTCATGCCTCGTCAGAAGGGTGGTGAGACAAACATCTACTACTTCGAGATTATGAAGCCTTGGATTGTCAAGGAACTTGATATGACCAAGGTCGTGGTCGGCGAGTCCACCCACACCGTCAGTGGTTGCCAGGTCGTAAAGGATGGTGACAAGGAGTCCCTCCTGGTGTGCAACCTCAGGCTCAGTGAGACCCAGACCTTCCGTGTCTACAAGTATGACGATGTCGAGGCCCCTGCTGAGGTCGTCCTCGAGTATGTCAACGACGGTGGCGGTCTCCGCATCGGTGACAAGATGACCTTCAACGGCACATGGCAGAATGGCGAAATCGTCCTCGTTAACCACCTCAATTATGGCGCAGCCTACATTTTCAAGGTAGAGAACGGAGTCGTCAACCCTGTTCCTGTAGTAACCAACCCTGTTCTCAATGCTATCAAGGATAAGGTCGGTGTTGATTATGCAGGCACGAACATGGCTCACCTTGTGAAGTTCGGCCAGAACGAATATCTCTTCGCAGACCGTTCCTTCGCCAATGCTCCTGCAGTTCTCACCCTCGACGGCGAGACCTTCACCTGCGAAGGCAACTGGAATATCGGCCGCAACGCAGCCGTCGTCCGCTTCTTCACCCTCGAAGGCAAGGACTATATGGCAATGCTCTCAAGGCAGGCTTCCAGCAGCAATGCCGGCTACGATATCTTCATCGTCCCGATCGACAGCTCCAAGTCTCTCTATGAGAACCTCTCCGGCAAGACCCTCGATGATGTTGCCAAGGTTCCTGTCATAGACACCCCCACTGCTGCCAACGGCAACGGTACTGCTGACATGGCTGTCCAGATCATCGACGGCAAGGCTTATGTCGCTGTCCTCATTACCAACAACCTGGTAAGTGTCTTCCAGTTTGACGGCATCGAAATCGCTACCGGTTCTGTCACCGGTCCTGGCGATGCCACCATCGTTCCTGGCGGAGACTTTTAATATGAATATATAATATATAGGATATGAGAAAAAGCATATTATTCGGTCTGGCTATCCTTTCCCTCGCTGCAGTTTCCTGCAGCAGGGAAATGGAAGCCCCTGTTGCCAAGAGTGACGTAAAGGTCGTCACCCTCGGTGCTGCTCTCTCTGACACCAAAGCCGCTATCAGCGACGCTGGTAAGTTCACCTGGCAGGAAGGCGATGAATTGTCAGTTGCCACCGACGGTGGTTTCGTGACATTCAAACTCACCGCAGGTGCTGGTTCTGACAAGGCAGATTTCACCGCCATTCTCGACGCCAAAGCCCAGATGGGCGAAGTCGCCGTCTATCCCGCCGGTGCCCACGCCCTTGCCGGGAATTCTCTTACGGTCAATCTCCCCGCAGAGTATGTCTACGAGGAAGCTAACACCAACGTTCCTCTGCTCGGTGCAGTGTCCGACCATGCCGTGGCGATGAAGTACATCGGCGGTGTCGTCAGGTTCCCTGTCAGCAATATGCCCGCAGGTGCAGCCAAGGTAGTCCTCTCCGCAGACAAGAAGATCTCAGGTGACTTCACTCTCGATGTTACCCAGGCAGAGGCTGCCCTCGCAGCTGGCGAAGGCGCCAGCGAGGTGGCCTACACCATCGCAAATGTCGAGCCCAACATGGTCTTCAACTTCCCTCTCCCCGTTGGTGAGTACAACCTCAAGCTCCAGATCCTCGATGCAGCCGGCGCTCCTCTCTTCGAGAAGGCAGGTGCAGCCGCCAGCACCGTTGCAGTCGGAACCGTCCTCGCCTACAACGAGCTTTCCTTCAGCGTTGCGATGAATGACAATACTTATCGCACTGTCGCTGACGCCCTTGCTGCCGCAGAGGCTCTCACTGAAGGCACTGCCGCTATCAAGATCCTCGAGGATATCAAGGAGAACATCGTAGTTGACGGCCGCAAGGTCAAGGTTCCCGTCGCCATCGACGGTAACGGCAAGACCATCGACGGTGCAATCGAAATTCTCCAGAACGAGACCTCCATCGTCAATGCCACCATCAAGCCCAGCGCCGCCAGGAACTTCACCGCATTCGACAAGGATGCAGACAATATGCCTGACCTCTGGCCCAACAACTTCGGCATCTACGTCCACTCCACCGGTTATGGCGTCACCCTCGACAACGTAACCCTCGATGTGACCGCCCTCAATACTGAAAATGAGGCATCCGGCAGCGAAATCGGAACTGCAATCTACTTCCGTCAGGAAGGTGATGCTCCCACCGCTATCAAGAGGGATGTCATCAAGAACTCCAAGATCCTCGGCCGCACACATCGTCTGATGCAGATCTTCAACGTTCCTCTGGATCTGGTTGACAACCGCTTCGCAGGTGCATATTCCTATGCCATCCGCGTCTACACCGGCTGCGACCTCCTCATAAAGGGCAACAAGTTCAACAACGGTTCTTCTGCAGCCATCGACTATCGTTCCGATGCACAGAACGGCGTCCTCGTCCTTGGTGACGGTTTCACCAATGACAACTCCATCGATGAGACCTACCAGGGCTTCATCAAGGGTAGCGCCGCCAGCCTTGAGGATGCTGCCAACAACATCTTCAGGCCCGCTCTCGTAGCTCAGGACGGCTGGCTCGTTCCTCAGAACGCAGAGGCTCCCTTCGCAGAGCGCATCTGGGGCAAGACCCTCGGCGAGCTTGGTATCCCCGGTGTCACCACCAGCCAGCAGCTTATGCAGGCCATCCAGGGCGGACATCTGTGGATCGCCAAGGATGAGGTGATTTATGGCTTCGATCTCTTGACCGGTGCTGCACACAAGAATGTCACATTCCCCGTTCCTGTCCGTTCGCTCGACAGTGACGACACAGCCACCAACATCATCATTGGTTATGAGAGAGGCTTCCACGAGGGAGACCCGACCTGGGATCAGCCCGAGCCTGTCTTCACTACCACCAATATTGAAGAGGTCGGTGGAACCCTCGATGAGCCTGTCGGTTTCCGTACCTGGGCAATTCTCAAGAGTGGTTGGGGCGTTGGCGTAGGCAGCCCTACTCCCACTAACTTCAAGATGAACGGCACGTTCGATGCAGGTACATTCACCTTCAGCCTTGCAGATGGCGGTAACCCTTATACGGAAATCCGCAATATCGCCGGCGGCGAACTGAAGATTTATGAGTACATCCGCGTCAGCAACTTCGGATCCTACTGGAATGCTTTCAACTCCGCTCTCTGCGGTTATGGTACCAAGATTACAGACGGTGTGCTCCTCACCTTTGCCTCAGGTGGCGGCGCCAACCCGGTTTACTTCGGTAAGGATGGCCTGACCCAGGGCTGGACCGCGACCGTTGGTCTTGACAACTGGAATGTCGTCTCCCCGAATCCTGTCATCGACGGTCTCCTGGGCGGCTACATCTACCGCACGGACCTCGTCACCTTCAACGGAAAGAAGATCTACGGTGTCTTCCAGCATCCTGTCTGGAACCGTACTTCCGACTTCCTCTACCTCTATGACGTTACCGACCTCAACAGCGTAATCAAGCTTGGCGAGATAGGCGAGGATATGTTCGTCGCTATGGCCGAAGGCTATGATACAGATGAGAACAACGAGATCTATGCCGGTGACCTCAAGCTCCAGGTCATTGACGGTAATCTCTATGCCTTCATGACTGATGGCCGCAGGGGAACTGTCAATGCCTTCAAGATCAACATCCCTGAACGCCCCGTTCTTGAGGGTGAAGTTGAAGGACCTGATGTTACTGTAACTCCCGGTGGTAAATTCTAATACTGATGAATATGAAGAAAGTATTATTTATAGGTATGGCTCTCCTTTCTATGGCTGCAGTATCCTGCACCGTAAAGGAAGTGGCTCTTGAGGAGGCTCCCACTAAGGTTCTTACCCTGGGTGCATCTGTTAACCAGACCAAAGCCGCCATCTCAGACAACGGTGCCTTTACCTGGCAGGCAAAGGATGCTCTTTCCGTGGTCGTAGGCGACGATTTGGTTACTTTCAAACTCGCGGAGGGTGCCGGTCAGAAGACCGCCACCTTCTCCGCGGCGGTTGATCCCGGTAAAGATTTCGGCAATGTCGCAATCTATCCTGCCGGTGCGCACAAGGTCGTAGGTGCTGACGTAACAGTCAATCTCCCGGCTTCCTATGTCTTCGAAGAGGACAACACCAACATTCCTATGGTCGGTGACATTGACGTCGACAAGGTGAAGTTCTCCGCTGTCGGTGGTGTCGCCCGCTTCAAGGCTGGCATCCCTGTCGGTGCAGTCAAGGTCGTCCTCGTTACCGACAAGAAGGTCACCGGTGACTTTGCAGTTGCCGATGGCAAGATTGCCGCAGGCGAAGGCGCTGACGAGGTGGCCTACACCTTCAATGCTGTTACCGCCGAGAAGAATATGACCTTCAACTTCCCTCTGCCCGTCGGTGAATACAACATGACCTTCAAGGTCCTCGATGAAAACGGCGCTACCGTTGCTGAGCTCAAGGGCTCCGCTCCTCACGAGATCAAGGCAGCTGACGTTCTCATCTTCGACGAACTCGCACTTGAGATTCCCGAAGTTCCCTCCGTCCTTACCCGCGTGTGGGCAAAGTCCTACAAGATCGACGCCTCCTGGGATGATGACCTTTTACCTGCTCGTACTGACTGGAACCGTAACGCCACCATCTGCGGAGAATATATCTACATCCCTGTTGTCAACAACAAGGCTATAGGTATCTTCGACCTCCAGGGCAACTATGTTTCCACCATCTCCGACTTCAACGGAACCGGCACCTTCACGGTAGACGCCATCACCACCCTTGGCAACGCAGTCTATGCGTCCAGCTGTGGCGGTGACTCCCAGTGGGTCAATGGTGACCTCACCATCTACAAGCTCACCGGCAAGGACGATACCGGCAAATTCACCAGCTTCGAAATCGCTGCATCATATGCCCGTGCCGATATGCCCGCAGGCGTAAGGTTCGGTGACAGGATGACTTCCTTCGGAACCGACAAGGAAGGTGTCCTTCTCTTCGTCGACTACACTGGCCCTGCAACCGGCGGTGCTCAGTGCAGAAGCAACCTCCAGTTCGCTGTCAACAACGGCGTCGTCAACCCTGTCCCTGTTAAGCCCCAGTACCTCGTAACTAACGACAAGGGCTCCATGCAGGGCATCTATATCCTTGAAGGCGGCCCTGGTAAGGCCCAGCTTGCTCTTTATGCTGGTAATCAGGTGGACACCCGTACCATTACCCTTAACTCCTGGCTTGGCGAAGCCGGCTGGTGGAACAGCTATGCTTCCGAGACCTATGGCGCACTTCCTGCTTTCACCACCAATGTCAATGATCCACGCCTCTTCAACGCAAATGGAAAGGACTATCTCGCCTATGTCGTCGCTCAGAGTGACGGTTCAACCGGTGTGATGGCCTATCTGAACGTCGCCGAAATCCCCGACGGCGAAGGCAATATCCTCCAGAGAATCGGCGCGATCGAGAATATAGACGCAGTCTCCGTCAAGTACGGCCTCGTCGATCCTGATGATCCTTCGGCAAGAGCTGGCGCTGGTGCTTCCAATGGCACAGGTTATTGCGAAATCACCTATGTCAATGGCGAAGCTTATCTGCTTGCCGGCGCCGATGTAGCAGGTATGTCCCTGTTCAAGATTGACGGCGCGACCATCCCTGCTGTCGAGCCCGATCCGGAACCCGAGAACCTCGCAATCACTCCTGACGGCGTTGGTACTATCGAAGGCTCTACCGCAACTGTCAGCATCGACAACTGGAATTATCCCACCGAGCCCATCAAGCTCACCTACACTCTTGACGGTGTTCCCGCAGAGAAGACTCTCAGCGGTGTTGCCCACGTGACCCTGAAGAACGTTCCCAAGGAGGCCAAGTTCGTCTTCTTCGAGCTCTATCCTACCGATGGCTCCAAGTTCTTCATCGGCAGCGCTACAGCAGACCTTACTGCAGCTGCTCCCGCTCTCACCGGCAATGGAAATGACTATATCTTCACTCCTGTCAACCTTACTGCTGACGGCGACGTGGAGCTTGATCTCCCTATCCTGACCGGAGCATTCAACGCCACCAACCTCAAGGCGGAACTCTACTTCGCAAAGGATTGGGGTTCAAAGGTCGGTCTTCCCAAGCTTGAGAAGCCTTTCGCTGCTGCGACCGTTGCTCCTGGCGATGTCTTCGACTTCGTCTTCGAGTGGGAGAAGCCCACTGGTGGTTTTGCAGTTGATGGCTCATTCGCAGATTGGCTGTATGCCGAGAATGAATGGCTGACTCCTGCCGAATGCGAATACAATGGTATCCGTACCATGAAGCTTGCTGCTGACGATGACAATATGTACATTTACTTCGAAGTCGTCGAGCCTGAGGAGGATTTCAATAATTTCCCGATTCCTTTCGACATCTTCGTGGACAATGATGGAGACTATGCAACTGGTGGCAAGCTGACTTCTACTGACAACGATAACACAATGTTACCTTATGTGGATTCCGGTTTGAACTGGTACATAGAGATTTACAATCTCCATAGTGGTTCTAATGGCTATATCACCTTCACAAGTGATGGAGCAGGTGTCTATCAGTACACCGGTGCAGATGGTGGATCTATCTGGAGCCTGAAGAATCTTCTTGGCCAGTACACTGCTGATCAGTTTGTTGGTAGTGGAGTTTACGGGGCTGACGGCATAGGTCGTGTTGAGATAAAGCTTGACAGAACCTTCTTTGGCCTTGTCAATTCTCAGGCAAGAGTTGGTATCAAGTTGATGGATGGTAGGGACGGTAAGAACTGGGCATGCTATGGCCTCACTCCTATCGGCCCTCTCTCCGGAAGCGCTAGCGAGAGGGTTGACATGGCCCT
>CACZBP010000044.1 GCA_902779495.1 uncultured Bacteroidia bacterium
CTCCTCCACCTCCTACTTCTCCAAGTGCTTCACCGCCCAGTTCGGCGTCTCCCCCAAGGACTACCTCCGCAGCTAGCCCGGCCACCCGGACACCCGGACACCCGGGAAACTCCGGTCCTTCAGCACACTCCTCTTCAGGCAGGAATGGGCCCCAAGCGTCACAGGTCGGTTTTGAGCTCGACCACCTGTTACACCGAAATGCCCTTCCAGGCGCTTCTGTGGCAGGATCAGCGTCACAGGTCAACGCGATGTAATTCGACCTGTGACGGTATTATTGATGATAATCAATGGGGGTCAGAAAACGGCCAAAAACATCCATCTTTTCCAGTCGGGGCAGTGAGGGGCTGGAGGACATTGACGGGAATGAATCGTGCGGTGGCCTTGTGCAGGGAACGGTCCCGTGCTAGCGGGATGACGGAAATTGTTTGACGACGTTAGACACGCCCGGCGTGGCTAAAAGGAGGAGTTTGACGTCAAGTGACCGGGTTGGCTCATTCCCGTCAGCTGGACTCCAGCCCCTCACTGTCCCGGCAGGCACAACTGGGGACAACAGGGGACGCGAGAGGGCGGGGTGTATCAGCGATTGAGACGATTTTTGCAAAAATTGAAACGTTTTTAGTGGGAATTGAACGTGCGTTTGAGTATCTTTGCTAGAGAAGAAACACATATGCACAGACTTTTAACCACGATTCTTGCCGTTTTCGCAGTGATTGCCTGCGGAAAGCCCCAGGTGGCGCTCATCTGCGATGACGCCGCGCAGGCCGAGGCCATCACCGAACTGGTCAAGGGGATGGGCTACTACTGCAAGGACATTGAGGGCCCTGAGGCCATCTCCTCCGGCGAGGGCCTGAAAGGCTGCGACCTGCTGTGGTGGCACAGGACGGACACAAGCGCAATCACCAAAGCCGAAATCGAGGCCGGTGCGACCGTCTCCAGCTGGCTCTCCAAGGGCGGCAAGGCCATCCTGTCGATGGAGGCCGTCCGGCTTGGCCACGAGTGGGGCCTGGAGAGCGGCGAGGTGGACTGCCGCTATGAGGACGCAATCGACGACGGTTTCGGCCGCAAGGTCGGCTTCCACGCCTGGCGCAGCCATCCGCTCTTCGACGGCCTGCAGGGCGGAGCATATGTCTGGCACGGCCACAAGGACAACCGTAACCGCATCCTCGGCTGGTTCGGGGACAATATGCCGAAGGCGGAAGGCAGCAGGATCGCCGCCATCCTGTGGCAGCTGATCTTCTACCACCCCGAAGACAAAGTCATATGGGAACAGCCCGTCGGGAAAGGTAAGATCCTCAGTATCGGCGCCTTCCTCTATTACGGCAAGCCCAACTACAACAAAGCCGTCCTCCACAAGTTCACCCGCAATGCAGTGAACTATATGCTCGGCTGCAAGATGGAATCCCCCGCCCGCTACTGGTCCTACGACAAGACGGACGTCATCCTTGAAAGCCCCGCCCTGCTGGCCGTCAAGGCCCCCAAGGCA
The DNA here is from genome assembly GCA_902779495.1 of uncultured Bacteroidia bacterium. Classification (GTDB taxonomy): domain Bacteria; phylum Bacteroidota; class Bacteroidia; order Bacteroidales; family UBA932; genus Cryptobacteroides. The sequence goes on from CACZBP010000044.1 coordinate 1,484, forward strand.
GTAAAGTGGGAGACCGGCACCGACGCAGACGCCCTGCATTTCGAAGCCACCCGCGGCGCCGAAGTCACCCTTCCGGGCCGCAGGACCCTCGCGGTGAGCGAAGAACAGGGCGGCATCAAGGAGATATGGACCCACCCCGTGATGTCCCTTAAGGCCTATTCCGCCAAGGCCGGCGACACCCGCCTGGACAGCCCCGCAGAGCCCGTGGAATTCCGCTTCAACTCCCTGATACGCAATTATATGGCAGAGGGCGTCAGTATTCGCGAAGTGCTGGTACCCCACATCAAGGAGCCAGTCACGGTGGCCCACTACGAGTGGGAGGGCCAGCTGGACCGCATCACCATCGACTTCGCCTCCAATATGCGCTATATGTGGCCCTATGACGAGAATGCCCTCGGGTCGCTGAAGGCAGGCTGGTCCGAGAAGGCCGGCTGCTACTGCATATCTGCCTGCGACGGCGAATTCGTCTCCCTGCTCGGAGCCAATGCCCCCGGCAAGGTGCTCAGCGAAGGCCGCACGAGGGAAGACCTCCTCCAGGCCAGCGTCAGCATAGAATTCGACGTCAGGGGATGCCAGGCGCTGGACGTAGTGATGGCCGCCGGCAGCGAAGGTCTGGAAGGGGCCCAAGCCTCATATGCAAAAGCCATCAAGGACCCCTATAAGATATTTACAGACAGCAGGGACTACTGGAAATCCTACCTTGCCAACACCGCATCGATAGTGACCCCCGACCAGGCGTTCAACGAAGGCTACCGCTGGGCCACCGTCAGCGCCGGTCAGTTCCTCGCCGAGACCCCCGGCCTCGGAACGGCCCTTATGGCAGGCTACTCCTCATCCCTTCGCGGCTGGGGCGGCGGACACCGCGTCAGCGGCCGTCCGGGATATGCCTGGTACTTCGGCCGTGACAGCGAACTCTCGGCCCTTGCCTTCCTGGCGATGGGAGACTTCGAAGCAGTCCGCCTCACACTGGACCTTCTCACTGATTTCCAGGGCATTAACGGCCCCATCTTCCACGAGCTCACAACCAGCGGCTCCGACCACTTCGACGCCTCCGACGCCACCCCGCTTATGGTCGTCCTGATGGCCGAATACCTGCGCGCCACCGGCGATGTGGACTATGTCCTTAAACATATGGAGAACGTCCACCGGGCGATGGACTTCTGCTTCTCCACCGACACCAACGCCGACGGCCTCATCGAGATTGAGCACGTCGGCCACGGCTGGCTCGAAGGCGGCGACTACTTCGTCGGCCACACCGAGTTCTACCTCTGCGGCATCTGGGAACGCGCCCTGCTGGACGCCACCTGGCTCTCGGCCGTGGAAGGCAACGCCCAGAAGGTTGCCGAATATCTGGAAGCTGCCGGGACAGTCGCCCCCCTTCTTGAAAAATTCTGGAACGAAAAGGGCTACTACAACTACGGCCTGAACGCCGACGGCACCTACTCCACCGCTATGCTCGCCCTCCCGTCAGTCCCCGTCTGGCTCGGCGTCACCGACCACGACAGGTCCTACGAGATGGTGTGCAAATATGCCGCCCCCGACTTCTCCCAGCCCTGGGGCGTGAGGCAGACCAACGACCCCCGCCCGGAAGAAGGCGTGGGAGCATATGACGAAAGCAACATCTGGCCCCTGTTCACCGGCTCCGTCTCCCTTGCGGAATACTATGTGGGCCGCTATAAGGAAGGCTTCAACCACCTGATGGCCAGCCTCTTATGTTACGACAGCCCCACCCACGGCCGCGTCCCTGAAGTGCTCCGCGGCAACGCCTACCGCTCGGGCGGAATCACCCGCCACCAGTGCTGGAGCGAGACCGCGGTCACAGGCCCCGCCCTACAGGGAATGCTCGGCTGGAAGGCCGACGCGGTCAGCGGCAACGCCACCCTCGCCCCCAGGCTCCCCGATGAATGGGACACCCTGAAAGCGGCCAACCTCAAGGTCGGAAAGACCCGGATAGGGATGGATATGGGTAAATATGACGGCGAAGTCCATTACACCATATCCTCCACAGGCTCCGTCACCCTCGACTTCTGCCCCGCCTTCCCCAAGGGCACCCGTTTCGAAAGCGTGACCCTTGACGGCAAGCCCCTGGACTACTCCTACACCGACACCGAAGAATACACCCTCCTCCAGGCTTCCTTCGAAGCCCTCAGGGGGAACAACCCGATAATAATCAAACTAGTGCAATAATGAGAAGACTACTGATCATGGCATTGCTGACCATCCCCCTCGCCGCTTCGGCCGGGGACCTCTACACACCCAACCGGGAGCCGCTTGTGCACAAGCCCTATATGGAGCTCCCGATAGGAGCCGTCAAGCCCCAGGGCTGGCTCCTTGACCAGATGCAGAGGATGGCCGCCGGAATGACAGGCCACCTGGATGAAATGGTCCCGGGCATTATGGGCGACCGCAACGGCTGGCTCGGAGGCGACGGCGACAAATGGGAAAGGGGCCCCTACTGGATAGACGGCCTCATCCCCCTGGCATATATCCTTGACGACGACGCCCTGAAGGCCAAGGCCCAGCGCTGGGTCGAATGGACGCTCGCAAGCCAGCAGGAAGACGGCTTCTTCGGCCCGTCGGAAGACCTCCCCAACGTGGACGGCCTCCAGAGGGACCGCACCCACGACTGGTGGCCCAGGATAGTGGTGCTGAAGTTCCTCAAGCAATATTACGACGCCACAGGCGACGGGCGCGTTATCCCCTTTATGACCAAATACTTCCGCTACCAGCTGGAGCAGCTTCCCAAGCAACCCCTCGGCACCTGGAGCTACTGGGCCGTGGAGCGCGGAGCCGATAACCTTCTGGTAGTCTATTGGTTATACAACATAACCGGCGAAAAGTTCCTCCTGAAGCTGGGCGACATCCTCCGCGAGCAGACCGCCCCCTGGAAGGACCGCCTCTCGGACCACAGCACCCTCTTCACCCTCTACAGCCTCCACTGCGTCAACCTCGCCCAGGGCTTCAAGGCCCCGGTGATCCAGTACCAGGGCACGCGTGACAAGGCCTATGTCGAGGCCTGCGCCACAGGATATGAGGACCTTATGAAGCAGCTCGGCTGGCCCACAGGAATGTACGGCGCCGACGAGCTCCTCCACAGCGGCAACCCCACCCAGGGCACCGAATTCTGCTCCGTGGTGGAACTGATGTTCTCGCTGGAGAAGATGATAGAGATAACCGGCCGCACCGACTGGGCCGACTGGCTGGAGAAGATAGCCTTCAACGCCCTCCCCACCCAGGCCACGGACGCCTTTGACGGCCGGCAGTACTACCAGCAGCTCAACCAGATAGAAGTCTCCCGCCGCCTGCGCAACTTTATGACCAGCTACAACGGCACGGAAGGCACATTCGGCCCGCTGACCGGCTTCCCCTGCTGCACGGCCAATATGCACCAGGGCTGGCCCAAGTTCACCCGCAACCTATGGTTCGCCTCCGACGACCAGGGCCTCGCAGCTATGGTCTATGCCCCCTGCGAAGTGACTGCCAAGGTCTCGGGTGGCAAGACAGTCCGCATCACCGAAGGCGGCGGCTACCCCTTCTCCGAAGGAGTCACCTTCACGGTTAACCCCGTTAAAGCCAAGAGCGTAGCATTCCCCCTGCACCTTCGCATCCCAGGATGGTGTAACGGCGCGGTGGTCAAGATCAACGGCGAGAAATACCGCACCGCCAAGGCCGGAGCCACGGTGACGGTCGACCGCACCTGGAAGGCCGGCGACAAGGTGGAGCTCTGCCTGCCTCTCGAAGTCAAGGTGACCCGCTGGTATGAGGAATCCGCCGCAGTCGAGCGCGGACCCCTCGTCTTCGCCCTGAAGATGAACGAGAAATGGGAGCGCAAGGCCAACGACGGCAACCCCCGCTATGGCACCTATTATTATGAAGTCCGCACCGACTCCCCTTGGAACTACTGTATGCTGGATGCTGACATAAAGAATCCCGGCGAAGCCTTCAAGGTGGTCCGCCGCGAGACCGAAGGATATCCCTGGAACCTTGAGAATGCACCGCTTGAAATCCACGCACGTGCCTGCAGGATAGCGGGTTGGGAGCAATATGGCGGCAACGCCGGCCCCCTGCCCTACAGCACCCAGTACCAGGCCGAGCTCGGGGAAATCGAGGACATAGTCCTGGTTCCCTACGGATGCACGACCCTGAGGATTACTGAATTCCCCGTAACCAGCCAGAAGAAATGAAGAAACTCATACTAGCATCCCTCATTGCTCCGCTGATGCTCATCGCATCATGCGGCTCAGCCGTCCCCGGCCCCGACCAGAAAACCTCGGCCGACCCTTCGGAAGAGCCCTCCAAAGAGCCTGAGAAGCAGGCTCCGGAAATTGTCCTCACGGCCCCGGAAAACGACGTTGAAATCACCCTCACACGCGGAGGAGAAACCGAGTTCCGCTGGGACAAGATCAGCGGCCAGGCCTTCTACAACATCCTCTTCAGCGCCTACAAGACTATGGTGAACGCCACCCAGGTGGAAGTCCGCGCCAACCACATCACCTTCTCCGGAAGCGAGCTGGGCGACATAGCCGAGGGCCTTGGCATAGCCAAAGGCGAGACCAAGGACCTCTACTGGAGCGTAATCCCCTGGGCGGAAGGAGTCAAATACACCCCCCAGGTGCGCTGCATAAAGCTCACCAACTTTCCTCCTGAAGGAGTCCATCCCCCTGTGGCAGAGCCTATTAAGGTAAAAGTAGCGGTCGTGATAGAAGACCCCGTCTTCACCAACCCGGCCAATGCCTCCGACCCCCGCAACGGCAAGCGCATCCACGAGATAGAGCACTGGAACGACCCCTGGAAGCAGTATCCCGAATATGCCGCCGACTTCGAGGAATATTCCGCCGGAGTGGTGGACATTGAGATAGTGGAAGTCATAGACTCCCCCAAGATGTTCTGCTACACAAGGTCCACGCAGTATGACTCCAAGAGGGAATATATGACCCCGGACATCCTCTACAAGCGCTACTTCGACCCCACAAGCGACAAGGCCCACATTGACATCGACGGCAAAGACCTTGAATATGACTACGTTGCGATGCTCGACGAGACCGGCCTCACCCAGAAGGTGGAAGACGGCACGGTGAACGAGGTCTGGGTCTACAACCACCCCGCCTGCCATATGAACGAGTCCCGCTTTATGGGCGAAGGCGGCTTCTGGTGCAACTCCGGCCCGATAGGCTATGGCACCGGCCGCGACGAGGCCCACAACCGCAAGCTCGTGTGCGTGATGTTCTGCAACTACGAACGCACGGTGGACCTTGCGCTGCACAGCTTCGCCCACCGCACGGAGTCCATTATGAGCCAGCTGAACTACAACAACTTCTGGGGCTTCCCCGGCAGCACCTACAACAAGTGGGGCGTGTTCACATATGTCTATGACCACGTCTCCGACGGCCAGTTCTCCGGCAAGGAGGAAGACCTTATCCCCTTCGACAAGTTCTTCTCGCACGGCAAGGCATATGAGGCCGTCGGCAGCCCCGGCTATGCGCATATCGGCACCTGCCACTGCCCCTGCAACACCGACAAGGACTATATCTACTGGGACAAGGCCGAGATATATACCTTCGCCGACGAGTGGCTCAACTACCCCTACATCTACAGCGACAAGAGCAAGGCCCGCAAGGTCAGCTGCGAGGAGTGGAAGCACCCTTCGGGAGAATGGCAGTATGGCTATATGAAGTGGTTCTACTCCCACGTCCCCCACTTCCAGGGCATCAACACCTTCGACGAGCGCGACCTCCACCTGAACAACTGGTGGCACTACCTGTTCGACTACTACGGCGCCCTGGAGAAGGAAGCCCAGCTTAGAGAAGAATATGAGAAAAACGGTAAATGACTATGAATAAGAAATTTATCTTAGCACTCACGGTCCTCGCAGCAGCCTGCGCCGGTCCCCAGATAAAGGAGGAGCCGGAGGAGGTCATCGAGACCAGGACCTACGACATCGCCCTGACCGCCCCGGCGGAAGGCGCCTCCTGGGCCCTGAAGGCCGAGGAGCAGTACACCTTCGAGTGGCAGAAGGCCGAAGGCCAGACCAACTATAAGCTGGTGCTCAGCCAGTTCAAGGACCTCTCAAGGCCCAAGACCATAGACGCGCGCGGTGCCAGCCTCACCATCTCCGGCAGCACCCTTGACAGCTACATCAAGGAGCTCGGCATAGAGGAAAACACCACCCACAACGTCTACTGGAGCGTCCTCCCCTACAAGGAAGTGGCCCACACCGAGTACAAGACCTTCACCCGCACCATATCGGTGACGCGTATGGCCGACATCCAGGAAGACTGGGGCCCGGTCGAGGAGCCGTTCGTCGTGAAGGTGGCGGTCATCTATGAAGACCCTGTCTACAACAACACGGCCGACCCTTCCGACCCGAACAACGGCAAGCGCATCCACGAGATAATGCACTGGAACGACCCCCACAAGCAGATGCCGGAATATGCCGCCGACTTCGAGAAATATTCCCACGGAGCCGTTGATATTGAGATAGTCAGGGAGTTCGACACCCAGGACAGGCTCTTCTGCTTCGAGACGGAAAAATCCATCTACGAAACGGGCGTGGGCTACACCTCCAAGAAATATGTCGACCCTGTCTCCATCGTCAGGGACTACTTCCCGACCAACATCGACGGCATCGGCCTGCAGTATGACTATCCCGGCGTGCTGGACTACTTCGGCATCACCGAGATGATAGATGCAGGCGAGGTGAACGAGGTGTGGATCTACAACCACCCGTCCTGCCATATGAACGAATCCCTGTTTATGGGCCAGGGAGCCTTCTGGATCAACGGCGGTCCGTACATCTACGGCACCGGCCCCGACCAGGCCCACAACAAGAAGATGGTGGCCGTGATGTTCTGCAACTACGAGCGCACGGTGGACCTCGCCCTGCACAGCTTCGCCCACCGCACCGAGCAGATAATGAGCCGCGTCTATTACGGCGCAGGGGAGATATTCCACGAATTCAAGATTGACAAGAACTTCTCCGGCCTGTCGAAAGACCTGCGCGCATTCGACCGATTCTTCTCCCACGGCACCTGCTATGACAAGGTTATGGACGGCAAGGGATATGCCCACATCGGCACCTGCCACTCCCCCTTCAACACCGACGAGAACTACGGCTATGCCGACTACGCCTATATGTACACCTTCGCCGACGAGTGGGACAACTACCCTGTCATCAAGGAGGACAAGACCAAGGCAAAGAAAGCCAACTGCCAGCTTTTCAAGGGCACCCAGTATGGATATATGGAATTCTTCTTCAGCCATATACCCCACTTCAAGGGCCTCAACACCTACGACCCCGAAGACCTGCACCTGAACAACTGGTGGCTCTACCTGTTCGACTACTACGGAGCCAAGGAGCTTGAGGCGAAACTTCAGAGAGACCTGTAAAATCCAAATAACCACTATATGATTATTAACAAAGCTAAACAATTAGGAGCGGTCCTCCTGGGACTGGTGCTGCTGGCGGTGTCCCCGCTTTCGGCACAAGGCCAGGGCAAGACTGTCACAGCCAAGGGAACCGTCATCGACAACGACGGCGAGAAGATCCCGGGCGTGGCATTCTACGTCAAGGGGGACCAGAGCAAGGGCGGCATCACCAAGTCCGACGGAACCTTCTCCGTCACGGTGCCGCGCGGCTCAACGCTGGTTTTCACCTGCCTGGGTTTTGCCGACACGGAGCAGGCCGCGGCCTCCAATATGGTGGTCACGATGAAGACCGACTCCCAGAGGCTCGACGAACTGATTGTCGTCGGCTACACCAAGGAGAGCCTGCGCAACATCTCTGCATCAGTGCAAAGAGTTGATATGCAGGCGCTTGAGAACACACAGGCCGTATCCCTGGCCACTATGCTCGCCGGCCAGGCGGCTGGTCTGCAGACCATCACCCGAAGCGGCGTGCCGGGAGCCTCCAATACCGGCCTCGTCATCCGAGGCAACAGTTCGCTGAGCTCCGCCAATGATATAACGGGTATATCCAACCCGCTCTATATCATCGACGGCATCCCTATGTCGCTGCAGGATTTCGCCGGCTACAACGTCACCGACAATGACTTCCTATCCTCGCTGAACCCCCAGGACATCCAGTCCATAGACATCCTCAAGGATGCCGCCGCGACTGCAATCTACGGTTCCCGCGGAGCCAACGGAGTCATCATCATCACGACCCGCAAGGGAACCTCCGGCGACGCCCGTGTTACGGCCCGAATCAGCCACGGCTTCACCATCAAGCCCGCCAAGATCCCGGTCTACATCGGCCAGGAGGAGCGCGACGCCAAGATAGGCCTGCTGAAGACCACCTGGGAGAACCTCTTCCAGGGCGAGCCCTGGTTCGATATCCGCACCTCGGCCAACGGCCACGTGGAAGTGGAGCCGATCGCCTATCCTTCAGTGTTCACGGACAAGTACAACCCCTTCTTCAACAATGCCTACGACTTCCAGAACATGTTCTACCAGACCGGCCAGACCGGCAACTACGACCTGTCGATGGAAGGCGGCACGGAGAGCAACTCCTACCGAGTCTCCCTCTCCCACTACAACGAGAAGGGTATCCTCGTGGGCTACGGCCTCTCGAGGACCAACCTCAGCTCCTCGCTGGTGACGGACATCAACCGCTTCCTGCATAACGAGGTGGTGCTCAGGTATTCCTATATCGACCGCAAGGGCGGTATGAACGACGTGATGAAGGCTATGCCTACATCCCCTACCTCCCTGCCTTCGTCCCTGTACTACCGCACCCCCACCGAGCTCAACCAGATGTCCGGACAGCTGGGCGCGGCCTACAACAAGAACGTCACTCACAACTTCACCGTCGGTGAGACCCTGCGTGTCAAGTTCGCCGACTGGCTCACCTGGGACAACCAGGTGTCGATGGTGCTCGATATGGGTAAGCGCGACTACTTCGTCCCCTCGATTGCCCGCACGGACAACAAGAGCATAGCGAACTCCTACGCCAGTATGACCACGACCTTCAACGTCAACTCCGTGCTGAACTTCAACAAGTCCTTCGGCCCCGACGGCAAGCACGCCGTGGTGGCCCTGCTCGGAACGGAGATCAACACCAACACCCTCAACCAGTTAAGGGCCGAGGGCGAGGACGGTATGAGCGACTATATGAAGGTCATCCAGGGCTACAAGAAGGACCGCACCTACGCCTATTCCGACATAGTCACCTCGAATATGTTCTCGGTGTTCGGCCTGCTCTCCTACGGCTTCGCCCAGAACCGCTACAAGATCGAAGGCGTGTTCCGCCGCGACGCATCCTCGCGTTTCGGTTCCAACACCCGCTGGGCCAACTTCCCTTCGGTCAAGGCCCACTGGGCATTCTCCGAGGAGCCCTGGCTCAAGAGGGTCACGGCCTCCTGGCTGGACTTCGGAAAGATCCGCGCCTCCTTCGGAACCTCCGGAGAAATCTACTACGACCCCCTGCTCCAGTATAACTCCCTCATCGCAATCCCCAATGGAATGGGCGCCGGAGTCTATTACGTGGGCAGCAACAAGATGGAGGTCAAGACCTACGGAGGAGCCCTCTCGCTGGTGTCCGACTTCGACAAGATAGCCAACAAGGACCTCACCTGGAGCTGGTCCAAGGAAGTGGACTACGGTATAGACCTGGAGATGTTCGGCCGCAGGCTCAACTTCACCTTCGACATCTACTCGAGGTATATGTCCAACCTGGTATATACCTCCTCCCTGCCGGCCTACGTGGGCTTCAACCGCATATCCTCCAACCTGGTGGATATGGTCGGCCAGGGCTTCGAGACATCCGTCACGGCCTATCTCTTCCCCCGTACCAGCAAGGTGCAGTGGGACTGGACCCTCAACCTGGGCCACAACACTATGAAGATAGCCAAGATGGGCAACGGCGGCAAGGACTACATCAACACGGGTGAATACTACGCCTTCATCCAGGGCGCCCCGGCCTTCCAGTACTATATGTACAACTACCTCGGCACCCTCAACTACTACAGCGACCTGCCCGTGAATCCGCTCACCGGCGAGGCCCTCAGCTACACCTACGCCGACGCCGGTCTTGCCCGTAACCTCCAGGGCCGTATCTTCCCGGGTATGCCCCTGTTCGAGGATGTCAACGGAGACTACAAGATTGCCGGATATGCCGCCGAGGAGGATATGAAGATAATCGAAGGCAAGACTCCGGAGCCCAAGATCACCGGAGGTCTTTCGACCGGCTTCCGCTATAAGAACCTGGCCATCAGGATCAACACCTCCTTCGCCTTCGGCCACTGGATAGTGAACACGACCCTGCAGGAGCAGCTCAGCCGTTTCGACGACGCGGCCGACTTCTACCAGTATGCCCTCTACAAGTTCGACGATTCCAAGTTCTGGAAGCGTCCCGGCGACGGCTCCTACTACCCGATGATATATGTCAACTACTGGGAAGGCGGCGGCGCACGCTCCTTCCGTATGTCCTCGATGTTCCTCGAAAGGGGCGACTACTGGAGCATAGACAATATCAACGTCTCCTACAACCTCCCCGCCAAGTGGATGGACAAGATCCGTATGCGCGGCATCAACATCTACGTCAACGCCAGCAACGTCTTCCTGTGGAAACGCTCCCAGGTGCTCGACCCCAGAAGGGTCTCCAGGACCGGTTTCTACAACGGCGAGGGATATCCTGTAACCCAGACCATAGTGCTCGGTGCACAGCTTCAATTCTAAAGGAGGAAACGCTATGAAAAAGATATTTGCAATAATTCTTATCGGTGCAGCCCTCACCCTTGGCGGCTGCAAGGATTTCCTCGAGCCTACGCAGATAGACCTTATCTACAACGAGGTCTTCTGGGAGACGCAGGCTGATGCCGAAGTCGGCGTGTCCGGCGTATATGCCCTCTACCGCGGCCTTATGG
>CACZBP010000045.1 GCA_902779495.1 uncultured Bacteroidia bacterium
TCATGCTGTTCATCGGCGGATTCATCGGCCGCGTTTGTCCCTTCGCTTTGCTGCGGCTCCTCCGCCGAAGGAGACAGGGCCGCCTCCCCAGACGTCCTGGGAAGCGTAGCGCAGGAAGGGAGCGCCGTCATAGTAGGCATTGTCCATTCCGGGCTGGACCAGTTCCATCAAGTTGGTGAAATCCATATATGCCGCGCAGGTGAATTCCTCGTCTATGGTGTTGACTGACGCCGTAGCACCCTGATTCTTAAGGTCATACAGTCCAGGCCCCTTCTTCGTGACGGTCATCTTGCTCCCGGGAAGGATCAATGACTGGAAAGTCGCCGCAGAGATATACGGAACATTCGGCAAGTCCTCATAGAAGCGGATTTCGACCGTGCCTTCGTTCTTGCCTTCGCGATTGACCGGAAGGTTCTTGGCCGTAAAGGGCACAAGGTCGGTCTCGTCGCCGTCATATACCTGAGCGGGCTCTTCAGACGGGTCCCCGGAGGGAACCTGGGGCTCTCTCTGACAAGAGGAAACTGCCAGCGAAAAGAGGATAATCAACGCAGTGGCTACAGCAAGGGAAGGGCGTTTTTTCATAGGCTGAAATGATGGGTCGTGTCGTAGTCGTTCCAGTTGCGCAGGTCGAGGGTTATGGCCTTCTGGTCATAGACATTGCTGTATTGGGTGTCTTCGACCATTCCGTTGTCCCACACCAGGTCCTTCCAGTGGACCTGGGCGAGGCATTCCTGGGCCTCGGGGATGGAAAGTATGCCATCGTGGGCGGAGATATATGCTCCCGCCGTCTCATAGCGCCACCAGCTCTTGCTGTGGGGATTGCCCACGGCAGGGTCGGGCTCGGTCGTGTAGTACTTGGGGGAGAGGAGGTGGTTGGTGACAAGCAGGCTGTTTTCGCCCTCGGGCTTGCGGACTACCATCGTTTTCCAGCCGTCGTCCTTGTCGAATTCGACCACGGCGCAGTCTCCCGAGGCGTCCGCAACCATATAGTGATAGCCGGAGCCGACCTTGGCGTCGTGACGGATGTCGAGGGTCTCTGCAAGGTCCAGGGCTTCCTGGACGGTAGCGCAGCGGTCAAGCCACAGTCGCATTATGATGGTCGTGCCGACATCGTGCTTGGGAGTGTCCTGCTGCGAGGCCTGCTTGGGGAGGGCCATAATCGAGGTGCAGAGTCCCTTTTCGTTGATTCCGTCGACCGGGGCATATATGGCCGCCAGGCAGCTGAGCTTCGCGCCAAGCGAGGTCGGAAGCTTTTCCAGGGAATATCCGAAATGGGACATATCGCTAACTGCTATGGAGGCATATCCCTTCTTCGGGCGGGAGATCGTCACCATCGTGGGATTCTTGTAATAGTCGTAGTTGCGGCCGAAGAGGAAGCCCTCGCCCCCAGCGTTTTTAACCTGGAAGGAGGTGCAGTTCATCGTGGCCATCTCTCCGTTCTCATCCTCCACCTGCGCGCTTTTTATCTTCAGGGGAAGGCCTTTGCCGATGCGGCCAACGACATAGTCCAGCAGCTCGGCGTTTTCGTCTATTTCATTGGCTATCAGGTCGTCAAGGTCATACGGAGCCTTGTATTCCATAGTGTAGAGATACTCGTTGCCGGCTACGGATTTGACTGAGCGGAGGCTGGCGATTTCGCCGCCCCAAAGGCACGCCACCACAAGGCAAAGTGCAGCGATGATGCCTGCGATCCAGATAAGAGCTTTTTTCATAATATGTACTGACTAAATTGTTTGTTATGCTCACAGCGAGCAGGTCTCGTCCGTGCAGACGCCCTGTCCGGAGCGGGGCTGGGCAGATGGTTCGGAAGAAAGCTTCAGCGCGGCGGCTACCTTTTCGGCAACCACCGTCGACAGTTCCACTTTCCCCTGTTCATCAATAAGATACAGCGACGGAATCCACTTGACGTGGAATGCGGCGCCCACCTTGGAATCCTTCTTGCCTGCGGGGTCGAAGAGCTGGACCCCGCCTATGGCATTGTCGTCGACAAACGCGCACAGCGTGTCGAAATCCCTGTCGAAGGAGACCGACACGAATGCCACGCGGGACGGGTCGGATTCCGCCTGCATAGCCTTCAGCTGAGGGACTTCGGCCCTGCAGTCCGGGCACCAGGAGGCCCAAAACACGAGGACCACCTTGCGCCCCCTGAACTCGCTCAGGGAGCGCTGCTTGCCGCGAAGGTCGGCAAGGGTGAAGTCGGGGGCCTGCTCGCCCTGTTTAAGAAGCTCTGTCGCCCACTTGAGGTCGGGGTCTTCAGAGGGCTCCTGCTGTGCATAAAGTGCCATGGGAAAAGTGGCTAAAAGGGTGATAATCAATAGTCTGAAAAGTCTCATAATCCTAATGGAGCAATTCGTGCGAGGCGGTCATCGCCTTGGGGTCAAGGGCTTCGTCAAGCTTTTCCTGGCTCATCAGGCCGTGCTCGAGGACGAGGTCATAGACGCTGCGGCCTGTCTCGAGGGCTTCCTTGGCGACCTTGGTCGAGGCTTTGTAGCCTATGTAGGGGTTGAGGGCTGTCACGATGCCGATTGAGTGCTTCACCATATTGTAGCAGTGCTCGGCATTCACCGTGATGCCGTCGATGCATTTCTCGCGCAGGGTGTTCATCACGTTGGTCAGCCAGGTCTGGCTTTCCAGGATGGACTGGGCGATGACGGGCTCCATCACGTTGAGCTGGAGCTGGCCGGCTTCGGCGGCGAAAGCGACGGTGGTGTCATTGCCTATCACCTTGAAACACACCTGGTTGGTGACTTCCGGAATCACGGGGTTCACCTTGCCGGGCATAATGGACGAGCCGGGAGCCATTGCAGGGAGGTTGATTTCGTGCAGGCCGCAGCGGGGGCCGGAGGCCATAAGGCGAAGGTCGTTGCATATCTTGGACAGCTTCACAGCCAGGCGCTTAAGGGCGGCTGAGTAGCTGACATAGGCACCGGTGTCGGGGGTGGCTTCCACAAGGTCGGGGGCCTTCTCGAAGTGGTCGCCGGTGAACTCGCTGAGGCGCCTTGTGCACAGTTCGGCAAAGCCGGGGACTGCGTTAAGACCGGTGCCGATGGCGGTTCCGCCCATATTTATCTCCTTGAGGAGCACCACGTTACGCTCCAGGTTGGCTATCTCTTCCTCGAGGTTGTTGGCAAAGGCGTTGAACTCCTGGCCGGAGGTCATAGGAACGGCATCCTGCAGCTGGGTGCGGCCCATCTTGATGATGTCCTTGAACTCCTCGCCCTTGGCACGGAAGGATGCGATGAGGTCGCGCAGGGCCTTCTCGAGGTTGCGGTTCATACGGAAGAAGGTATAGCGGAAAGCCGTCGGATAGGCGTCGTTGGTGCTCTGGGCGCAGTTGACGTGGTCGTTAGGGGAGCAATACTGATATTCGCCCTTCTTGTGGCCCATCAACTCGAGAGCGCGGTTGGCTATGACTTCGTTGGCGTTCATATTGACGGAGGTGCCGGCGCCGCCCTGCATCATATCCACCGGGAACTGGTCGTGGAACCTGCCGTCCACGATCTCCTTGCACGCTGCGATTATGGCATCGGCGATTCCCTTATCCAGCACGCCGAGTTCGGCATTGGCGCTGGCCGCAGCCATCTTCACATAGGCCATCGCGATTATGTACTCCGGGTAGTCGTACATATGGGTGGTGGATATCTTGTAGTTGTTGATGCCGCGCTGCGTCTGTACTCCGTAGTAGGCATCGGCGGGAACCTTGAGTTCGCCAAGGAGGTCGCTCTCGACCCTGAATTTGATTTCTGACATATTGGTTGATGATTTGATTTACAATAAAGCTGCAGTGCGCGCGGCAAGGCGTGCATTGTTAAGGACAAGCTGGATGTTGGAGGCGAGGGAATCTCCGCCGGTGAGGTCCTTGATGCGGGCCAGCAGGAAAGGGGTCGTTTCTTTCCCCTTTATACCCTGCTTCGATGCATCGGCGAGGGCCTGTTCGATGGCGGCATTGATGCGCCCGGGGTCCATTGAATATTCTTCCGGGATGGGGTTGGTGACCAGCATCCCGCCGCCAAGGCCCATCTCCTGCTGGGCACGGAAGGCGGCTGCAAGCTCTTCCGGGGTGTTGATGCGGTAGTCCACCTTGAAGCCGCTGCTGCGGGTATAGAAGGCGGGCAGTTCTTCGGTGCCATACCCGATGACCGGAACTCCCTTTGTCTCAAGATATTCCAGCGTCAGGCCGAGGTCCAGGATGGACTTGGCGCCGGCGCATATGACCATCACCGGGGTGCGGGCGAGTTCTTCCAGGTCGGCGGATATGTCCATCGTCGTTTCGGCGCCCCTGTGGACGCCTCCGATGCCGCCGGTGGCGAAGACCTTTATGCCTGCCATCGCGGCTATTATCATAGTGGTCGTAACCGTCGTGGCGCCGTCGGCTCCGCGCGATACGAGCACGGCCAGGTCGCGGCGGGAGGCCTTGGCGACGCCACGGCCCTTGCGGCCAAGGTATTCAATCTCCTCAGAGGTCAGACCGGCCTTCAGGCGGCCGCCGATAACGGCTATGGTCGCCGGGACGGCTCCGCCATCGCGGATGGTCTGCTCCACGCGAAGGGCCGTCTCCACATTCTGGGGATACGGCATCCCGTGCGATATGATGGTCGACTCGAGCGCCACCACGGGGCGCCCCTCCGCCATCGCCGCCGCCACTTCCGGCGACAAATCCAAATACTTATTCATACTGAACTTCTTTGGGAGCCAGATGTCTCATACCTAAACCCATGGCCACCCTCGGCCATGTTAGAGGGAGGGGCCCAAAACCTATGAGTGTTTTGGGAGGGATGGAGCGAAGCGGAAGGTTTATGGTATGAGACATCTGGCTCCCTATTAAATCTATCCACGGCCGGAGGCGGCTATCAGGGACTTCAAGTGGTTGTTGAAGTCGGTTTCGGCAAGGAGCTGCTCCAGGCTGAGGTGCATACGGTAGCGCCAGTAGTAGCGCGGGATGGCGGGGACGTTGATGCGCTCGTCCGAGGGGTTACCCTGGTAGCGGACGCCTCCGTCGATGGAGAGCCAGTCCTGCAGGGGCAGGACGGCCAGCATTGCGGGCGACCAAAGGTGCTGGCTCACAATCTTTTCGCACACCCAGGGCTCGCAGTAGAACGGAACCTCGCCGCCGCAGCCGAGCATATTGTAGTAGAAGTGTGCGGTGACCTCGCGGTCTTCCTCCCACCAGGCGCGCAGCGGGCTGGTGTCGTGTGTGCCGGTGGCGCAGACGCAGGTGTAGGGGTAATAGGCCGGATTGGCGAACTCCTCGGTGACGGACTTGGGCATCCTCTGGATTTCAAGCGACAGCACGCCAAGCTCCTTCATTGCGGAAGGCACGCAGTCGGGAATCATTCCGAGGTCCTCGCCGCAGGTGAGCATATCGGTCGTACCGAGCAGCGAAGGGAGCTTGAACATCGCCGAATCCTTCCAGAAGGCGTTGTGGCGACGGTAGAAGAAGTCGTTGTAGAGCTCGTTGTAGCGTTGTTTCTGGCCGCCGTCGAGCCAATTGAACATACCGGTGTGCTGGGCGCCGATGCGGGGATGGTAGTATCCCGGCCGGCGGGGATCTTCGAGGAACAGGACATTCGTCTCGTCGCCATCAGGAGTGCTGAGGCGCACGGGGTCGAAGCCCATTGAGCGGAGTTCGTCGCCGCTGTAGGGCAGGGCAGGGCTGAAGTGGCCCATAAGGCCGCTCTTATAGCGGGCGGGGATTTCCCATATGCGGAAGAAACCGAGGATATGGTCTATGCGGAAGGCATCGAAATATTCGCTCATCTTGCGCATACGGGCCTTCCACCAGGCGAAGTCGTCCTCGGCCATCTTTTCCCAGTTGTAGGTCGGGAAGCCCCAGTTCTGGCCGTCGGCGGAGAAGGCATCCGGCGGTGCTCCCGCCTGGGAATCCATATGGAAGAGCTCCGGATAGGACCAGGCATCCACGCTGGTGCGGCTGATGCCGATGGGGAGGTCACCCTTCAGGCCAACGCCTTTGCTGTGGGCATATGCCACGGCGTCCTTGAGCTGGGCGTCGAGGTGATACTGCTCGAAGCACCAGAAGCCGACCTCGTCGGGGTGCTCACAGGCATATTTCTTAGCCTTTGCAGGGGTGTATTCGGCATATTTGCCCCACTTGCTGAAGTCCGGGGTGCCATAGTAGTCGCGAAGGCAGCAGAAGACTGCATAGGGGATCAGCCAATGGTCATTGGCTTTGCGGAAAGCCTTGTACTGCGGGGTGGCTTCGAGGTCTTCGCCCTTGTCGAGATAGACTTTGCGGAGCATTTCGGCCTTGGCATTGTTGACCCTCTCATAATCAACCGCGGGGAGGGCGTTCAGCTCATCGCGCAGGGCCTTATAGGCCTTGTCGGCCTTTACGCCGGCGGCGGGGAGATTGATGAACTGCGGATGGAGGGCAAAGGTGGAATTGGCGTTGTAAGGATATGAGTCCTGCCAGGTGCCGGTCATACAGGTGTCGTTGATGGGGAGCAGCTGGATGAGGTTCTGGCCAGTGGCCACAGCCCAGTCGACAAGTTTCTTTATATCAGCGAATTCGCCTATGCCGAAGCTCTCCTTGGTGCGAAGCGAGAAGACGGGAACCGCGGTGCCGGCTCCGCGCCATCCGGGGATGGGGAATCTTACGTGGAGGGTCTGGACCAGATGGCCTTCGGGCTTGGTCGCGACGCGGTTCGGGCCTTCTTCCCAGGCGACGACGCTGCCGGAGTCTACGTCCACGATGAGGAATTTATATTCCACTTCCTCCTCGACGTCTATGGTAATGCGCCACTGGGGAGCATATATGTCACTGAGCAGCTGATACTTCTGCCACTCCCCGAGCTCTTTCGAGCTGCCGGTTATGGCTACTGCCTGGCCGCCGCGCACCTCGGGGGCGTCAAGGATCAGCGTGGTGTTGCCTTTGCCTTTGTCGGCGATGGGCTTGCCGCGACGGAACACCACCTTGGTGAAGAACTGGCTGCAGAAGGGGGAATTGCCGCAGCGGTCGTTCCACATATCGTTAATCAGCATATCCTTCTTTGCCGGGACGTGATGGGGGTGCCACTCGCTGCGGACGCAGGCGCCGTCACGCCAGAGCTCGTAGATATATTCTTTGGCTATTTCGGGGAGTTCGGCCTGCCACTTCCCTGCTCCGGCATATTCCATAGGAACGGCCTTGCCGCCCTGGCGCAGCACTATGCTCTCGCCCCAGGCGGTATTGTAATTCACATTAATCCTTATCATGGTTATCAGTTATTTCCACAAATTTACAAAAATCCTTCTTTCGTACAAAAATAGTACATTGCTTTTTTACATATTTTCGAATCTTTGTCAAGATGCACATTTTTATTATGAAACAGGTATATTCTGAACAAGGGCCAACAAAGAAACCTCCTGGCAATCAGGCTGTAACGTGATTCACACTTTCTGAGTGGACTAGACTGAGAAGACGACAAGAATCACAAGGCCGGAGAGCATTAGCGCGAGAACGCCGGCCTTCTGCACTATACGCTTTTCCTTGAAAATGAGTGCGCCCAGGGCGAAGGTGACTATCACCGAGCTGCGGCGCACCAGCGATATGACCGACAGCATAGCCCCTTCCTGCTTGAGGGAGAAGAAGTAGAGCATATCCGCCCCGGTGATGAGGATGGCTATGACCAGCAGGGTCCAGTGCCATTTGAACGGCTCCTTCTTGCCTTTCAGCGCCCGGATGCCGATGACGATGGCCAGCAGAACAGTTATATAGACATTCGTCCAGCCCTGCACGAAAAGGGGCTGCATTCCGGACATTATATGCTTGTCCCACAGGGCGCTGACGACTCCGGTGAACACCGAGACCACCAGGGCCCAGAAGCCTTTGTTGCCCTTGAAGGAGATGCCTTCGCGCTCGCTGTTGACGCTCAGAAGCCACAGGGCGGCGAAGACGGCCGCGATGCCAAGCCACTGCATAGGGCTCGGCCTTTCGGCGAAAAGGATCACGGAGAACAGCACCACGAACACCGGGCGGGAAGCCTTGACTGTGCTCACGGTGGTTATGGGGAGAAGCTTCAGGGCTATCATTCCGCTCACCCAGGAGGTGGTCACGAGGAAGGCCTTGAAAATCAGGCGGAGATGGTCCGGGAAAGTGCCCAGGGTAAGGAACGGGCTGAGCATCAGCGAGCTGAAGGCGGTTGCCGCTGCCAATATCCAGTAAACTCCGTTATACCTGAGCGCAGCCTTCTTGGCCACGTCATACAGCCCCAGCAAAACCGCCGAAGCGAGTGCCATCCATATCCACATAGCGGCGCAAAGTTAGACAAACTTTCAGTAATATCCAACTATGCTTTGCCGGCGGTGTTTCTGACGATTTTCCAGCCGATTGCGGCGATGGTGCGCTTTAAGTTCGTTTTATCCATAAGTCTCTATTCCTGAGGCGGTTGCTTTAGGATCTGGAGCGCCGCGTCGTAGTCTTCGACGTTGACTTTGACTTCTACGGCGTTGATTGCATAGTTCAGGGAGGGATAGGAGGTCGCCTGGCCGAAGACCTGCGCCGGGATACCGTTGCTGCGCAGCACGCCGGCTGTTATCTCGGCGCTGATGGCATCGGTGAAGGTCGCTACTGTTTTGAATTCTTCTTTCATATCTGTCAGTCGTTATTGCGGAATTTATATTCCAGGGCGGATTTGATGCGGACGGTGTCGCGGGTGGGGCCGTCGAGGATAAAGCCGTGGAAATCACGGGTGAAGGTGATGCGGTCTTCCCACATACGGGCGATGCGGTTGACGCGGTTGCGAAGGCGGAAGGTGAGGTTTTCGCCGTCTTCCTTCTCCAGCTCATAGCCCCGCTCCTGCATAAGGGCGACCACGCCGGGGCGGATTTCCTCATATGCCCCCGGGACGATGACGCCCTGCTTGCGGAAACCGAAATATGGATATGCCGCTGCTACGACGGCGAACATCAGGGCTATCTGCCACAGGGAATCATAGCCGTTACGGAACATCTGGGTGATGTCGCCTTCCACCACGTGAAGGAGCCGCAGCACCGCGAGGATGACGGCAAGGAGAATCAGGTAGTAGAAGAAATATTTGATGGCTCTGACTGCGTATTTCATTGTCCGGAAGTATTAATTCTCACAAATATAACTCTTTTTGCACGGAAATTGCTAATTTTGCACCGATATATTTAAAGATTATGGAAGAAAAGGACCCTATTCTCGAGCGCCGCGAGCGCGAGGCACAGGCTTCCAAGGAGAAGACCCTGCGCGGAGTAATGATAGCTATGATAGTGGTGGCCGTCGCCCTTGGCGGCGTGCTTTACTGGGTTTGGAAGGAAAAGAGCACCCTGGTGAGCGAGCTGGAGGTGGAGAAGCAGGAGCTTACCGCCCAGATGGAGAATCTCCAGCAGGACTATGCCACCCTCTCATCCGACTATGACTCAATCAATTCCCAGCTCGACACATCCCGTGCCGAAGTGGCCCAGCTGCTTGAAAGGATCAAGCAGACCGACGCCACCAACCGCGCCAAGATGCGCCAGTATGAGAAAGAGCTCGGCACCCTGCGCACCATTATGCGCGGCTACATCACCCAGATCGACTCGCTCAACACCCTGAACCACAAGCTCACCGCCGATGCTGCAGCGGCTCGCCGCGAAGCCGCCGAGAGCCGCAGGGCCAACGAGGAGCTCACCGCCCAGGTGGAGAACCTGGCAGGGCAGGTGGCCGCAGGTTCCGTCATCAAGGCCCGCGGCATATCCCTGAAGGCATATGGCAACTCCGACAACAAGACGACCGACCGCAGCAGCCGCGTCAAGAGGCTCCTCACCACCCTAAGCCTGGTGGAGAACGAGCTCGCCCCCCGCGGTCCGGTGCGCGTCTACATCATAGTGCGTGACCCCGACGGCATAATCCTCACCAACAGCGTCCGCACCTCTTTCGAGTTCAAGGGCGAGACCAAGGTGGCCTCTGCCTCCCGTGAGGTGGACTACGAGGGCGCAGAGGTTGACCTGGCGATATACCTCAACGACATCGACCAGTATGTCAAGGGCATCTACACCGTGGAGGTGTTCACCGAGCAGGCCCGTCTCGGCTCGGCCGAACTGATGCTGCGGTAGATGATCTACCTGCACGTCCCCTTCTGCAGGAGCTTCTGCACCTACTGCGGCTTCTACTCAGAGCTGCCTGACAAAGGGTGCGGACAAGGGTTCGAGGCCTATGGGGACGCGGTCTGCCAGGAGGCTGCCTCGCGTCGCGATAAAATTGCTTCAACGCTGTCAGTCAATACGTTATATATAGGTGGAGGGACCCCTTCGGTCCTTCCGCCTTCCGTTTTGAGCCGTATCGTGGAGGCTCTCCCCTACGGCCCTTACGAGGAGTTCACCCTGGAGGCCAACCCGGACGACGTGACGGCTTCCGCGCTGTCATTATGGAAGTCGCTCGGGGTGAACCGGCTGAGTATGGGGGTGCAGTCTTTCGACGACAGCCTCCTTCGCTGGATGAACCGCCGGCACGATGCCGCGGGGGCATTGCGGGCTTTCTCGCTGGCCCGCGAGGCCGGTTTCGGGAACATCAGCATAGACCTAATCTTCGGAGTGGACGGTTTTCCTTCGTGGGAAGAATCCGTCCGCCGGGCGGTCAGCCTTCGCCCTGAGCACATTTCAGCCTACCAGCTGTCCGTCGAGGATGGCAGCGCGCTGTCGGATATGGTGGCCGCGGGACGGTATTCCGAGGCGCCGGAGGAGCTGTGCCGGGCGCAGTACGATATGCTTTGCCGTCTTCTGGGCGAGGCCGGATATGTCCACTACGAGGTGTCGAACTTCGCCCTGCCGGGCTATGAGGCCGTGCACAATTCGGCCTATTGGAGGAGGGTGCCTTATGTTGGGCTCGGGCCGGCGGCGCATTCTTTCGATGGAAAAAGGCGGCGGTGGAACACGGCGTCTTTGACATATACCTCTGAGGATGAGGTGCTTACGCCAGAGGACATCCGGGTGGAGACCATAATGCTCGGGCTCCGCACGGCTCGTGGGGTGGACTATGGGCTTGTCGCGGGCGAGGCTTGCGACAGGTTGCTTGCCGAAGGCGCGCTGGTGCGCTGCGGCGGGACGGTCCGTATTCCCGAGGACAGGTTTTTTGTTTCGGACGATATAATAAGGCAATTGATATGAACGCAAGGTTGCTTTCTTTACGCTCCCTTATGGAGGCGCGCGGCTGGGATGCCGTGGTGCTCACAGGTTCGGACCCGCACGCGTCGGAGTACCCGGCTCCGCGCTGGAAGCAGGTGGAGTGGCTCACCGGGTTCAGCGGCGAGGCGGGCGATGTGGTCGTAACCAGCTCGCACGCCGGTCTTTGGACTGACTCGCGCTACTTCATAGCCGCTTCCAAGGTGCTTCCCGCGGCCGGTTTCGAGCTGCACAAGACCCGCCTCCCGGATTCCGTCGGAATCCCCCAGTGGCTATCTGAAAATATTGATGTGCAGCACCTTACCATTGCCGTGGACAGCTGCAGTCACAGTGCTTCCGGCGTGCAGGAGATTGCGGATGCGCTGGCAGCCTCGGGGAGGGTCCCGGAGGGCGGCGAGTCATCCGCCCTGACGTTCAGCATAGTCGGAGTGCCCGACCTGCTGGGCAGCCTGTGGACCGACCGTCCGGCGGTTCCCTTCTCGCCGAGAATCACCCTTGGCGGCGACCTGTCGGGAGAG
>CACZBP010000046.1 GCA_902779495.1 uncultured Bacteroidia bacterium
CAGTTGCCGGCATTTTGACCGTTTCTGCAAGCATCGCATCAGCACAGGAGGCCGAGCAGGCCGCTCCCGCTGCAACTGAAGAGGTGGCTGAAACCCCCGCTTCCCCTCAGGACCTTTTCAAGGGCTCCGGTGAAGAAGTTCCCCTCCACCAGGCTCTCAAGACCAAGTTCATCGAAGGTGGTGCAGGCTTCATGTCCCTCATCATCATCTGCCTTGTCATCGGTCTCGCCCTGTCGATAGAGCGTATCCTCTATCTCCTCTTTGCAAAGACCAACACCAAGAAGCTCCTCGCATCCGTCGAAGAGGCTCTCAAGAACGGTGGCATCGAGGCTGCAAAGGACGTTTGCCGTGACACCCGCGGCCCTGTGGCCAGCATCTTCTATCAGGGTCTCCTCCGCTACGACCAGGGCCTTGACACAGTCGAAAAGACCATCGTCTCCTACGGTTCCGTCCAGATGAGCAATATGGAGAGCGGCCTGAGCTGGATTTCCCTGTTCATCGCCATCGCCCCTTCACTGGGATTCCTCGGAACGGTTATCGGTATGATCCAGGCCTTCGACGCCATCCAGGCAGCAGGTGACATCTCCCCTAACGTTGTCGCTGGTGGTATGAAGGTGGCCCTCATCACAACCGTGGCCGGTCTCATCGTCGCCATGATCCTCCAGGTGTTCTACAACTATATCCTCGCCAAGATCGAGAGCATCTCCATCGATATGGAAATGAAAAATCTCAATAAAATTTTCAAATGGATCCTGTTGGGGCTGATCCTCATCAGCGTCGGAATCCTCATCTGGGGATTCGCCGTGGACTTCGAGTCCAACGACGGTACGCCTGTTGACGTCCTGCTCCGCTGGGCATACATTATGGTCGGTATCGCCATCGCAGCCATTGTGGTGATCGGTATAGCCATGCGTGCCGTCAACGATCCCAAGAGCCTTCTCAAGCTCGGCATCGTTCTGGTCGGCGTCGCAGCCGTATGCTTAATAGTTTACCTCGTCTCCCCCGGCAAGCCTGCAATCGGCCTCAACATCGCCGAAGTGCCCACTGCCGGAACACTCAAGCTTACAGACACTGTGCTTAACCTCACTTACCTCACCGGCGGCCTTGCCATCCTGACAATCGTCGTTGCTGAAATCTGGGGTGCAGTACGTAAATAACTCGTCAGACTATGGGTAAAAAGAAAACACCTGCGATTAACTCAAGCTCAACGGCAGATATCGCGTTCCTTCTCCTTTGCTACTTCCTGATGACCACGACCATGGGTTCCCAGACCGGTCTTTCCCGCCGTCTGCCCCCTATGCCCGAAAAGGATCAGAAAGTGGAGGATACGAAGGTCAACCGCCGCAATATCATCATTGTGAGAATCAACTCTGCCGACAGGCTTATGGCCGGTGGTGAACCTATAGACGTAACCTTTTTGAAAGAGAAAGTCAAGGAATTCCTTTCCAACCCCTACGACGACCCGAACCTCCCCGAAAAGGAGATCAAGGAAATCGAAGGCTTCGGTGCCTGCCCCGTCTCCAAGGGTGTCATCTCCCTTCAGAACGACCGTGGTACCAGCTACAGTGCCTATATCGCCGTGCAGAACGAGCTTGTCAAGGCTATCAACGAACTGCGTGACGAATTCTCGACCCGCACCTATGGAAAGAAGTTCCTCCAGCTCCCGGAGGACAAGCAGGAAATCGTGAAGAAGGCTGTGCCTCAGAACATTTCCGAAGCTGAACCGAAGGAAGTCGGAAAGAAATAAAGGAGGATAGAATATGTCAAAATTCAGAAAAAGCGACGACAGGGAAGTTCCGGGCATTTCCTCGGGATCCCTCTCCGATATCGTGTTCATGCTTCTGTTCTTCTTTATGGTGACCACGCAGATGCGTGAGACCGAGAACAAGGTTATGGTCAAGCTTCCCGAAGCCACAGAGGTTGTGAAACTTGAGCGCAAGGACCTCGCGTCCTACATCAACATCGGCCCCCCTACCAGGACCTACCAGGCCCAGTACGGTACCGATGCCCGTATCCAGCTCAACGATTCTTTCAAGACGACCACTGACATCCGCGACTTCATCGCCGCCGAGCGCGACGCTATGAGCGAGGGCGACCGCTCCTTCATGCAGGTCGTCATCAAGGCCGACCAGGATGTGCGTATGGGTATCATCACTGACGTGAAGCAGGAGCTGCGCCGCTGCTCAGCCCTGAAGATCATGTATCAGGCAAGGAAAGCCGAGTAAGGCTTCCGACATATTTCAGAAAAGGGTTGGCCTCGTGGTCAACCCTTTCTGTTTAACATCTGAGCCGCAGCCACGGCGCAGTTGATTCCGTCTATGGCAGAGGAGACTATGCCGCCGGAATATCCGGCTCCTTCACCGCAGGGGAAAAGGCCCGGCACGGAGACAGACTCGTAGGAATCTTCCGCACGGGGAATGCGCACGGGGGACGATGTGCGTGATTCGACGCCCAGAAGGAGGGCGTCATTGGTGAAATAGCCGCGCATAACGTGCTTGCCCACTTCGGGGAACACCTTCTGCAGGCGGCGGGCTACCATAGGGGGCAGCAGCTCGTGCAGAGGGGCGCGGACGGCGCCGGGGTGATATGACGTCTGGGGCAGGTCCGCAGACATAACCCCGTTGCAGAAGTCTATCATCCTCTGGGCGGGAGCGGCCTGCGGATTGGGAGCTCCGGCGGAAGCCGTATATTCATACATCTTTCGCTCGACATCCCTCTGGAAGTTCATCAGGGCGAAGGGACCGTCGGCCTCATATTTAGCCGGAACGTCCTCAGGTTCAATGGAAACAACCACGCCGGCATTGGCCCAGCGGGAGTTTCTGGCAGATGCGGACATACCGTTCAGGACCACCGTCTCCTCCTCTGTCGCGGAAGGGACCAGCACGCCGCCGGGGCACATACAGAAGGAGAACACTCCCCTTTCGACGCCTTCATCCTCGACCTGGCGTACGAAAGCATATTCCGCAGCAGGCATACCGGGCTCCCACTGTCCGTGGTAGCGGATGTCGTTGATCAGCTGCTGCGGGTGTTCGACGCGTACGCCCATCGCAAAGCCTTTCGCCTCAAGGGCCCAGCCCTTCGCAGCGAACATTTCATATATATCCCTTGCTGAATGGCCTGTGGCAAGGATGACGGCACGGGCGGAATAGCTGGAATCGCCGGCAGTGACCGTGAAGAGGCCGTCTTCGCTGCGGGAGATGTCGGTAACACGTGAGTCGAAATGATATTCGGCACCCCTGCTTTCAAGCTCAAGACGCAGATTCTCACATATTTTAGGCAGTTTGTCGCTGCCCACGTGAGGATGGGCGTCCACCAGGATGGAGCGGTCGGCGCCCAGCTCCACCAGGCGGTGGAGGACTTCGCGGTTGTCACCGCGCTTGGAGGAACGGGTGTAGAGCTTTCCGTCGGAGAATGCTCCGGCGCCGCCTTCACCATAGCAATAGTTCGAGTCCGGGTCGACCTTCCCGGTGCGGGACAAGGCGGACATATCCTTCTTGCGGGCGTGGACATCCTTGCCGCGCTCCAGGATTATGGGGCGAAGGCCGAGGGTCACGAGCTTGACGGCTGCGAACATCCCGGCAGGGCCTGCGCCGATGACGATGACCGGCTCGGCTTCGTGGACGTCCTGATACCCAGGCAGTTCATATTCCTGATGCTCCTCCCATTTACCATATGCCTCTATGCTCCAGACCACTTTCACGTCACCCCTGGCGTCTATCGAACGGCGGCGGATGTAGCAGGTTGCATCGGCGCCTTTCATCAGGGGCTGGAAAGATTTGGTGGGGTCGATGACATTGACGACGGCGCCCCTGCGGAGCCTCAGCTCCCTGGCGGCCACTGTCCGGATGTCATCCAGTCTCGGTTCACGTCCAATCGGACTCGTAATATCAAATTGTCTCATTGCTTTTTCTTTTCTGAGGAACTGACTGTCTTATGCCTAAACCCATGGCCACCCTCGGCCATGTTAGAGGGAGGGGCCCGCTGGCTACAAGTTATTTGCGGAGCAAATGACGCAGTAGACAGTGGGAGGGATGGAGCGAAGCGGAAGGTTTATGGCATAAGATTGTCAGTTCCTCTTTAAAATATACTGCATTTGGCTAAAAGTCGGACATCCTGGAGACGGGGGCGACGTCGAGGGGCGTGCGCTCGCCGGCAAGGAAGCGGTAGTAACCGGCTATGGCTATCATAGCGGCGTTGTCGGTGGTGAACTTGAACTCAGGGAGGTAGGTGTTCCAGCCGCGCTTGGCGCCCTCGAGCTGGATACGGTCGCGGAGGCCGCTGTTGGCGGACACGCCGCCGCCTATGGTGACCTCCTTGATGCCTGTCTGCCTTGCAGCCTTTATCAGCTTGTCCATCAGGATATCAATCAGCGTCTTCTGGAAGGAGGCGCAGATGTCTTCTTTGTTCTTTTCCATAAAATCGGGATCCTTGGCCATCTCGTCGCGCACGAAATACAGCAGCGAGGTCTTCACTCCGCTGAAGCTGTAGTCCAGGCCAGGGATATGGGGCTTGGCGAACTTGAAGCGCAGGGGGTCTCCTTCCTTGGCAAGGCGGTCGATTACGGGACCGCCGGGATAGCCAAGACCCATCATCTTCGAGCACTTGTCGAAAGCTTCTCCCACGGCATCGTCTATGGTCTGCCCCAGGATTTCGAATTCAAGCGGGCTGGAGACCTTGACTATCTGGGAGTTGCCGCCGGAGACGAGAAGGCACAGATAAGGGAAGGAGGGCTCCCGGACGGGCTTGTCGGCCTGACGGATGAAGTTCGCGAGTATGTGGCCGTGGAGATGGTTCACCATCACTATGGGCTTGTCCAGGGCAAGGCCAAGTGCCTTTGCGAAGGACGTTCCGACCAGCAGCGAACCGAGCAGGCCGGGGCCGCGGGTAAAGGCAACTGCGTCAATATCAGCCACTTCTATCCCGGCCTTCCTGACAGCCTCGCTCACCACGGGAACGATGTTCTGCTCGTGGGCCCTGGAGGCGAGCTCGGGCACCACCCCGCCGAAATCCTTATGGACCTGCTGGCTGGCAATGACGTTGCTCAGGAGGTAGCCGTCCCTGATGACGGCAGCCGAAGTGTCGTCGCAGGAAGATTCTATTCCTAGTACTATATGGGACATTCTTTAGATTATTATAATGCAAAGATACTGCTTTTTTTGTTATATTTGTAAATTGGATAAAAAGCAGCGCTACGAAAAAGTTCCTCAAAATACTGGCTTGGACCCTGGCCTTCCTGGTCGTGCTGATACTCAGCGCACTGCTGGCCCTGCAGGCTCCGAAGGTGCAGACCTTCGCAGCCAGGCGCGCCATAGCCCTGGTGAAGGACAAGATCGACGGCACGGTGACCATAGACCGGGTACACCTGCGGCCGTTCAGCGCAGTAGTGCTGCACAACGTCACGATCACCGACAACAACCCCTTCAAGGCCGAGGCCGACACCTTCTGCCACGCCGACGTGATATCCGCAACCGTCGCATTCTCAAGCTTTTTCGACGGCGGAGGAGTGAGGATAGGCAAGGCCCGCGTCCAGGGCGGAATGATGCTCCTGACGGTTGAACCGACAGGCGACTCGACCACGGTCACCAACCTCGAAAGGATATTCCGAATGGAAAGCAGCAAAGACACGGTGAAGACAGAGCCCAGCCAGACCCAGTATTTCGAGATAGACAAGGTTGAGATTGACGGCTTCCGCTACAAGATGAGGCTATATGACAACGAGATGGATATCCCGTCCGACGCCATCAACTGGTCCGACCTGGACATCTACGACATCAACATCCGCGGCCGCAAACTGGGGATGAAGGGCATAGTGATGTATGGCATAGCCGACGAGCTCTCGTTCAAGGAAAAGAGCGGATATGTGGCCAACCACCTCTCCGGCGAGACCCGTGTGGGCGAAGGCAAGACCATAATCAAAGACCTGAGGATCAGGGATATGTGGAGCGACGTCCATATGGAAGAGTTCCGTATGAGCTATGAGAATACGGCATCCTTCTCGGATTTCATAGAAGCGGTCCGCATCGATGCCCGGATTCTCCCCTCCAGCCTCAGTATGAGGACTATAGGATATTTCGCCCCGCAGGTGAAGTTTATGACGGCCATAGCCGAACTTACGGGAGAATTCCACGGCCCTGTGAATGACTTCTCCCTGGACAACCTCCGTGTCAAAGCCCTTGACAGCGGCTTGTCCGCCACGCTCAACGGCCGTATGACCGGCATCCCGGGATTTATGGCCATAGACGCAAAGCTAAGTGATGCCACCTTCACCGCCACCCAGCTGGGCGATTTCCTCTCGAGCATATCCCCTTCCAGCATAGACTTCAGGGGCACCGGCATCACCCAGACCTTCAGGGCGGATGCCACGGCGAAAGGCCCCCTCGACAGGCTTGCGGTGAATGTCGCAGCCTCCTGCCCTTCCGGAAGGCTCCGCTCCTCGATGGATATACGTAACGTCATCAGTGACAGAGATATAGTGATCAGCGGCAATGTCGCCACGGACAACCTCGACGTGGGCCGTCTTATGGGCATCTCCGCCCTGGGGAAGGTCACCGCAGACGCTGCTATGCGGCTCAGCCTCCCCTCCAGCGGCATCGAGGTATCCATCGATTCCTTAAGGTCGTCCCATCTTGAGGCCCTGGGATATCCTTTCACCGGGCTGCGTGCCAAGGGACGCTATGGCTCCGACGGTTTCGGCCTGAGGCTCCGCAGCAACGACCCTTCGCTGGCTATGACCCTCGCCGCCGACTCCGAAGGCGACCATTACTCGCTCACCTCCGACATCCGCTACCTGGACCTGCACGCCATAGGCCTCGACAGCAGGGAGGCCTCCAGGCTCTGTGCCGCCGTGGATGGTGAATTCGACATCCCTTCGGCCGATTTCATCCACGGGAAGCTGTCTATCAAGGACTTCCTGCTGGAAGACGGCACTGGGATCTACGACCCGGGAGACGTGAAGGTCTATGCCGTCAAGACGCCCGGCGACAACAGCCTCACCCTGGATTCGGAGTTTGCAGACGCCCGCTTCAGCGGCACCGGATTCATCGACGAATTCATCCGTGACATCAAGAAGGCCACCGTGGAAAGGGAGCTCCCCGCCCTGGGCGGCACGCAGGACGAGCCATATTCCGGCAACGAATACAGCATATCCCTTGCGACCCGGAAGACCCGGGACATCCTCCCCTTCTTCTCGAGCGAGGCATATATAGCCGAAAACACGACGTTTGACCTGCGGCTTGCATCCGACGCCGCTATGACGGCCAGGCTGTCCTCCCCCCGCCTTGCCAGTGCAGACAACTATCTCAAAGACATAGACCTGCGCTTTGACAATCTCGGCAGCGCCCTCTGCGGCGACGTGAAAGTCAAGGAGATAGCGGCCGGGGGCCTGCTGCTGAATGCCGTCAGGGGCACCCTCGACGTCAATGACGAAAAGATTGACCTTGGCCTGACGTATGACAACGACACCGATCTTCGCAATGAAGGAAAACTGCGGCTGAGCGCCCTCCTCGGCCGCGACGAACGGGATTCCCTGACGGTCACGGGCTATGTGCTGCCCTCATATATCTACTTCAACTCCGACCGCTGGGACATATCAGGAGACGGCGCCACCTGGGACGGCGACAGATTCCGCCTCAGCAATCTGGACATCAGCAGCCAGGACCAGTCCATACGTCTTGACGGAGGCTATTCTGCCCGGCAGAAAGACACCCTCACCCTCAGCCTGGACAACTTCAACCTCTCGATGGTCAATAACCTTATGTCCCGGAACCTCGACATAAGGGGCATTGCCAACGGCCGCGCGACGCTGACCTCGCCCGCCTCCGAAGGCCCGGGCATACTCCTGAACGTGAAGATAGATTCCGCATCCGTTGCCGGCGACAGGTTCGGTACCCTGTATGCAAAGTCGGTCTGGGACGAGCAGCAGGACGGCTTCAGCATATTCCTCGCCAACAACCTGGACGGCAAGGAGAATATCCGCGCGGAAGGGTTATATATCCCTGAAGGCCAGTCACTTAAGCTCCACTCAGACCTGGACGGAATGTCAGTTGCCTTCGCCCAGCCTTTCCTCGAAGGCATATTCAGCCAGATGGAAGGAACGGTCTCCGGCGGAGTGGACCTCGGCGGCTCACTGGACAATATAGATATCTCCTCCCGCGACCTCCGCATCAACGACGCAATCCTGCGGGTGGATTATACTAACGTGGCCTACAACGTCTCCGGGCCCGTCCACCTGGACAATGGCGGTGCCTGGTTCGACGATGTGAGCATAGCCGACCGCTTCGACGGCAAGGGAACCATCAGCGGTAGCATTCCCTGGAACCATTTCAAGGATATCGGCCTTGACGTCCACCTGAAATTCCGCGGAATGGAGGTCGTCCAGCTTGCGGAAGGCGCCAACGACCTGTTCTACGGCAACGTGTTCGGGACCGGAGGCGTGGACATAACCGGCCCGCTCAGCACCATCGACCTCTCCGTTGATGCCGCCACGACCAAGACCGGCGACTTCCACCTGCCCCTTTCAGGCGCCAGCGTGATGTCCACTTCCAATCTGCTGACATTCACAAAGCCCATAGTCCCGGTGGAAAGGGATGCATATGAAGAGGCACGCATCAAAGCCCGGGAAGAGGGCGGAGGCAGCACGGACCTCAGCATAAAGCTGCGCCTGAACGTCAATCAGGACACGGAGGCCTTCATCGAGGTCGACAAGGAGACTGGCAACATCCTCACAGGCCGAGGCAACGGCCTGATAGAGATAGAGGTCAACCCTTCCAAGGACGTCTTCCAGATTAACGGCAACTACAATATCCTCAGCGGAAAATACCATCTCGACGTGCTGAACATAGCCCAGAAGGACTTCCACATCCAGGACGGCAGCTCGATCAAGTTTGGCGGCGAGCTGATGGACAGCGAGCTGGATATCAGGGCATTATATAAGCTCAAGGCTTCCATAGGGCCACTGATTTCCGACTCCACTTCCACCTCCAGGCGCAATGTCGAATGCGGAATGCATATCACCGACAAGCTCTCCGGGCCGCGGGTGGATTTCTCCATCAACGTGCCAGACCTCGACCCCACCACCCAGGTGCGTGTGGCGGAAGTGCTGGAGAGCAAGGACAGGGTGCAGAAGCAGTTCCTGAGCCTGCTGATAGCCGGCAGCTTCCTTCCCGAGGAGTCCTCAGGCATCGTGGACAACACCTCGATGCTCAACACCACCGTGTCCGAGATAATGTCCGGCCAGCTCAACAACATAATGCAGAAGCTCGACCTGCCGATAGACTTCGGCCTGGGGTACCAGACCAACTCGGCAGGCAACAGTATGTATGACGTGGCCATATCCACCCAGCTGTTCAACAACCGGGTGATAGTGAACGGCACCCTCGGCAACAGGGTCTACAGCTCCGGGGAGACCAGCACCGGCGAATTCGTCGGCGACCTCGACATAGAGATCAAGCTCGACAGGAGAGGTGCACTGCGCCTGAACCTGTTCTCCCACTCGGCCGACCAGTATTCCAGCTTCCTGGACAACTCCCAGCGCAACGGAGTCGGCCTCACCTACCAGAGGGAGTTCGACACCTTCAAAGGCCTGATGCGAAGCCTGTTCGCAGGCCGCAGAAGGCGCCAGGAAGCGGAGTCCATCCGCCAGCAGGCAATTATGAACGAAGAAAAAATCAGGATACACATTGAGGAGGATGAGTAAAGGCAGACTGTTTCTAATTCCGACCCCGCTCGGGGACTATTCCCCCGCAGAAGTGCTTCCGGCCCCCGTGCTGGAGGTGCTGCCGAATCTGCGCACTTTCGTGGTGGAGGAGGTACGTTCGGCCCGCAGGTTCCTTTCCGCCGCAGGCCTGAAAGGACATATAGCGGAGCTTTCGTTCCACGAACTCAACGAGCACACTGACCCTTCGGCGGTCAGGGCGCTTGGAAGCCTGTTCGACGACGGCAACGATGTCGGACTGCTTTCCGAGGCCGGGCTGCCGGCCGTAGCTGACCCCGGATCGCTGCTCGTCGCCCTGTGCCATCAGCTTGATATAGAGGTGGTTCCGCTCGTAGGACCATCTTCCTTGATGATGGCGCTGATGAGCTCCGGGCTCGACGGCCAGAACTTCTCCTTCAACGGCTACCTCCCGGCCAAGACCGAGGAGAGGAGGGCAGCCCTCCGCGCCCTGGAGAAGAAGCACGGCACCCAGATATTCATCGAGACCCCCTACAGGAACGATTCGATGCTCTCCGATATCCTTACCGTCTGCAAGCCTTCCACAAGGCTCTGCCTGGCCTGCAATATAACCCTTCCCGATGCCTTCATCCGCACAAGGACCGTGGCCCAGTGGAAGAAAGAGGTCCCTGCACTGGGCAAGAGGCCCTGCGTATTTTTGATTTCCGCTCAATGAAGATAGCCTTCCTGACACTCGGCTGCAAGCTCAACTACGCCGAGACTTCCACCTACGAGCGTGCCTTCAAGGCCTGCGGGATGGAAGTAGTTCCCTCCACCCACGTTGCCGACGTCTATCTGGTGAACACCTGCAGCGTCACCCAGCACTCAGAGAGCAAGTGCCGGCATATGATTTCCAAATGCCACAGGCAGGCCTCCGAAGCCGCCATTGTCGTGACCGGATGCTATGCCGAGCTTCGCCGGCCCGAGATAGAAGCCCTGCCGGGAGTCAGGCTGGTGTTCGGAGCCAAGGAGAAAAGCCTTGTCGTGCCCAGGACGATGGAAAGCCTCACCGGAGTGCCTGTGGCCGATTTCAAGGCGGTAGACACCCTCCCGGCATATTCCACCGGCGAGCGGACCCGTTCCTTCCTGAAAGTCCAGGACGGCTGCAACAACTACTGCGCCTATTGCACGGTGCCTTTCGCCCGCGGCAATTCCCGCAATATCCCCATCTGCGAGGTGGTGCGCCAGGCCCGGGAAATAGCAGCCCAGGGCGTGAAGGAAGTCGTGCTCACCGGGGTGAACACCGGCGACTTCGGCCGCACGACCGGCGAATCGTTCCTCGACCTCCTGAAGGCGCTTAATGAGGTGGAAGGCATTGAAAGATACAGGATTTCATCCATAGAGCCCAACCTCATCACGGAGGAGATAGTGGACTGGATTGCGTCGGGCACCAAGTTCCAGCCGCATTTCCACATCCCCCTGCAGGTGGGCTGCGACGAACTGCTGCGCAAGGTCGGCCGCCGCTATGACACGGCCCTGTTCGCTTCGAGGATAGACTATATCCGCGCCAAGATGGGGCCTCGCGTCTTCTTCGGCATTGACGTCATAGTAGGCCTTCCCGGCGAGACTGACGAAATGTTCCGCCGCACATATGACTTCCTTCGCGAGCGCATCCGTCCCGCCTTCATCCACATTTTCCCCTACTCCAAACGTCCCGGCACCCGTGCCGCCGTTATGCCCGACCAGGTGCAGGACAGCGTCAAGACCGCCCGCGTCGCAGCCCTTGGCGAACTGTGCAACGAGCTGCACGAGGCTTTCGTCGCCTCCAACCGCGGCCTTCCCGAACGCGTATTATGGGAATCAACCCGCCATCGTTCGCCCGACGGGCAGATAACGATGGCGGGTTATACCGGTAATTATATCCGCATCGAGGCTCCGTTCGACCCGGGTCGCGTCGGAACTCTCGAGGATGTAGTGATCTAGAGCTTCGGGCCGGCCTTTACGAGGGCCTTGCCAGCACGGTTGGACTCGTACTTGGTGAAGTTCTTGATGAAGCGGCCTGCGAGGTCCTTTGCCTTCTCTTCCCACTCGGATGCCTTTGCATAGGTGTCGCGGGGATCGAGGATTCCGCTGTCAACTCCTTCGAGCTTGGTAGGAACCTTGAAATCGAAATAAGGAATCTGCTTGGTCGGAGCCTTGTCGATGGAGTGGTTCAGGATGGCGTCGATGATGCCGCGGGTGTCGCGGATGGAGATACGCTTGCCTGTGCCGTTCCAGCCGGTGTTCACCAGATAGGCCTTGGCGCCGGACTTCTTCATCTTCTTGACAAGCTCCTCAGCATACTTGGTAGGATGCAGCTCGAGGAAGGCCTGGCCGAAGCAGGCGGAGAAGGTCGGGGTGGGCTCGGTGATACCGCGCTCAGTGCCTGCGAGCTTGGCGGTGAAGCCGGAGAGGAAGTAGTACTTCGTCTGCTCGGGGGTGAGGATGCTGACGGGAGGAAGGACTCCGAAAGCGTCGGCGCTCAGGAAAATGACCTGCTTTGCTGCGGGGCCGTGGCT
>CACZBP010000047.1 GCA_902779495.1 uncultured Bacteroidia bacterium
GGATGCCTGGTCTGAGGCATCCAATGCCGTTTTTTCCACTCAGCGCTACGGAGAAATAGCCGAAGTGTCGTTCAAGGGCCGCAAGCTGACCCTGCTGAAACCCTCCACCTATATGAACCTGAGCGGCAATGCCGTCAGGTACTGGATGGAAAAGAAGAACGTCCCCCTGGAAAACCTCATCGTCATCTGCGACGACCTCAACCTCCCTTTTGGCACCCTGAGGATGCGCAAGAAAGGCAGCGACGGAGGCCACAACGGACTGAAGAACATCCAGGACTGCCTGGGTAGTCAGGACTGGTGCCGCATCAGGATGGGCATAGGGAACGACTTCCACGCGGGAGAGCAGATAGACTTCGTGCTCGGGGATCTGTCGCAGGACCAGAAAGAGCAGCTCCCCGCCCTTTGCAGCAAAGTCATCGAAGGTGTGAAGGCATTCGTGACCGTCGGTCCGGACAGGGCGATGAACTCCTTCAATGCAAAGCCGGCTCCAGTTAAGGCTGAAAAGCCGAAAGACATTGAAAATCAAGACTAAAAATCATTTTTTTTGAAAAATTATTGCGTATTTCAGGATTTATGTCTAACTTGCGCACAGATTTGAACAATAACAAATTACATACATTTTTTGTTTAACGAACCATTTTAATTTAAATTATGAAAAAGCTTGTTGAGACCATCAAGGCGGAAATCCAGGAGTTTGTCGTAAACGCTGACGCCCAGGTTGAAAAGGGAAACAAGGCTGCAGGTGCCCGCGCACGTAAGGCTGCTCTCGCTCTTATGAAAGACCTTAAGGAATTCCGTAAGGCTTCCGTCGAGGCTGCGAAATAATTTCCTCAGGACAACGACAAGCGGCATCTGTTTTCGGACGGATGTCGTTTTTTTTTATTTTTTTTTTGATTTGTATGCAACGTTTCATACTAACTCTGCATCTATAGTGCAGGTTTAGGTTTTAGTACACGTCTTAGAAGCCGGAGAGCGCGGGAGCGTTATCCGGTTTCTCGGTTATTGAGAAGGTCTTGTTTTTCTCCAAAAAAATTGCTAATCTTGTAGACTGAATCATCTATGAGAAGGCTGCTTGTCATATTGCTTCTTGCGCTGGGATGCCTAAGTGCCCGTGCCATACCTGTTTTCAACAGGAGGGTGACGCTGACCCAGCCCGACGGCAGGAAGATAGAAGCCTTCATCAACGGTGACGAGCGCTCGCACGCCGTGACTGATTTCGTCGGTCACGTCCTGGTCCAGGGCCAGGACAAATATTGGCGCTATGCCGCCTTCTCCTCCGACGGCTCCAGGCGCCCGAGCGCGTATATAGTAGGGGAGAAAGTGCCGCAGAAGATCCTTTCTGGCAGTCTCCCGCCTTCAGCGCGGGTAAGGCGTGCTCCTTTCCGTGCCCCCGATGAATCGGAGGATCCTTCGGAAGACCTGCCTGGCGACCCGTCGGAGGATATGTCCGAAGACCCATCCGAAGAGCCTCTGGACCCCACCCCGGTGCACAGATGCCTCTTCCTCCTGGTGCAGTTCCCCGGCCTTGAATTCCGCTATTCCCGCGAAGAATTCGTGGACCTTATCTGCGCGAGGGGATATTACGCCGACGGCATCCTCGGCAGCATGGCTGACTATTTCGACGAGCAGTTCCGCGGCGACGCCCTGTTCGATTTCGAAGTGAGCGGCATCATCACCCTGGACAAGCCTTCTGCGGAATATTTCGCCAACAACGAAGACGGCGACGACGTCGATGCCAGGGGAGTGGTCGTGGAAGCCTGCCGGAAGGCCTATGAGGAGCAGGGCCTCGATTTCTCCCGCTTCGACGCGAATGCCGACGGCAAGATAGACAACATATTCGTGATCGTGGCCGGCTTTAGCGAGGCGGAAACCGGCGAGGAGGACCAGGTGTGGCCGCATATGGCATATGTCCAGGGCACCAAGGAGTATATCGGCGCCGAGGTCGGCGGCCTGCTTATCAACGCCTACAATATCTCCACCGAGCTCCACAAGGATGGCAGCGGCCGGACGGTTATGACCGGAATCGGCACCCTCTGCCACGAGTACAGCCACACCCTCGGCCTGCAGGATATGTATGACGTCGACTATGCCGGCAGCGGCGGTATGGGCAACGGCCTGTGGCGCTCCACGGCCCTTATGGACGGCGGCAACTACAACGACGACGGCCGCACCCCGCCCCACTACAACGCGATAGACTATCACACCCTCGGCCTCGGGACGGTCGACACCCTGAAGGTGGGGACCTACGTCCTGGAGCCCGTATCGACCGACCGCAGGTTCTTCATTTACCAGACCCCGGTGGAGGGTGAATACTTCCTCCTGGAGTGCCGCGCCGAGCAGGACTGGGATGCATACATCGGAGGCTCCGGACTCCTTATATATCATATTGACCGCAGCAAACGGCCGGCCGGCTATTCCGATTCCGAAGACAAGGTGCTGAGCGCTCTGACCAGATGGAAGATAAACGAGGTGAACTGCCGTCCCGACCATCAGTGCGCCCGCCTGGTAAGCGCGACCCCCCTGATAAGGGCCTACAACCAGTCCCGCGAGTTCCAGTTCAACCAGGGCCAGATTTTCTATCCCTGCAAGGAATATGACGCATTCACGGCCCTCACTTCCCCCGCCTTCGTCTTCTGGGACGGCACGGAATCCCCGCTGGCCATCACCGACATCGCCAGGGAAGGAGCCTCTGTCAGGTTCACCGTCTCGAGGATGAGCGATGTGATCCTTCCGGAAGTTGCCGGGGTCGAGAGCTATATATTCCAGGATGCGGCCATCATCAGCTGGGAGGCGGACAGCCCGGAATTCGAGGGCAACGCCTTCGTGACCTGGGGCCTGGCCTCGAGGGAAGGCACCGAGGTTGAGGTGGAACCATATGCCAAGGGGAAATATGCCATAACCCTCGACGGCCTCCAGAGCGGCAAGGCCTACAGGGCCGCCATCTCCTTCAAGGTCAACGGCATAACGAGCAAGGTCGTGCCGGTGAACTTCACCACTAAATACCTGTATGACAATTCCCTCCCGTTCATATACGTGAGCAACGTCACCCGCGGCGAAGACGGCAGCTTCCCCCACGGCTCCCGCCTTCCCCTTCGCATCTACAATCCCCACGAGGTTAAAAGCGTGAGCTGGGAATATGACGGCTGGCCGGTCCAGACCTCCCCGGACGGGTTCTTCTACCTCTACAACTCGGGAGTCCTGACTGCCACCATAGTCTATAAGGACGGTTCCACTGAAATAATTAAAAAGGAGATATCTGTTCGATGAGAAGATTCCTGCCCATAATCGCCGCGCTCCTTCTTGCGGCCTCCTGCAATCTCAAGGTCGACGAGGAATTCCTCGTCAACTCCGACATATGCCTTCAGGAGAGCGGCAAGATGATTCTCAAGTATGAGAGCACGACCTGCCAGATGTCCTCCAACCCCGAGAAGCACCGCTACCGTATAATGGACGACACGATGTCCCGCTACTATATGGTCACACTTGGTGAGGAGCCCAAGAGCGTTGGGCAGAAGATAATAGGAGACCTGCGCTGGAGCACAGGAGTGTCTGTGGAGAACTACACGGGGGTGGAATTCACCGTCGAAAAACTGGAAGGGGGCCAGGTGTGGCTGTGGAGCAGCCGCCGCAAGATAGCCGTCTCGATAATGCTGTAGCTATCTGTCGGGGTGGTTCTCCAGGATGGAGCGCTGCCAGGTGGATGCGTCGATGTGCGTGTATATTTCCGTTGTCAGGATACTCTCGTGGCCAAGCATCTCCTGGACCACGCGAAGGTCGGCGCCGTTTTCTATAAGGTGGGTGGCGAAAGAGTGGCGGAAGGTGTGGGGGGATATCTCTTTGTGGATTCCGGCTATCATAGCCTGCTTCTTCACCAGGTTGAATATGGAGACCCTGCTCAGGGCATTGCCGCTCTTGCCCAGGAACAATATGTCTTCCGCCTTCGGCTGGGGCTCGGGGCGCACTTCCATATAGGCCCTGACGGCCTGCTCTGCGCTTTCGCCGATAGGCACCACGCGCTGCTTGTCGCCCTTGCCGGTGACCCGCACGAAGCCCTCGCCGAGGAATATGTCGGAAATTCTCAGCGAGGTGAGCTCCGACACGCGCAGGCCGCATCCGTAGAGGACTTCCAGGATGGCCCTGTCGCGTAGGCCGGAAGGGGCTGAAAGGTCCACGCTCTTCATTATGGCGTCGACCTCCCCGACCGACAGCACGGACGGGAGATAGCGGCCTATCTTGGGGAAGTCCACGTGCTCGGCGGGGTTGTCTTCCCGTTCGCCTTCAAGCTGCATCCAGCCGAAGAAGGAGCGGAGCGCGCTGAGCATCCGCGCCTGGGTGCGCTCCGAAACGGAAAGTCCCCCCAGACAGGTCATTATGCTGTCCGGGGAGACATCTTTCGGGGACAGACCGGTTATGCTGAAGAACTCCTGAAGGTCGCTCAGGTAGGCTTCCACCGTGTTGTGGGACATCGCCCTCTCGACCTTCAGGTAATAGGAGTAATCCTTCAGCAGGCGGTCCATCCTAAAGTGCGCTGTACTTGTGACCGTACTCGAGCTGCTGGCCGAGGAAGTCGGAAGGATATTCCAGCTTGTAGTCCACGGTCTTGCCGCCTTTCACCACGGGCACTATGTCGGGGTTGAGGAATCCGCCGTAAGGCCTGAGGTTCAGGGCTTTATAGCGCTCTACGACCTCTTTGTGGAGAACGGGGTCGATGTCCACTGCATACTTGTCGATGAGGGCCTTGCCGGCTGCATAGTCGCCTTCGGACTTGATTCTCTGGATTTCGGCGAGGAGCTGGGCGAACAGACCGCGCAGGGCCTGGTGGTCATTCACCACGAAGTAGGTCTTGCCGTCGCGCACCTTCTTTTCTATAACATTGTCTTTCAGGCCTTTCTCATAGCACCACTCGGCGACGAGCTTGCGGTTCTGCATATGGGCTTCGGTGTTGGGACGGCCGAGCTCCACACGGCAGAACTGGACCATAATGCCGTTGAGGATATAGTGCTCGTAGGCAGGCTTGTAGGCTTCAAGGTCGGGGACGATGCCAAGCTCGACCATCTTGGGATCGGCTATGTAGTAGAGGCCGAAGAGGTCGGCGCGGGCTTCCTCGAGGGCGGACTGGTATTCACCCAGGGCCGAGGAGGAGACTCCGGGAAGGAGCTGGCCGGAAGCGTGGCCGAGGCACTCGTGCAGGTCGGTGTGTATCTCGTCGGTGACGGGGCCGTATTTGCGGTAGGCATCTATTTCCTCCTGGCTGTAGACGAACTCGGTGAGGGTGCTCTTGGGCTGCTCCTGGGCGGCGTAGTCATATGCGTGCGTGATGTTGGCAATCGTCACGCTCTTGGAGCCGTGCTCCTTGCGGATCCAGTCCGCGTTGGGGAGGTTGATGCCGATGGGGGTGCTGGGGTAGCAGGCGCCGGCCATCGCGACGGCGTTGACAACCTTTGCGGAAACTCCCTTGACGCTCTTCTTCTTGAAGCGCGGGTCGACGGGGGAGTTGTCTTCGAACCACTGGGCGTTGGCGCTGAGGATCTCGGTGCGGGCCGATGCGGCGGAGTCCTTGATGTGGACATATCCTTCCCAGGTGGCCTTGTGGCCCAGAGGGTCGTCGTAGTCTTCGATGAAGCCGTTGATATAATCCACGGTGCCGAGGGTGTCCTTCACCCATTCGATGTTGTATTCATCCCACTTGCGGAGGTCGCCGGTGCGGTAGTACTCCTGCAGGAGGCCGAGGGCCTTGCGCTGGGAGTCATTCTCCGCGACGGCAGCAGCCTTGGCGAGGGCCTCGCAGATCTTTTCGATGGCGGGGCCATATATGCCTCCCACCTTCCAGCGCTCTTCCTTTAGGGAACCGTCCTGAGCCCTGACTATCTTGGAGTTAAGGCCGTAGGAGACGGGCTCGGGGTCGCCGGGGACTTCGATCGAGGCGTAGTATTTCTCCACTTCGGCGCGGGTGATGCCGTCGCCATAGAAGTTGACTGCGGACAGCTGTACGATGTCGCCGTCCTTGCTGGTGGAGCGCCTCTGGGGATAGGCGTCGGGGTCATATATGAAGTCCACCAGGCCGTCGCACTGGGCGCCGACGGCTTCCATCAGGGATGCGAAATACTCCTTCGTGCAGCCGGGGAGGAACTTGTCCTCGGCATAGTGGTGGTGGACGCCGTTGGCGAAGAAAACACGCTTGGCATAGAGCTCGAAAGCCTGCCAGTCTTCGCCGGACCTGTCGCCCTTGTAGTTCTCAAGGATATTCTCAAGGACGTGGCGCAGGGGGAGGTTCCATTTGCAGTACTGGTCCCAGGTGATGTCGCGGCCCCACTTGGCGGCTTCGCTGAGCCAGTAGGCATATTCCTTCTGCTGGAGGGAGAGGCCTTCCCAGCCGGGAATACGGTAGCGGATTATGTTGAGGTCCGCAAAGTGGTCCACCAGGTACTTGAATTCGCCTTCATCCGAGGCTTTCTTTCCCCCGCAGGAAGCGAGGGCTGCTGCTAGAGCAACGATAACTGACATTTTGAGGATTCTTTTCATTACATATACTTTATATAAGCACAAATATAGCAAGAAAATTACTATCTTTGCAAACTATGACAAAGAAGATTGTCAGAATATTCCTTCTAGCCGCCGTGCTCGTGCAGCTCGTCGCTTCGTGCCATATCAACCAGCGCGAAACCCCCAGGACGGGCAAGGACACGAACACCTTCCCGGACTATCTGGAGCAGCCCAAGCAGAAGGTGATGATCTTCATATCGGCCGGCTTCAACAACCTCAGCACCTATCTCAAGGAGGACATCCAGGATATGATGAAAGGCTATCTTCCCGCAAAGAACGGCACCGAGGCCCTGTTTGTCATAGCCAAGCACACCAA
Organism: uncultured Bacteroidia bacterium; assembly: GCA_902779495.1. Lineage (GTDB taxonomy): Bacteria > Bacteroidota > Bacteroidia > Bacteroidales > UBA932 > Cryptobacteroides. The sequence continues at coordinate 6,860 of CACZBP010000047.1, forward strand.
CGGCAATCTCACTATCCCCACAAGCCCCTGTCTGATAAGGCTTTACAGGAACGTGACCGGCATTGCCGTGGCCGACACGGTCTATAAGATGGAGCCCGGCACCATCCTGGCCAATCCCGTGACGGTGAAAACTTTCCTGAGGTATATCCAGGAGAACTATCCCTCTCCCCACTACGGGCTGGTCATCTCTTCGCACGGCAACGGCTGGCTTCCTTCCGGCTATTATGACAACCCCGGCGGATTTGACGGTTCCATCCGCAGGTCCGTCCGCCGCGTGGCCGGCTCGCCATTCTTCGAGTTCGAAGAGCCTGACCGTCCCCTGACCAAGACTCTCCTCCAGGAGACATATTACGAGAGCAGCAAGAAGCTTTCCACCGAGGTGGAAGTCGCCGACCTCGCCGCGGCAATCCCTATGCATCTGGATTATTTCCTCATCGACGCCTGCCTTATGGGCTGCGTGGAAGTGGCATATGCCTTCAAGGACAAGGCCGACTGCATAGGCTTCTCCCAGGCGGAAGTGATGGCCGACGGGTTTGACTATGCAAAGCTCGCTTCCCGCCTCCTCGAAGAGCCCGAGCCCAATTCCATCGCCGTGTGCTCCGACTTCCTGGAGCAGTATCTCGACCCCAATGTCAGTATGCCTTCGGCGACCATATCCCTGGTTTCCAGCGCCGCCCTTCCCGCCCTTGCCTCTGTCTGCAAGGAACTTATCTCTGAATACAGGACCGAGATTGAAGCCCTGAACTGGAACGAAGTGCAGAATTTCGGCGGCACCAAGCACTGGTTCTTCGACCTGGAAGACATATTCGTAAAGGCCGGGCTTCCGGAGGATAAGCTCAGGACCCTTTCGGCGGCCCTGGACGACTGCGTCCTTTACAAGGGCGACACCGGACAATACTATTCAGTCACCAACAGCATGCTCAACGATATCGACGCCTTCTGCGGCCTGACGATGTTCCTTCCCCAGGGAGGATCGGAGTACCTGAAGGAGAAATATCAGCTGCTGGACTGGAACAAAGATACGCAACTAATTAACAATTAACCATTAATAAAGTATGAGAAAGTACATAGTAGCAGGCAACTGGAAGATGAACACCACTGTTCCCCAGGGCGTAGAACTGGCCAAGGCCGTTGTGGAGAAGGCGAAGGAACTCCCCGCCAATGTTGAACTCGTTGTGGCACCCCCTTTCACCCATCTGGTGAGCGTGGCCGAGGCCCTGAAGGGTTCCAAGGTGGCTCTTTCCGCGCAGAACTGCGCAGATAAGGAGAAAGGCGCCTACACCGGCGAAGTCGCAGTGGATATGCTCGTCTCCGCAGGTTGCACCTACACTATCCTCGGACATTCCGAGAGAAGGCAGTACTACGGCGAGACCGACGCCAAACTCGTGGACAAGGTCCGCCTCGCACTCGCAGCCGGCCTGAAGGTCATCCTCTGCGTTGGTGAAAACCTCGACGAGAGGGAGGCAGGAAGGCATTTCGACGTGGTGAAGGAGCAGACTGAGAATGTCCTCTTCCACTTCACCGCCGAGGAGATGGCCTCCATCGTGATAGCCTACGAGCCCGTCTGGGCCATCGGCACCGGCAAGACCGCCACGGCTGCACAGGCCGAGGAGATCCACGCCTGCATCCGTAACGTCATCGAAGGCAAGTTCGGCAAGAAGGTCGCTGACGACCTCACCATCCTCTATGGCGGAAGCTGCAAGCCTTCCAACGCCAAGGAGCTCTTCGCAGAGCCCGACATCGACGGCGGCCTCATCGGCGGCGCCGCCCTCAAGGCAGAAGACTTCATCGCCATCGCAGCATCTTTCTGATTCAGTAGAAGGAAAATCTAATATCTCATCCCTAAACCCATGGCCACCCTCGGCCATGTTAGAGGGAGGGGCCCGCTGGATACAAGTTATTTGCGGAGCAAATGACGCGGTAGACAGTGGGAGGGATGGAGCGGAGCGAAGCGTAGCGGAAGGTTTATGGGATGAGATATTAGTTTTCCTTCGAGGATCAAAACTATTTTAGGCGGCAACGCGACAGTTTGTCGGCGTCCTCTTCCGAGAGGATGCCGGCTTTTTTTAGCGATTCCACAGTCCAGTCTTCGGGAGGGGAGTTGCGGCGGAAGAGGACTATGCCGTGGGCGGCGTGGCGGTCGATGAAGGGGTGGAGGCGGAGGGAGTCTTCGGGCAGGGACCATATTGGGTAAGGCTCTGCAGGTGAGACGGTTATTAGGTCTTTCAGACCGTCGAAACGTTCCTGGCCGAAGTTGTATATGTCCAGGAGCTGCTCCTTGCAGGAGTAGCCGCCAAGCTCGCCTCGGAAGGAGACCATCCGGGAGGCGAACCAGGGGCCTATGCCCGGCAGGGCGTCGAAGGCGGCGGAATCGGCCTTGTTGATGTCCACCAGGGGGATGTCGATATATGGCTCCAGCCTCTGGAATATGCTGTCGGACACGACGAAGGATTTGGCGAAATCGCTTTTTCGCCGGAAGCGGCCGCCTTTCTTGCGGTAGTTGTCAATCGATTCCGCCTGTTTTAGGGAGAAGCCAAGGCGCATCAGGTCTTCCACCGAGACCGTGTTGGGGTCGAAGCGGAAGGATTCATAGCTGCGCCTGGAGGTCTGCCGGCGGACTCTTTCGGCGGATGGTTCGTGGTGGGACCTGCGTACCGAGGTGGTCACGGTGCGCTGCTCCGGCTCATCACCAGCCTGGGAGGGGACTATTCTTTCCACGACATACACCGTGTCCGGCCTGTCGCGGTTGGACACTATTCGCAGCGAGGCTGCGCGGTGCACGAAAAGAGCTGTCTGATAGCCGATTGCGAGGAATACCAGCGCCACTGCGCCTATTACCGTCGAAGTCGGGAGGGACTTTCTTTCACTGCGTTGTTTCTCCATCGTTTCCGCCGTATTCGCCAGCTGGATTACGATGTTTGCGCGGAGCACCTTCAACTATGATGACTATCTCGCCTTTGGGTTCGTGCTCCCTGAACCAGGAGGCGACTTCCGCCAGGGTCCCGCGGCGGTGCTCCTCGTGCACCTTGGAGATTTCCCTGGCGACGGAGCATCTGCGCTCCGGGGAAAAATATTGTGCGAACTGTTCCAGGGTCTTTACCAGGCGGTAGGGAGACTCGTAGAACACCATTGTCCTTGTCTCTGTGGCGAGCTCCTGGAGCAGGGTCTGGCGGCCTTTCTTGACGGGCAGGAAACCCTCGAAGCAGAACCGGTCGCAGGGAAGCCCGGACGACACTATGGCCGGGATGCACGCGGTGGGGCCGGGGAGGGTCTGGACTTCGATTCCTTCTTCGGCGCAGGTGCGGGCCAGCAGGAAGCCGGGATCGGAGATCCCCGGCGTGCCGGCATCGCTGATGAGCGCAATGTTACGCCCCTGGAGGATTTCCTCCTTGATGAGCCCTGCGGTCTGGTGCTCGTTGAACTTGTGGTGGGATTTCAGGGGGACGTGGATGTCGTAGTGCTTCAGAAGGACGGAACTCGTGCGGGTGTCCTCCGCAAGGATGAGGTCCGCCTCTTTCAGCACCCTTATCGCCCTGAGGGTCATATCCTCAAGGTTGCCCACCGGGGTCGGGACTATGTACAGGATGCCAGCCATCTATTTGCGTATCTTGCGGCGCACCGCCATCATGAAGCGATACACGTCGTCCGAGGCGATGTCCCACTCGGGGAAGGTGTCGCTCAGGTATTCTATCGCCTGGCCGAGGGTGTCCATCGAATTGAGCTTGTCGATGGAGGCCTGGTAGAGGGCGGAGTCGTCGCGGAAGAGGCGGCGTATGAACAGCACCTGGTCGCCGAGGCCTATTGCGCTGCGGAGCGATTTCACCTCGGGCCCGGGGATATCGTGCCTCCAGGCGGCTCCGTCAGCCATAATGTCTATCACGGATTTGCCCTTGGGGGCGTCAAGGTCGTTCAGGATCCTGCGACGACGGCCCCTGGCAGGCGCCTTGGGCTCTTCTTCATCACCGCCGAAAAGCCCGGCAGGCAGGTCCTCCGCCGGTTCGGTTTCCGGCAGCGGCTCGGGCTCTAGCTCCGGAAGTGGCTCCGGTTCCGGTTCAGGCTCGGGCTCCGGCTTAGGCTCCGGAAGCGGTTCGGGTTCGAGCTCAGGCAACGGTTCCGGCTCCGGCTCTGCAGGGACGGAGGGTTCTTCGGCGGGAAGAACGTCAAGGGTGAGGTCTATGGGTTCGGCGGAAAAATCTTCGGGGACAGGGGACTCGCCTTTGAGGAGGGCGATTTCCCTTTCGAGGGCTTCAACCCTGCGGGTTAGATTTTCTACTGCTGATATAAGGTCCATTTGAGGAATAATTATTATATTTGTACACACCACAAATTTAGCAAAATGTTCGCAGAAAACGCAAAAAAAACCGGATGTATCGAAGTGATATGCGGTTCGATGTTCTCGGGAAAGACCGAAGAACTCATCAGAAGGCTCAAAAGGGCGCAGTTCGCCAAGCAGAAGATAGAGACTTTCAAGCCCACGATAGACAAGAGATACTCTGAGCTGGATGTCGTCTCGCACGACTCCCACAGTATCTCCTGCACCCCTATCAAGAGCCCTTCCCGTATGCTCCAGATAGCTCCCGACACCCAGGTGGTGGGCATTGAC
>CACZBP010000048.1 GCA_902779495.1 uncultured Bacteroidia bacterium
TTTTGTCCAGTACGGACACTACTCCCTAGAGACCCAGCAAGTAGTCCAGGATATACTCCCAGGCCTCGCGGTCGGCCGATGTGTTCCACGTGTCCGTCCCGATGGAATAGGTTACGTTCCTCGAGGATTCAACGCCTTCGCAGCAGAGGAAAGCCTCGAAGAGCCAGTGCTCCTTGCCGCCGTCGACAAAGGACACGTGCGGCTGGAAACGGGCCTCGTCCCACAGGAAAGGATTCTTGTGGCGGCTTCCGCCGGCTACTATCGTGAGATCAGCAAACTGAAGGACGCCGCCACGGGACTCCTCCCAGGGATATATGTCCGGCTCCGAAGGCTCTGCCACCACCTGCAGCCTGTGCACGACGGAATGCCTGTCGCCGGCATATGCCACGGCATACACATAATATGGCCTTCCGGGCAGCAAACCTCCGAAAACCAGCAGGTTGCCTTCGGCCTTAACGCCGCCGGACCTTATCTCGGATGCCGATGGTTCCTTGTCATATATGTCTTTGATAACGCCCCAGACGCCCTCGGCATAATAGGCCTCGCAGGCAATCTCCACGGCATCTTCCGTCCCGCTGGCGAGGGTTATCTCAAGGGCGGGCGCCTGAAAAACGCCGTTGTCTTCCCTGCCACAGGCGGCAAGGAAGACAAACAGCGCTATCCAGGCTATCCTGCGCATTTACAGGACGGGCTTTATGACAAGGTAGATGATATCCCTCGTGGCGGGGAGTGGCAGCGACGTGGACTTGATGACCACCGGGACCACATATCCGGGATGGGTGGCGCCAAGTTTGTCGTTGTCCACTATGAGGTTGACAGGCGCAGTCACTTCACCGGCAGCTATAGTCACCTTCGAATCCTTGAGCCTGACGGTGCCTTCCGGCGGGGCATTGTCGTAGTAGCCCGTAGAGGTCTGGAAGGCATCTATCCTGTCGTTATCGACTGCAAGTTCGACCGTCAGGTCATCCCTTCGGTTCGGCTGTGCAAGGAATATCCTGATGTCGGGGATGTCATATCCGGTCTTGTCCTTGCTGTCATATTCCTTCTGGTCTGTGTCCAGCTCTTCCCCCTTCACATTGAAGGTGGCGAGTCTGATTGCGGAAGGCAAAAGCCTGATTACCAGTAGGTCACGGTCCTTCTTTATCAGATCCGAGCCGGACATCCTAAGGGGAATGACATAATCACCGGGATTGGCTGCCAGATGGGCTTCAACATCCTCTGGCTTCCAGGTTATGGACAGGGTCTTCACGCATTCTTCCTTTGTAAAGGAGAAAGAAATCCCTGAAATGGTTGTCAGGTTGGAGGGCAGGACCTTGTAGGCAGTTCCGAGTTCAGTGTTCAAGGCGCTGATATCGGAGAGCATCTCCACCGTCACGGATGCCTCGGAGAGGCTCCTGCCACTCTTGCTTATACCCACATAGTAATGCCCGGAGCATATCGTAATGGAAGGAAGCCTGGAAGCGGCAAACTCCTCAGGATTAGTGATATTCACCTCGGAAAAACCGACGAAGTCCTGCACCACGTCGTTAAGGCGGTCATCCTTGAAACAGGAGACGGCCAGAGACATCGCGACTGCTATATATAAAATCTTTTTCATAGTGCCAGGTGGTTAAAATCCGTAATTCTGGGTGTAGTTGGTCATCTCGGCCATAAGGTCGGCGCTCATAGGGAACAGATAGTCCCTCGGGGAGAACTTGCAGGGGTTCTCGCCGTTGTAGTCGGTGCTTACCCTCTGCCAGGAGTCTTTGTAGTTGTCAGCCGTGAGGTGGAGGGTCCAGTGGTCGCAGGGATATTCCTGCTCGGCCCTCATCGTTCGGGTCATATCATAGTGGCGCATCGCCTCCATTCCGAACTCGCACATCTTGTCCTGGAGGATGCACCAGCGGAGTAGTTCCTTGTCGTTCTGAATTCCGGGATAGGCCTCCTCTATCTTGTTGAGTCCCACTCTCTGACGCACCTTGTTAAGGGCATCGCAGGCACCCTGTCCGTCGCGGGCGGGCTGCTCATTGAGGGCTTCAGCAAGGTTGTAATAGATCTCGGCAAGGCGGAAGGCCGGATAGATATACTGGATCGCGGCATAGTCTTTAGTCTCGTTCAGCGGGGTCTCAGCCTCATACCAGCGCCTCCAGGTGAAGCCGACGCGGTTGATGTTGCCTGTGGGCTGCCAGGCATTGGTGGGGACCTTCTCGGGGTTGCGCTTGTCGGCGGCGCTCATCGCTGAAAGTTTGTCAGTAGCCGGCATCTGGAAGTCGGTGACACGCACCTTCAGTTCCTTGCAGGGCCACCAGAAGCCGTTGGGGATAAGCGAAGCATAGTAACGAGGATCCCTGCCGACCGTGGACTTGTGGGCAGTGAATGGAGTGGCCCAGGAAGGGTCCACGTCTATGGGCTGCTGGTAGTTGTCCTGCCAGCCGTCGGCCTCATATCCGGACAGGGGGTCGACCACGGGCTTTGAAAGGTCAAGTCCCTTGCCGTCCTTGGCATAGCCTGTCACAGGATAACGGCCGGAAGCCATCATAGGATATGCGTCGACCTGCTTGAGGGAAGGGGTGAAGAGCTGCCAGCCATATTTGGGGGAAGTCTTCTCCTTGCTGTCATATGGGCCGTTGACGCCCGAAATGGTCATAGGGACCGTCGCAGCGAGAAGGCCTCCTACAGTGCCTGCATAGGGATCGTTGGGCTCCCAGGTGCGGAACCACCAGCCCCATATGATCTCACTGTTCCACTTTTCGAAAAGGACGTCCTGATAAGCCTTTGCATAATCGGCGAAAGTGGTTCCCTTGGGCTGGACGAGCTCATACTGGTTCAAGTCAAGCACTGCCTGCGCAGCCTTGGCCGCCTCCGTCCACTTGTTGGGATCCGGCTCCTGGGGGAATATGAATTTACCGTCCTTGTTGGTCCTGCCCTTGTAGAGGTCGCAGCCGTTGTAGAGCGGGGATGCCACATACAGGAGCAGCCTGGACTTGAGGGCAAGGGCCATTCCCTTGGTGACACGGCCGTAATCGGTGCGGTCGGCCAGCGTGGGAACGCTGCTGATTTCAAGGGGCAGGTCCGGAAGAGCCTTGTCTATCTCGCTTATGATGAAATCCACATTCTCTTCAAGGGTGTTCCTGTCGAGGTCTTCCCCCTTGGCATCGGTGTCGGACATCTTGTCTCCCCATATGATGACGGGGCCGTAATGGCGGAAGAGGCAGAAATAGTAATATGCACGCAGGGTCCTGGCCTCGGCCTTCATATAGGTCTTGTATTCTTCGGGGTCCTGCTGGTCCAGATGGACGTTTTCCATCAGGATGGTGCATTGGTTGATGGCTTCGTAGTAGCGGTTCCATATGGTGCCGTTATCGTAGCCTTTCACCGTGGCGGAGCTGTAGTCGCCCCAGCTTATACGGTACATTATGGAAGGGTACTGGGATGCTCCGAAGAGGGTTTCGTCCGAACGCAGGACAACTCCGCCCTCATATTTGTCGACCCTCTCTTCCCGGGGAAGATAGGTGTAGAGGTTGGAGACATATTTGCGCACTCCGTTCTTGCGGCTGAGGATGCCTTCGAAGTCGGCCTGGTCCTTGAAGTTGATGTCGAAGAAAGAGTCGCAGGATGCAGCACAGAGGGCTGCAAGAGCAAGAATAACTATATATATCTTTTTCATACTACGTTCCTCCTTAGAAATTAATGTTAAGTCCGATCGTGACGTTCTTCGTCATAGGATAGACGTTTCCGAAGTCGGCGTCGACTTCCGGGTCCCATAGCTTGAAAGAGGAGAATGTCAGCATGTTAACCCCCTGGACATAAACCCTAAGCGAAGACATCTTTATCTTTTTGGTAAGCTTCTTGGGCAGGGTGTAGCCCAGTTCCACGTTTTTCAGGCGGAGGAAGCTCATATCCCTCTGCCAGAAGGTGGAATGCTGCTCGTTGTTGACATATTTCGCCAGATGGAGCCTCGGATAAGGCGCATTGGCATCGGGGTTGGACGGGCTCCAGTGATTGCGGGCGACATCCATATAGATCTGGCCCGCTTCCTTGGCGGTGGTGGGCGTGCCTCCCCAGAACTGATTGCCGCTGATTATCCTGGTTACGTGGGCCACTCCGTTGAAGAAGAAGGAGAAGTCAAAACCTTTCCAGTTCAGGCCGGCTCCGAAGCCGTAGGTTATCTCCGGGAGGGTCGTGTAGCCAATCGGAACGATATCATATTCATCCACGATGCCGTCGCCGTTGACATCCCTGTACTTGATGTCTCCCGGGCCATAGATACCTATAGTCTGGACTGGCCAGGCGTCTATTTCCTCCTGGGATGTGAACAGGCCCTCCGCGATATAGCCCCTCTGCTGTTTATTTGCGTAGCCCGCCGTGTTCTGATATTTCCACACCTGGCTGGGCATATCGTTGTCAATGATATGGTTGCGGTTGAACGTGTATGTCCCCTTGAACGAGACCGACAGGTCATTGCCAAATTTGTGGTCGTAATCCAGGGTCATATCTATACCGGTGTTGCGCATCTTGCCCACATTCACATATTGCTGGACGTTGACACCGACGGCGGACGGCAGGGACTTCCTTTCGAGGAATATGCCCTCGCGCTTGTCGAAGAAGTAGTCGAAGGAGTATTTCAGCTCCCTGAAAAGGCTCACCTCGAATCCGACGTTCATCTTGGTCGAAGTCTCCCAGGACACGTCGGGGTTGGCCACTTCACCGGTGCGGTTGGCCCTGTTGTAGGACCTTTCATCCTTACCCCAGTTGGAACCTCCCAGGTCGGTGAGCATCGTGGCGTTGTAGACAAATCGCCTGTCGCCGCCGATCTGGTCGTTGCCTATCTGGCCTATGGAACCCTTGAACTTGAGCACATCCACCACGTCTACGAGGGAACTGTCCTGCCAGAAAGGCTCGTTGCTCACCATCCAGCCCAATGCCACTGAAGGGAAGAAACCGAAGCGGTGGCCAGGGGCGAAGTTTTCGGAACCGTTGTAACCGAAGTTGCCTTCGAAGAAGTACCTGTCCCTGAAGGAATATGTGGCCCTGGCCGCGATACCCATATTCTTGTAAGGGAAAGACTTAAGGTATGCGTCCGGCACGTTGTCGTTCCTTATCCTTAAATTGAACAGGAACATACCGCTGACCCTGTGGGCCTGGGCGAACTGCCTTTCATAAACCGTAGAGGCCTCGAAATTGAGGGAATTCATACCGGAATTCCACTCGCTGAGCTGCATATAGCCGTCATATTCATCCTCGGGGACATATTCCCTGGTGCCGTCGGCATTCATTTTCATGCTGTAGGTCGCAGGGGTCTTGAACCTCTGGATGGAAGTCTGGTTCCAGGCATCCCAGCTCATCATCAGCTTGGCGTGAAGGCCTTCCGTGATGAGGGAAGAGAAATCCTGGTCCAGCGTAATGGTGCTCTGGGCCGTATTCCTGTTGGCCTGGAGCCAGCCGCTTTCATTGAGGATATTGTAGGGGTTGTTGGTGTTCTTTATCTCCGACAGGGTGCCGTCGCTGAAGACCGTGGGCATAGCTATCGGGGTGTTCTTCATAGTCAGGGTGAGGATGTCGCTCACACTTCCTCCCGGCTGGTTCTTTACCGTGTACTGGGTGGAGAGGCCCAGTCCCAGGACCGTCGTCTTGGTGATGTTGATGTCCACATTGGACCGGAAGTTGAACTTCTGGTAGTTCATCTGGGAATTGTAGCGGTCGTTGGAGGCTATGTTGAATATACCGTCCTCGAAATAGTATGAGCCGCCCACATAATACCTGACGTTCTTGGTGCCGCCGGTGACGTTAACGTTGATTTTGTGGGTCTGGGCAAGGTCCTTGAACATCGCCTTCACCCAGTCAACGGAAGGATACAGGTCAGGATCCTCGCCGGAAAGGTACTTGGCCCTGTCGGTTTCGGAGACCGGCGCATCGAAGCCGCTGTCCACGAAAATATCGTTGAGGTAGCCTATAAACGTGTCTGTATCAGCCATTTCGGGGAGCTTCACAGGAGAAGTCCATCCGGTCTCGAACTTGGCGTTGACCTTGGGCTTGGACTCCGAACCGCGGCGGGTCGTGATGAGCACGATGCCGTTGGCGCCGCGGACTCCGTAGACCGCGGTGGCCGTCGCATCCTTCAATATGGAGAATGAAGCTATATCCTCAATGTCGACCAGGTCCATCGAGCGCTCGACGCCGTCGACCAGAATCAGCGGAGTGGCATTGGCGCCGAAGGTGGAGACACCGCGGATATAGAACTCCGCACTCTTGCCCGGCTCTCCGGAACGCTGCATAGCCACCACGCCGGCAAGCTTTCCGGCAAGTCCGGTTGAGAGCTGGCCCATAGGGGATGCGAGCGTTTCGACGTCGACCGAGCTTATTGAGCCTATGACGGAGGCCTTACGCTGGGTGCCATATGCAACTTTGATGACCTCCTCCAGCCGGTTCTCTATGGGCACCAGCTTGATAATCAGGTCCGTCTGGCCCTTGACGGCCACTTCCTCGTCGTCATAGCCGAGGAATGAGACTATGAGGTAGTCGCTCTCCCTGACATCGATGGAGAACCGTCCGTCATTGTCTGTCATAGCACCCCTGGTCTCGCCCTTGACCACCACGTAGGCGCCGGCGACCGGAGTGTCGGTCTCGTCCAGGACCCGGCCGTTGACCTTCTTCGTCTGGGCAAGGGCCGCCGTGCAGAATGCCAGCAGTGATATCAGCAGAAGGGTTACTGTTTTCTTGGAAAACATATATGCTTGCAGTTTTGGTTCGATAGTGCAAATATACTATATTTTTTTCATTTTCAATACCACAGTACACCTAAGTTGCAAAAGATACGAAAAAAGACCGGACGGACCGGTCTTTCATATAGTTTGGGAGTATTTTACTGCTCGTCGGGAGCCTGGTCGTTAGGGTTCTGGGGACCACCCTGGGGACCGCCGTTTCCGAAAGGACCCTGAGGACCGCCCTGAGGGCCGCCCTGGGCGCCCTGCTGGGCCTGGTACATTGCCTCGAAAGCCTTGTTGAGGGCCTCGGAGTAGCGGTCGATGTCAGCGATGTTCTGGTTCTTGACCGCCTCCTTGAGGGACGCCACGTTGGCCTCCACGTCGGACTTTACGTTGGCAGGGACCTTGTCGCCGTTCTCCCTGAGGAACTTCTCAGCCTGGAAGCAGAGGGCGTCGGCGCCGTTGATCTTGTCGACCCTTTCCTTCTCGGCCTTGTCGGCTGCCTCGTTGGCCTTGGCCTCGTCACGCATCCTCTTGATCTCATCCTCGCTCAGTCCTGATGAAGCCTCGATGCGGATGTTCTGCTCCTTGCCGGTGGCCTTGTCCTTTGCGGAGACGTTTAGGATACCGTTGACATCGATGTCGAATGTCACCTCGATCTGAGGGATTCCGCGGGGTGCGGGGGCTATGCCGTCAAGATGGAAGATACCTATCTGCTTGTTGTCCTTGGCCATAGGACGCTCGCCCTGGAGCACCCTGATTTCCACTGAAGGCTGGTTGTCGGCCGCGGTGGAGAAGACCTGGGACTGGCGGGTCGGGATTGTGGTGTTGGACTCGATGAGCTTGGTCATCACACCGCCGAGGGTCTCGATACCCAGTGACAGAGGGGTGACATCCAGAAGGAGGACATCCTTCACATCGCCTGCGAGGACACCGCCCTGGATGGAAGCGCCGATGGCTACCACCTCGTCGGGGTTGACGCTCTTGTTGGGCTCCTTGCCGAAGAAGTCGCGGACTATCTCCTGAACCTTGGGGATACGTGTGGAACCGCCCACGAGGAGGACCTCGTCAATCTGGGATGCGCTCAGATGGGCATCGGCAAGAGCCTTGCGGCAAGGCTCGATGCTGCGCACGAACAGGTCGTCGCAGAGCTGCTCGAACTTGGCCCTGGTGAGGGTCTTCACAAGGTGCTTGGGGACACCGTCCACAGGCATTATATAAGGAAGGTTTATCTCGGTGGAAGTCTGGTTGGAAAGCTCGATCTTTGCTTTCTCGGCAGCCTCTTTCAGCCTCTGCAGGGCCATAGGGTCCTTCTTGAGGTCGGCGCCGAAGTTCTCGGATGCGAACTCACTTGCAAGCCAGTCGATGATCTTCTGGTCGAAGTCATCGCCGCCAAGGTGGGTGTCGCCGTTGGTGGACTTGACCTCGAAGACGCCGTCACCAAGCTCCATTATGGAGATATCGAAGGTGCCGCCGCCAAGGTCATAGACAGCCACTTTCATATTCTTGTTCTTCTTGTCGAGGCCATATGCAAGCGCGGCCGCGGTGGGCTCGTTGATGATACGCTTGACATCCAGTCCGGCTATCTTACCGGCTTCCTTGGTGGCCTGGCGCTGGGAGTCGCTGAAGTAGGCGGGGACGGTGATGACAGCCTCCGTAACTTCCTGACGCAGATAGTCTTCCGCAGTCTTCTTCATCTTCTGAAGAATCATGGCGGAAATTTCCTGAGGGGAGTACATCCTGCCGTCGATGTTTACGCGGGGGGTGTTGTTGTCGCCACGGGTCACGGTGTAGGGGACCCTCTCGACTTCCCTTGTCACCTGGTCATAGGTCTCGCCCATGAACCTCTTGATAGAGAACACAGTGTTCTTCGGATTGGTGATTGCCTGACGCTTTGCAGGGTTACCTATCTTCCTTTCTCCTCCGTCAGTGAACGCCACCACTGAAGGGGTGGTGCGCTGACCTTCGTTGTTGATTATGACCGTCGGCTGGTTGCCTTCCATAACTGCAACGCAGCTATTGGTTGTACCAAGGTCGATTCCAATGATTTTTCCCATAATATTATCTCCTATTTTTTGTTTATTCAGTTTATGGTCCTTTTCGGACACAAGGCTTTTCATCCAATGTTATGCCAAGCACTGTTTTATGCCAAATTGTCAGAAATTAATCGTATCTTTGTCACATAAACTCTTTCAGGAATGATCTACAGGGAACTCTCCGCGCAGGAATATGCCGACCTCCAGGAAAGGATCCTCTATGAGGACAACCACCTTCTCATCGTCAACAAGAAGGCCGGCGAAATCGTACAGGGCGACAAGACGGGCGACGAGCCCCTCGGGGAGAAATACAAGGCCTTCATCGCGATGCGTGACTCCAAGCCGGGCCAGGTGTTTATGGGTGTCCCCCACCGCCTGGACCGCCCCGTGAGCGGCATAACCGTGTTCGCCAAGACCTCCAAGGCACTGGAAAGGATGTCCGCCATGTTCCGTGACGGACAGATCCACAAGACCTACCTTGCGATGGTCTGCAAATGCCCCTCTCCTTCAGAAGGGCTTCTGGAAAACTGGCTCTGGCGCAACGAGAAGCTCAACAAGTCATTCATCTGCGAGCCTGGCAGGAAGGATGCCAAGCTGGCCCGCCTGAAGTACCGCCTCGTAAGCCCCACGAAGAGCTACTGGCTGGTCGAAGTGGAACTCCTGACAGGCCGTCACCACCAAATCCGCTGCCAGCTCTCCGGCATAGGATGCCCCATCAAGGGAGACCTTAAATACGGAGCCCCCCGTTCGAATCCGGACGGGAGCATAAGCCTGATGGCCAGGAACATACGCTTTGAGCACCCTGTCAGGCACTCCCAGCTGGACGTTTCCGCCTCGGTGCCACAAGCCTGGAAGATTTGACCTTGGCAGGGCTCATCCCCTTTGAAATCAGATACTGGTCGCACCACTCGCCGGGGGTGGTGTTCATAAACTGCTTGAAAGCCATTCCGTAGGAGACTTTGTTACCAAACCCGGACAGGTTGGCCAGCTCTGAAACGCGCAGGGAAGGGTCTTTCATAAACAGGTCTATGGAGTAGCGCACCCGGTATCCGTTAAGCATCTGGTTGAAGTGCAGTCCCGTGCACATATTTATCATTTTCGAAAGCTGTCCGCGGTTGGTGCACAGGTCCCTGCTCATATCATCCATGGAATAGTTTTCATCCAGGAACTTTTTCTCATCCTCCAGCATCAGGCACATCGCCTTGTAGAGCCTCTTGTAGCGCCCGGGGACCTCCGGAGGCATAAACGAAAGCGACATCTTCAGGCGCCGGCGGAAAGCCTTGTCGCTGATGCTGCCCAGCAGGACCGGGCGCCTGGTAAGGCTCCGCACGACGAGAAAGACATAAAGGGATACGGACACCACTGCCTGGATGTAGAGCCACACCTTCCCTGCCCCGACTGCCACCAGGCAAAGGGCCACCATAACGCTGCACAGGACGGACATCGCTATACCTACATTAAGGAAGGTGGAAGCCAGTTCCCAGCCGGATGCCTGGCTGAGGAGGAACTCCTTGTCATCAAGCATCGTGTAGACCTTAAGGGCGAACCGGACCATAATGGGAAGGGACACCGCGATGGCATACCCGAGCGCCAGGGTCTCACAAGGCAGCACTCTTGACAGCCCGGCGCCGACCATCCCGAGCGCCGATGTGCTCAGGGCTATTATCAGCAGGGAGAATATGTCATCTTCTCCCCAGGGCGAGAGGAGGATGATGGCAGTCGCCACCGCTATGTCAAATATAAACGTGTCCGGGCCGAAAGGAGCTCCGAAGATGAGGCGCACTACGACAAACAGGAAGGGGCTGAGCACGGAGACCAGCCTGACCACTCCTTCCTCCGTCGTATGAAACAATTTCAATAGAATCATACTCGTTTTTTTAGTTTTAGTGTTACAAATGTATATAAAAAAAATCCGTCCGGGCGTTGTGCCAAGACGGTGTGGTTCAAAAAATCACGAATCTTAACTCTGATTTGCGCTTTTTTTGCCAGAATCCTGCTCTTTCGCACCTCCGAGGCTGTGCTTGAACGACTCCTTGATGGTGTCGAAGCCCTTGCCGTAGACGCCGCTCACCGAACCTACCGAAAGGAAGGCGTCGGGATCAAGGCTCTTTATGTACTTGAGCAGAAGGTTCAGGTCGGACTTCCTGGATATGACAAGGAGCACGTGGCTGTCCTCCTGGGTGTACCAGCCCTTGGCGGGAAGCACGGTCACTCCCCTCTTGAGGTCGTAGGTTATGGCGTCGGCAATCTTTTCATACTTCTTTGAGAGGATGAATAGCTGGACGCTCTGGCGCGATCCGGATATGTACAGGTCAACCACATTGCTGTTGACCGTGACAAGGATGAGACCGTAGACGACGTTGGTAATCTTGTCAGCCCAGTCTACCAGTTCTCCCGTCTTGGTGTAGGAAGGGAACAGCAGGGATGACAGGATGATCACCACATCCATCAGCAGGATTAGCTTTCCAAGGGAAATGTTACGGTATTTATTGATAATGAGCGCGATGATGTCCGTTCCTCCCGTACTTCCTCCAACCGACATCGACATCCCTATGCCAAGACCTGCCATAATG
>CACZBP010000049.1 GCA_902779495.1 uncultured Bacteroidia bacterium
GGATGCGCACGCGGACGCCGAGGCGCGTAAAAACGCCGTCCACCATCTGCACCAGTTCCAGTTCGTTCACCTGGCTTTTCGAGCCGATGACGTCTACGTCGCACTGGTAGAACTCGCGGTAGCGGCCTTTCTGGGGACGGTCCGCGCGCCAGACAGGCTGGATCTGGAAGCGCTTGAAGGGGAAGGAAATTTCGTTCTGATGCTGCACGACGTAACGGGCGAAAGGAACCGTCAAATCATAGCGCAGCCCTTTTTCACAAACCTGAGGGGTGAGGGGTTTGTCGAAATCAACCTCGGAAAAGGCGTCCCCGGAATTGAGGATGCGGAACAGCAGTTTGTCGCCTTCCTCGCCGTACTTACCAAGCAGGGTGGAAAGATTCTCCTGGGCGGGCGTCTGGATTTCCTGGAATCCGTAAGTGCGGAACACATTGCGGATTACGTCGAATATATAGTTCCGGCGGGCCATTTCGGCCGGACCGAAATCCCGCGTCCCCTTGGGTATGGAAGGCTTCTGAACGGACATTTCTCGAAAGTTTTCCACAAAGTTAAGAAAAAAGTGTTATATTTGCATTCCCGACGCGGAATTAGCTCAGTTGGTAGAGCGGCGGCTTCCCAAGCCGCAGGTCACGAGTTCGAACCTCGCAATCCGCTCCATTCTATTTTGTTTTCGATGAAACCTTACCTGAAGATTGCTGCATTGGCGCTGGTAGCGCTCTTTGCGGCGGGTTGCTCTCGTTATTCCTACGAGACCGTTTCCGGCGACCCGATGAACACCAAGATCTACACCCTTGACAACGGCCTGAAGGTCTATATGACCGTCAACAAGGAGACTCCCCGTCTCCAGACCTTTATAGCCGTGCGTATGGGTGGCAAGAACGACCCGGCCGACAACACCGGACTCGCCCACTACCTCGAGCACATAATGTTCAAGGGCTCCCAGGCTTTCGGCACCTCGGATTACGAGGCGGAAAAGCCTATGCTTGAGGAGATTAAGAACCTCTATGACGTGTATCGCACCAAGACCGACCCCGCTGAAAGGGCGGCCATCTACCACAAGATCGACTCCGTCAGCTACGAGGCTTCCAAGATTGCAATCCCCAACGAATATGACAAGCTGATGTCCATAATCGGCTCCGACGGCTCCAACGCCTTCACCTCCGAGGACGTGACCTGCTACACCGAGGACATCCCTTCCAACCAGATCGAGAACTGGGCGAAGGTCCAGGCAGACCGTTTCAAGAATATGGTCGTGCGCGGTTTCCACACCGAGCTCGAGGCCGTCTATGAGGAGAAGAACCGCGGCCTTAACGACGACAACGAGAAGGCTTTCGACACTGTCGCGGGCGTGCTCTTCCCCCACCATCCCTATGGCACCCAGACCGTTATCGGCACCCAGGACCACCTGAAGAACCCTTCGATCTCCGCTATCCTTAAGCAGAAGGAGACATACTACGTTCCCAACAACTGCGCGATATGCGTTTCCGGCGACTTCGACCCCGACAGCTTCGTGGCCATTGTCGAGAAGTACTTCGGCGACTGGAAGCCGAACCCGGAAGTCCCTGTCCTTGAGATAGTTCCCGAGGAACCCATCACCGCTCCCGTGGAGAAGGACGTCTATGGCACCGAGGCCGAATTCGTGATGCTGTCCTGGAGATATCCCGGCGCAGGCACCAAGGCATATGAGGTTGCCGACGTGGCCGCTTCCATACTGTATAACGGTATGGCCGGCCTGTTCGACCTCGACCTCAACCAGCAGCAGAAGGTGCTGGCTGCATATGGCTTCAACTACGGCCGCGCCGACTATGGCCAGATCATCGTGGAAGGTATGCCTCAGGACGGCCAGACCCTTCAGCAGGTGCGCGACCTCATACTTGAGGAAGTCGCCAAGCTGCGCAGCGGCGACTTCGATGAAAGCCTCGTCGCTTCGGCCATCGCCAACAAGAAACTCCAGGAGATGCAGTCCCTCGAGAAGAATGCTTCCCGCGCTATGAAATTCGTCGAGTCCTTCGTCTGCGGCCTCGACTGGAAGTACTCCGTCGGAGAGCTTTCTCGCCTTGAGAAGATCACCAAGGACGATGTCGTCGCCTGGGCCAACGAGTATCTGGGCGAGAATGCTTATGCCCTGGTCTACAAGCATTTGGGCGAAGACAAGAATATCTACAAGATAGACGCTCCCAAGATTACCCCTATCGTGACCAACAGGGACAAGGAGAGCGAATTCCTCGCCGGCGTGCGTGACAGCCAGGTCAAGCCCATCGAGCCCGTCTTCACCGACTATTCAAAGGAAATGACGGTGCGCAAGGACGGCGGCATAGAGATCCTCTACAAGAAGAACGTATCCAACGACATCGCCCATCTTTCCCTGTCCTTCGACAAGGGCAAGCTCGATGACGCCGCACTCCCCTTCGCTTTTAACTATGTCAACTATCTGGGCACTCCCACCCGCAGCGCCGAAGAGATTGCCGTTCAGATGTATGGCCTCGCCTGCAGCTGGTATGCAAACGTTACCGACGGCAGGACCACGATATCGGTTTCCGGACTTGACGAGAATATCGGCAAGGCCCTGGATATCGTCGAAGACCTCCTTGCCAACGCCGTCGCTGATGAGGACATCCTCGAATCCCTGAAGGCTGACGAACTTCGCGGACGGGAAGTCAGCAAGCTCAACCAGAGGGCCTGCCAGATGGCCCTGGCCAATTACCTGCGTTACGGTCCCGAATATGTCGCGCAGACGACCCTCCCCAGCGCTGCCATAGCAGGCCTTCAGAGCGAGGAGCTCCTCGCCAAGGTGCGCGAGATGTTCGGATATGCCCACACCGTCCTCTACTACGGTCCTTCCGCCATCCCAGGCCTGCAGAAGACCCTCGCCGAGCACCACAAGGTGGCCTCCGAGCTCGCTCCGCTCGAGCGCAAGTATGCCGCCAAGCGCCTCACCGACAAGCCCGAAGTGCTTATCGCCCAATATGATGCCCGCCAGTTCAACTACACCCAGTACTCCAACCGCGGCGAGTCCTTCGACATCACCCAGGATGCCTGCATCGACCTCTTCAACGAGTACTTCGGAGGCGGAATGAACACCATTGTCTTCCAGGAGATGCGTGAGTCCCGCGCCCTCGCCTACAGCGCCGGAGCCTATCTCGCCAAACCCGTTTTCGGCACTGACACCTATTCCTTCTCCGCTTCGATCGGCTCCCAGAACGACAAGCTCCGCCAGGCCGTGGAGGCATTCGACGAGATAATCAACGATATGCCCAAGTCGGACAAGGCCTTCGAGATTGCCAAGACCGCGATGGACTCCAGGCTCCGCACCGAGAGGACCGTCGGCTACGACGTGCTCTCTTCCTACCTTGCTGACAGGGAGCTCGGCGTCACCGAAAACCGCGACAAACTGGTCTTCGAGCAGCTGCCGTCCCTCACTCTGGAGGATCTTGGCGCCACTCAGGCCAAGTGGATCAAGGACAGGACATATGTGTACGGCATACTTGGTGACACAACAGATTTGGACCTCAAATTCCTGTCTACACTGGGTCCTGTGCGTGTTTTGACACTGGATGAAGTGTTCGGATATTAATCTTATCTTTCAAAAAAGCATAATTCTTAACCCCGTTCACAATTCTTTAGCATATATTGCGGCCCTAAAAAACGCGATTGTATGCAAAGAAAAGTGACGGGGTTAGTTGTCGCAGCGGCAACGCTCCAACTGCTTTCCTGCACAGGGATTGCAGAACAGAACCAGGGCAGTCTGAGACTGCATTTCGCTTCGGCCCAGTATGGTGCAACCAAGACTTCCGATCCGCAGGTGCCGGACACGAGCGCCTTCCTGCTGACCATTACGGACAGTTCGGGGAAGGACATCTATGACGGCTCTTTCGGGGATTCTCCCCAGAAGATTCCGGTCGAGGCCGGGACCTATTATGTGAGCGTGCGCTCGAGGCTCTTTTCCAAGCCGGAGTTTTCGGCGCCCCAGTATGGCGACGACCAGTGCGTCGTGGTGACGGCCGGCCGGGAGACCGACGTGCGCCTGAGCTGCCGGCAGGTCAATTCCGGGATACGGCTCCTGATAGGGCCGGATTTCCTTGAAAACTATCCCGACGGCCTGCTGTATGTCTCTTCCGAGGACGGGAAACTGCTCTATGCCTATCGCGAGCGCAGGATAGCATATTTCAAGCCCGGGGAGGTCTCGGTGATGCTTTCCAGCGGCGGAGGCGAGTCGCAGGTGTTCTCCCGCATCCTTGAGCCCCGGGAAATCCTTTCGCTGAGCATCGCAGCTCCCCCTGCGGCGCCCTCGGGCAAGCTGTCGATAGCCGTCGACACGACAAGGACCTGGACAGAGGAGAGTTTCACTCTTGGCGGCAGTTCGGGAGCCGGCTCTGGCTCCACGGTCGAGTCGGCGCTCGACGTGGTGCAGGCCAGGGGCGCGGCGCCTGCCGAGGATGTGTGGGTCTATGGCTACATAGCCGGAGCCTTCAAGTCCTCGTCAAACATCTCATTCTCAGCACCTTACCCTTCCGCTACCAACCTCGCCATCAGCTCCCGCCCATCGGACTCCGACAAGGATGCCTGCCTGTCGGTGGAGCTGCGCAAAGGCTCCCTCCGCGACGAACTCAACCTCTTCGACCACCCCGACCTGAAGGGCCGCAAACTCTTCCTGCGCGGCACCCTGGTGGAATCCTACTACGGCATCCCCGGCCTCAAAGCCGTCACCGACTGGTTCCTCGAATAACCCTTCGGTGAGGATGAGGACGGAAGGCCATTCAGGTGTAACAGGTGGTCAAGCTCAAATTCGACCTGTGACACTTTCCACGCGCTAGGCCAGGCGGATCTTGGCGTACTTGAGGAGGAGGATCTTGGTGCCGTAGGTGTCGAAGTCGATGGCGGCTTTGAGGTCGGAGGCGGTGCCGGAGATGGTGCGGATGACGCCGAAGCCGAAGCGGTTGTGCTCGATGCGCTGGCCCTCACGCAGTTCGTAGACCGACACGGGAATGAATTCCGCGTCGGAAGCGGCGGGAGCGGGTGCCGGACGGTTGAAGACCGGCCTGGGCGAAGGGGAAGAGGGACGGCCTCCGGGGGTTGGACGGCTGCCCGGTGAAGAAGCATCGGGGCGGCTGACAGAAGGGCGGCTGCCGATAGATGAAGCGCCCGGACGGCTGGACGAGGACGCTTGGCCACTGCCGAATGAGACGCCGGGACGGCTGCCGTAGGAAGAAGGGCCGGGACGCTGCTGGAACTGCGGGCGGAAGGAGTAAGTGCTTGACTGTCCGAAGGTTGAGCCGAAGGAGTCCTCATTCTGCAGGGGGTTCACCAGGCAGTCGGGGTCGAGCTCCCGCAGGAAGCGGCTCGGAGGGTTGGACTCGTGCTTGCCGTTGCGCATACGGGTCGTGGCGAAGGTCAGTTCAACGGCCTTCTGGGCGCGGGTCACGGCCACGTAGAAGAGCCTGCGCTCCTCCTCGATGTCGGAGGGCGAGGCCAGCATTCCGCCGCTGGGGAAGAGGTTTTCCTCAAGGCCGGTGACATAGACATACGGGAACTCAAGGCCTTTGGCCGAATGGACGGTCATAAGGGCTATCTTGTTGGAGGATTCCTCGTCGGAGACATCCACTGCGCTCAGCAGGGAGATGTCCTCGAGGAATTCGCCGAGGGTGACGACCGGAAGGTCGCTCTCGGAAATCTCCTCGCCATCCTGGATCGTCCCCTCCACCATCAGATCCTCGATGTAGTCATTGTGGCGGCTTTCGACGAAGGTCTTGACGCTGTTCACCAGTTCCTCGATGTTCGAGGCGCGGGACTGGCTCTCAATGCTCATATCCTCCTTGAACGAGCGGTACAAGCCGCTGGCGTCGGAGAGGAAGGCGGCAGCCTTATATGCGTCAGTCTCAGCGAGTTTCGAATTGACTTCCAGGATGATGGCGGCGAAGGAGCGGAGCTTTTCGACGGCAGCATTGCGGAGGCCGAAGCGGTCCAGCCCCTCGAGGGAAACGGCCTGCATCAGGGAGCAACCGGCGGCGGCCGCGGCGGCGGAAAGGGCTTCGACCGAAGTCTCCCCTATGCCCCTGGCGGGCTTGTTGACTATCCTGCGGAAGGATTCGTCGTCGGCGGTGTTCACCGCAAGCTTGAGGTAGGCCATCATATCCTTGACCTCGGCCCTGTCGAAGAAGGAGTTGCCCGAATATATCATATAGGGAAGGTTCCTCTTGCGGAGAGCCTCCTCCAGGGCGCGGGACTGGGAATTCGTGCGGTACAAAATGGCGAAGTCCTGGTAGCCGGCGTGGTCTGACTGCATCCTGGAGATGATGGACGAAGCCACCAGAAGGGCCTCCTCATTCTCCGTATATGCCTGCACGAGGCGGATCTTCTCGCCGGCATCGCCGTCCGAGAAACAGGTCTTCTTGATGCGGCCTTTGTTCCTGGCTATCACGGCGTTGGCAGCGTTCACTATGTTCTTCGTCGAGCGATAGTTGCGCTCCAGATAGAAGGTCTTGCTCTCGGGGTAGTCCCGGCGGAAATTCAGGATATTCTCTATCTTGGCGCCGCGGAAGGCATATATCGACTGGGAGTCGTCGCCCACCACGCAAAGGTTGTGGTGCACCTGGGCAAGTTTGTTCAGGATGCGGTACTGGGCATAGTTCGTGTCCTGGTACTCATCCACGAGGATATGGTCGAAGCGGGCGCTGATTTCAGCACAGGCGTCGGGGAAATATTCCAGCAGGATGTTCATATTCACCAGGATGTCGTCGAAATCCATCACGCCGGATTTCTTCAGGAGGTCCTGGTAGGCCGAATAGACCTCGCCGAGGCGGGGCTTCTTGGCAGCGGCGTCGTTGCGCTGGATCTCGGGGGTGTTGACATAGCGGGCGACGGTGACGAGGTTGTTCTTGGCCATCGAGATGCGGCCGAGCACTTCCTTTGGCTTGTAGACCTTGTCGTCCAGGCCCATATCCTTTATGACGCGCTTGACGGCGCTGGTGGAGTCCGACTGGTCGTATATGGTGAAGGCCTGGGGATAGCCCAGACGGTCGGAGTAGTCGCGCAGAAAACGGATGAAGACCGAGTGGAAGGTGCCCATATAGAGCCTTCTGGCCTTCCTCTCCCCCACCATAGCCGCAATCCTGTCCTTCATCTCGCCCGCCGCCTTCTTGGTGAAGGTGAGGGCGAGGACGCGGTCCGGCTCCGTGCCCTTGGCAAGCAGATATGCAATCCTGGAAGTCAGGACCCTCGTTTTTCCGGATCCGGCACCGGCCACGATAAGCACCGGTCCCTCGCTTTGGCGAACAGCTTCAGCCTGCGAACTGTCCAACCCTTCAAATATAGCTGTTATATTCTCCTGCATCATAACGCGAAATTAGCAAAACTTTTACTAACTTTGTATGTTTTTTAGAAAACAATTTTAAGTTTTATCAATAATGTCAAACAACATCAGATTAAAAGGCGGGCTGAACATCCCCATTTCGGGAGAAGCAGCCCTTCAGACCAGTGCGGCCGTCAAGCCTGACGTTGTTGCCATCTGCCCCGGCGATTTCAAGGGCCTCGTCCCGAGGCTCCTCGTGCGGGAAGGCGACAAAGTCCTGGCAGGCTCCCCCGTGCTGGCGGACAAGCAGTGTGCTGACATTCTCATCACCTCTCCCGTGAGCGGCACCGTCGCCCAGGTGGTCAGGGGCGACAAGAGAAAGCTCCTCGCAGTGCTTGTAAAGGCCGACGAGGCCCAGCAGTGTGTTGACTTCGGCGTGATGAAGCCTTCCCAGGCCGATGCCGCCGCCATCAAGGCCAGGCTCCTTGAAAGCGGTCTGTGGGCATCCCTGGTACAGAGGCCCTATGGCATCCTCGCCAATCCCGAGGTCCAGCCCAAGGCTATCTTCGTCTCCGCCTTCTCCACCGCGCCCCTTGCGGCCAACACAGAATTCGTCCTGGCAGCCGAGGTCGACAACATCCAGACCGGTATCGACGCCCTGGCGAAACTCACTCCCGGCGGAGTCCACATCGGACTGAGCGCCGACAACTACAGCGGCACTCCCTTCCACAGGCTTGAGAATGTCATCCAGCACGTCTTCTCCGGCAAGCATCCCGCAGGCAACGTGGGCATCCAGATCAGCCACATCTCCCCCATCCGCAAGGGTGAGACCGTGTGGACCGTCTCGATGCTGATGCTCGCCGCCATAGGCAAGCTCCTGAACACCGGCAAGCTCAACCTCGCAAGGAAAGTCGCAGTCACCGGCCCCGTCGCGAAGAGCCCTGCATATGTCGACGCCCTCCCCGGCATCGCAATGAAGCAGCTCAGCGCGTTCTATGACAATGCCGCAGGCGACGTCCGCTTCGTAAGCGGCGACGCCCTCAGCGGCAAGAACGTCGGCGAAAACGGCTACCTGGGCTTCTTCGACAACCAGGTCACCCTCCTTCACGAAGGCACCGAAAGGGAGCTCCTTGGCTGGGCAAAGCCCTTCAGGTTCAACCAGTTCAGCTCCTCCAGGGCATATTTCTCCTGGCTCTGCCCTAAGAAGAAATACGCGATGGACACCAACACCCACGGCGGCCCCCGCGCCTTCGTTGTCTCGGACGTCTATTCCAAAGTCCTCCCTATGGACATCTTCCCTGTCTACCTTATCAAGGCCTGCCTCGCCGGCGACCTGGACAAGATGGAGAAGTTCGGAATCTATGAAGTCCTCCCGGAAGACCTCGCCCTGTGCGAATACGTCGACCCTTCAAAGAACGATATCCAGGCCATCCTCGAGGCCGGTATCGACAAGATGATAAAGGAAATGGCATAAACGACAGTTACTATGGAAGAAAACACTCAAAAACCCGGCCTCTTTGAAAAAGACGGCAAGCTTGGATTCCTTCATTCGACCGTCGATGCATTCGACACCTTCCTGCGCGTTCCCGCCACGGTGACCGCAAAGGGTGCCCACGTGCGTGATGCCGTTGACCTGAAGAGAGTTATGATCCTCGTGGTGATTGCCCTGGTTCCCGCAGCCCTGTTCGGAATGTGGAACGTCGGCAGCCAGCACTACCTCGCAATAGGACAGACCGCAGGATTCTGGGCCACATTCTGGTATGGTTTCCTCAAGGTCCTCCCCCTGTTCATAGTTTCCTATATCGTCGGCCTCGGCATCGAGTTCACCAGCGCCCAGATAAAGGGCGAAGAAGTCAACGAGGGCTACCTCGTCTCGGGCTTCCTCATCCCGCTGATTATGCCAGTCGACGTTCCCCTGTGGATGCTCGCAGTAGCAGTGGCGTTCGCCGTCCTCTTCGGTAAGGAGGTCTTCGGCGGCACCGGAATGAACTTCCTCAACCCCGCCCTGCTCGCCCGTGCATTCCTTTTCTTCGCATATCCCAGCAAGATGTCCGGCTCGGAAGTGTGGATCAGCCTCGGCAAGGACGCCCCCGTGGACGGCTTCTCCGGCGCGACTCCCCTGAGCCACCTCAAGGAAGGCGTCGACAGCCTCGGCTGCTCCGCCTGGGACCTCTTCGCAGGAACCGTTCCCGGCTCCGTGGGTGAGACTTCGGTCATAGCCATCCTCC
The DNA here is from genome assembly GCA_902779495.1 of uncultured Bacteroidia bacterium. GTDB lineage: Bacteria > Bacteroidota > Bacteroidia > Bacteroidales > UBA932 > Cryptobacteroides. Next base: position 9,514 of record CACZBP010000049.1, read on the forward strand.
TGGGCGCCATCCTCCTCCTTTGGACCGGCATAGCCTCCTGGAAGATAATGGTTTCCTCCGTAGCAGGTGCGCTTCTGGTGGGCTGGATCGGCACCGCCGCCGGCATCACCGACGTCCCCGCATGGATGCAGCTTCTGATGGGCGGCTTCGCCTTCGGTACCGTATTTATGGCCACCGACCCTGTCACCTCGGCCCAGACCGAGACCGGCAAGTGGATCTACGGCTTCCTCATCGGCGCCCTCTGCGTGACGGTCCGCCTCTTCAACCCCGGCTATGCCGAGGGCATGATGCTGGCCATCCTCCTTATGAACACCTTCGCCCCGCTCATCGACCACTGCGTGGTCAGTGCAGCGATAAGCCGCAGGAACAAAGTGAAAACCGCATAAAACAGTCTCGCCATGAATACAAACAACAATGTATATACAGTAGTCTACACTACAGTTATAGTCGTTGCGGTGGCTGCTATCCTTGCGGTAGTCTCCCAGTCGCTCAAGAGCAGGCAGGAGGCCAACGAGAAGGCCGAGACCATCTCCCAGATGCTCACAGCCGCCGGTTTCGGCACCAAGGCTGAGTTCGAGAAGATGGGCAACGCCGCCGTCATCGCCAAATATAAAGAGGAAATAGACGAGGCCTACACGGTCGACCTCGAAGGCAAGCAGGTCGATTCCCTGAGCATCGAGGATGCCGAAATCTACACCCCTGCAATGCTCAAGAAGCAGAACTATATCCTTCGCGGCAAGCAGGACGGACAGGTTTCCATCCCCGTCTTCGGATTCAAGAACGGCATCGCCGTGGTTCCCGTCTATGGGGCCGGCCTCTGGGGTCCCATCTGGGGCTATATAGCCCTGCAGAACTCCGAAGGACAGGTCAGCATAGCCGGAGCCTACTTCGACCACGAGTCCGAGACCGCCGGCCTCGGCTCCAAGATCAAGGACGACCCCGCATTCCAGGCCAAATTCATCGGTGAAGTTCCCGCCTGGGATTCCGACAACGTGTTCGACATCGTCAAGGGAGGCTCTCCCAAGGAAGCCGACGGAGACGAAATCCTCGACAATAAGATCGATGCCATCTCCGGCGCGACGATGACCTCCCAGGGTCTCGACAAAGCCATCGACACCTGGCTCGGAGCCTACTCCAAGCACGTCCAGGCCGGCCTCGCAGTCGCAGAGTTCTTTGAGATGCTCTCGGAACACGCAATAGATGATGAAACTAACGAGCAGGAGGACTAGACAATGAACGCAAAACTCAAAGAAACAATCCTCAATCCGATATTCAAGGGCAACCCCATAACCGTCCTTGTCCTCGGTATCTGTTCTTCGCTGGCCGTCACGGTCACGATGAAGGGCGCCCTGGTAATGACGCTCTCCGTCATCGTGGTCACCGGCATTTCCAGCCTCATCCTCTCCCTTCTGAGGAACACGATTCCCAGCCGCGTGCGCATCATCGTGCAGCTGGTCGTCGTGGCTATGATGGTGATCCTTGTGGACCAGATCCTCAAGTCGTTCGAAGCCACCTACGCCATAGACAAGCAGCTTAGCGTCTACATTGGCCTTATCATCACCAACTGCATCGTGATGGGCCGCATCGAGGCATTCGCCCTCGGCAACAAGCCCATCCCCTCGATGCTCGA
>CACZBP010000050.1 GCA_902779495.1 uncultured Bacteroidia bacterium
GGCCTATCTGGTAGAAAGGCCGCAGGAGCCCCGGGCTCCGGGACTCTTTTTCCTGAAGCAGGCGTACTGAAGTGAAGTGCTTTATTTTCTTTGACAGCTTCCTGTAAAGATCCGGTGATATGCTATCCTTTACTGCGTTCAGATCGGCCATATACTGGGCGGCAATCTTGCGGGTGCTGAAATTACTGACGGCGCCGCTCAGGTTGCTGCCGTGAATCCTGTACTTTAGCAGCAGTTTCGAACTCCTGAGCATCGGGCCCATCAGAATGCAGCGGAAGCGCAGGACGCTGTCCTCCGTCTGGCAGTCATCGGCCAGCCTCCCGAACCTCTCCAGGACTTCCCTCCTCAGTGCAAGGGCCACTCCGCCCGTCATAAATGATTTGGATTTCAGATACTTACCGTCATCGACGCGAAGGAGCGAGTCCGAACTTAATAATCCTTTTCCCGTCTGGTTTCCGTCGCTGTCTATCGTTATATATGACCCGGTAACGGCCATAACCGAGGGGTCCTTCTGAAAATAATCCATCTGTATGGACACCCTTTCCGGAAGGGAAACGTCGTCGCCTCCATTGAGGAATATATATTCCCCGTGGGCCATCTCGAAAAGGAGCTTGTTGACGTGAGGCACAAGCCCCAGGTTCCTTTCGTTCCTGTTCAGGATAACCTTGTGTGGCCCGCTGTAGCCCTCAACCGCCTTTTTCAGGACTTCGAAAGTGCCGTCCGGAGAATTGTCGTCGGAAAAGATAATCTCCAGGTTAGGATATGTCTGCCCCAACGCCCCGGCAACGGTCTCTTCCACAAAGCGTTCGTGCCTGTAAAAGAGAACCACCAGCGTAGCAAGGGGATAATCCTTACCTTGGACGGGCATCATTCCTCTATGGAGCGAAACTGTTTATGAGGGATACCACCTGGGCGGCTTCTTCCTCTTTGATGCAGGGGCCTATGGGGATGCTCAGTTCTTCCTCGGCAATCCTTTCGGTAATGGGGAGACTGTAATGGGCAAACTCTCTGTAGCACTCCTGCTTATGCGGGGGGATGGGATAGTGGATGAGTGTGCCTATGCCATTTTCCTTCAGACAGGCCTGTAATTCATCCCTTTTAGGACTGAAAACAGGGAAAAGATGATACACGTTCTGTGCATCGGGAAGCCTCTCCGGCAGGGACACGAGCGGATTGTGGATATTTTCGTAATAATACGCTGCGATAGCCCTGCGGTGGGCATTGTCGGCCTCGAGATACTTCAGTTTTACATCCAGCACCGCTGCCTGTATCTCGTCCAGGCGGCTGTTGCGGCCGGTATATTTGAAGACATATTTCTTCTGGCTGCCGTAGTTGGCAAGGGCCCTGACAGCTTCGGCAAGAGCCGGGTCGTCGGTGGTTACGGCGCCTCCGTCGCCAAGGGCTCCGAGGTTCTTGCCTGGATAGAAACTATGCCCCGCGGCATCGCCTATGGAGCCTGTCCGCCTGCCGTCCTGGGTGCGGCATCCGTGCGCCTGGGCAAAGATGGACTATGGCTATGGCCCTGGTCCTGTCCGTTATGGCCTCTTCGATGCGGTCCTCGTCGATTTCAAGCGTTTCCTGGCGGGGCTCCACCAGGACCGGCTTGAGCCCGTTTTCGGTAATTGCCAGGATAGTGGCGATGTATGTGTTCGCCGGAACGATGACTTCATCGCCGGGTGCCATTACGCCAAGCTCGATATAGCCCCTGAATATCCAGATTAGGGCATCCAGGCCGTTTGCGCAGCCCACGCAGTGCTTCGTCCCGATGTAATCGGCATAGTGCCGCTCGAACAGGGCGTTCTGCTCTCCCTGGAGATACCAGCCGCCTGCAACGACCTTCGCCACGGCCTGCTGGATTTCATCCCCGTGGAGGGCCGTAACGTCTTTAAGCGATAAGAATGGAATCACTCTTCTATCTTTTTTACGAACTGTGCAGGATTGCCAAACCACACTTCCCCTGCGGGGATGCTTCTGGTTACCACCGAACCGGCCCCTACCATAGCGTTTTCGCCTATCGTTATTCCGGCCAGAATCGTAGCATTGGCGCCTATCGAGGCACCCTTTCTCACCATTGTGCGCTCCGGGGTTTTATGAACCTTGGACCGGGGGAAAAGATCGTTGGTGAACGTCACGTTCGGGCCGATGAAAACGTTGTCTTCTATCTGCACGCCGTCCCAGAGCTGGACACCGGATTTCACCGTCACGTTATCGCCGATGCGCACGTCGTTTTCCACCAGCACGCCTGCGCAGATGTTGCAGTTACTGCCGATTACGGCATCTTTGAAGATGACGCAGAACTGCCAGATATTGGTGCCCTCGCCTATCGCTGAGGACTTGCAGTCTGCCAGTGGATGGATGAAAGCCATTTGTCAGAGTTGTTTTCTATAATCCAGAAATTCCTGATAGTCACGGATATAGTCCTCTTTCACATAGACGTCAGAGGCAAGGACCATACACACTGCTCCGGAGGAAAAGTCGTCAAGGTCCCTCCATATTCCCGGCCGGACAAGAAGTCCCTGATAGGGACGGTTCAGGAAGAAAGTCCGTTTCACCCGGCCGTCGTCCAGCGTGACCTGGAAAGAGCCGCTGGCCGCTACAATCAGCTGCGACAGCTCCCTGTGGGCGTGTGCTCCCCGGGAGGAGCCTCCCGGCACGTCGTAAAGGTAATAGACCCTTTTGGTGTCAAAGGGAAGCGTGCCGTCGTTTTCAACAACGGTGATGCTGCCCCTGCGCTCACCCGTGATTTTTCCCAAATCTATTATCGGACAGTCGTTTACGCTATATTTCGCCATTGTCCTGGAGTTCTTTCACCTTGTCTATGCCGCGAACATACTGGGCAGCATCATAATGCTCCGACGAGAGCACCATTGCAAGGGAATTGGTGGAGAAATTGCGGAACTCGTGCCATATGCCGCGGGGTATGTAGAGCCCCTCGTAGGACCGGTTCAGATGGACGGTCTTTTCCTGGTTTCCGTCGCAGAGGAAGACGTCGAAACTGCCGGACATCGCTACCACGAAATCATCCGTCGCCTTCAGGGCGTAGCCTGCACGGCGTTCGCCTCCCGGGACATCATACAGCCAGTAGGTCCGCTTGATCCGGAAAGGGATATGGTTGCACTCTTCTATGAACGAAAGGTTTCCCCTTTCGTCCGGAATAATAGGCAACTGGATTGTCTTGCAGTCCTTCAGGTCCATTCTTACCACTGCCTCACTTCAACACGGCGGTTGCGCTGACGGCCTTCCTCCGTGTTGTTGGAAGCTACGGGGCGGGAATATCCATACCCGTCGATGCTGATAAGCGAAGCGCGGGCGCCGTTGCTCACGAGGAAGTTCTTCACGCTTTGGGCGCGGCGCAGCGAAAGATTCATATTGAATTCCCTTCCGCCGACACTGTCCGTGTGGCCTTCCACGATGATGCCTTCACCGGGGTGCTCCTTCATCCAGTTCACGACCTCGATGAGCCTGTCCTTGGCATCGGGACGCACAATGTCGCTGTTGGTGTCGAAGAGCGCTTCAGCGCTGATGGTCGTAATCACCGGATGGTCTGTGTCGTGATCTCCGGTGGGGGCGGGACCCTCAGAAGAGGCGTCACGCGGAATCCTGTCCACTATAACCGTGTCGCGGACGATTTCCGGACGCACCTGGGGAACAACCACGGTTACAGGCTGAGGCTGGACGGTTATGGTGGTGTGCCTTCTCGAAGGCCTGCCGAGGTTGATGCTGATGCCTATCGTTCCGCTCAAGGTGAGGGCGGGGAAACTCTTGGAGTTCTGATAGATGCGGCTGCTGTAAGTGGTGGCTTTAAAGTCGGGGACGATGGCAATCCTCTTGGAAACATACAGGGGGAATGCTATACCGACACCTCCGCCCAGGGCGTTGTTGTCTATCCTGGCCCAGCCAAGGTGGATGTAAGGGATTATGTTGCGATGGGCACGGATGAGCATGTCGCCGTGGACATATTCGTACCTCTTATAGCCGAAATCCGTGAACTTGTCGGATATGGAAAGGCCCTGGAGACCGGCGCGGAAACCGCCCCAGTTGCTGAACCAGTAGCCGAAATAGATATCGTCCGCGATGCCGGAGCCGTTGTGCGAAGTGGCACGGTCCGTATTGCGCTGACCGTCGAAGCCGAAATTCATTCCGAGTCCGGCACCCACGAACCAGCTGCTGTTGTCTTCAGGTTCTTCCTGGGCGTGCGCCGCTATGCAAACCGAAAAAAGGGCGGCAGCGATAAGTGCAATCTTCTTCATCGTTTAAAACCTGTATAATGCTCCAATTGATATCAGTCCGCGAAGGTCCAGCGGGAAACCGCCGTATCCCTCATAATTGTTTGCCTGCTCTTCCGCACTGGGCATAAGGCCGTTGTATTTATCCGTATATGCCTCGCCGCAGATGTCTGCAAACAGACCGAAGTGGTCGGTTATGTTATATTCCACGATTCCTCCGAAACGGAAACCGAAAACCGTATTGGGGTCGGTCACATCCTGCCAGGGGTGGTTGGACTCCGTCATATGGAAAGTGTGTCCAAGGCCAAGGCCGCCGTAGAGTTTTATCCGCCAGAAGGAATAAAGGTCGGAAAGGCCGTGGATATCCAGGATGGCGTCCGTGAATATGTTCACGCTGCTGAAAGAATAGGGATAGAAGCCGTGGGCAGCCGTGTCCCTGGTGTTGCAGGCACCGGCGTTCTTGGCAAAGGAGGCGCTGATTCGCAGGCCGAATATGTCGTTTACATCATATCCTCCCACAAGGCCGGCCTGATAGGTTATAAGGCCCAAAGTCTTTCCATTCTCCTTATAGGAGAAATAGTTCTCATAAATGTTGAGCATTGGCCCCAGCTGCGCCCCAACATAGAAGCGACCTTCGTGGCTGTGCCTCAGAGGCTGGGCTGAAGCAAAGGCACAGGACAGGAAGATGGCAAGTGCTACTCCGACTATTCTTTTCATTATGATTCTTTTTAATTTTGTCAATCAAAAACGGCTCGCTGGGACTGTCATTATGCGACCCAGACCGTGCGGTTATGGAAAAGTATTTCCATTTAGGCTGCGAAATTACTTTTTCTTGGACAAAAATGCAAGAGTAAACGCGCAAAAAAACCAATTCAAGGGCATTTAAATGGTTTTATGTGACATTTCAGCCATCAATTTTTCTATAAATTAAGGAAAAAGTGATATATTTGTAACTTCATAGAATATGAAGAGGCCGAATTTCATAACTTTTTCACTGTTTCAGGACATTATGCTGTCGCTGACGGCTTCCCTTGTCTCCATCCTCGTGATTCGATGGATCTCGGAACCTATCCCCGGCTTCACCATCCTGGTGCTCAAATGGCTCGCGGCAGCAACCCTGGGAACTGTTCCCGGAATCCTTATCTCCGGATGCAGCAGAGATGTAAAAAAATACACTACGGTCCGCTCCATCGCCAGGGTTATGGCTGCCATACTCATCAAGGAAGCCGTCCTTGTGCTGACACTGGTGCTCGGCCTCGTGAAGCTTCCGCTGGCTCCATATTATCTGCTGATAATGCTCATTGACTTCATCCTCACCGGCGGTGCCCTGTCTTACCTGCGGGTAGCGTCCAGGCTGCTGTCCGGGCACGGTCCCAACCCCTCCCAGATGGCATCGCGCAAAACGGCGCTTGTGGCCGGGACGGAGCAGGCTTCGCTGGACCTTGCCTCGGAGCTGGAAAAGGAGGGCTACGACGTCATAGGCCTGCTTTCCCGCAAGCCGGAGATGAACGGCTGCGTCATCAGGGACTATGTGGTGTATGCCTGCAGGACAGATGATGACCTGGACAATCTCCAGTGGCGGTTCGGCGGCGTGGACGGAGTGTTCTTTCCCCGCACCGTGAGGGCGAAATTTGACGACCCGGACCCGAACGACTCAAACGGAGGGCACGAGCCCGTCCAGCAGCGCGACAGGATGTCGCTTCTGGGCCATATGATTAAGCGCTCATTCGATATAGCCCTGTCCGGCACGCTGCTGCTTATCTTCTCTCCAGTGATTGCGGTGTGCGCAATTCTCATAAGACGGGAAGACGGCGGCCCGGTTCTCTTCGTCCAGGAGCGCATAGGCCGCGGCGGCAAGCCGTTCAATATCTACAAGTTCCGTTCGATGCGGACCGATGCCGAGGCTTCGGGCACTCCCGCCCTGTATTCCGGCACAGAGGACCCTCGCCTGACCGAGGTGGGAAGATTCCTCAGGGCACATCATCTTGACGAACTTCCCCAGCTGTGGAACGTTCTCAAGGGGGATATGTCGTTCATAGGCTACAGGCCCGAAAGACAGTTCTTCATAGACCAGATCAAGCGCTACAATGCAAGGTATGACTATCTGTTCCAGATTCGTCCCGGCGTCACCAGTTATGCCACGCTGTACAACGGCTACACCGACACGATAGACAAAATGCTCACTCGGCTGGACCTTGACCTGTACTATCTGAGGAACCACACGATCTGGTTCGATATGAAGGTGTTGGGGCTCACTTTCCTGAGCATCGTCAGCGGAAAGAAGTTTTAAGCAGGCGGCAGATGACGGAACAGAACGCATATTGGTTTGTAGCAAAGACGCGCCACGGAGCGGAGCTGGGAGTCAGGAACAGGCTCACGCAGCTCGGCGTGGAGAACTTCGTGCCGACCAGGACTCGTCATGCCAGCCGCGGCAAAGGAATGGTGGAAGAGCCGCTTCTGACGAGTTTTGTGTTCCTGAGAGCCAACAAGCTGGATGCGCTGAATCTCATCCACTGCTATGGAGTGAAATTCAATCTGGTGAACGACTGCGCGACTCACCAGCTGATGTACGTGTCCGACAAATGTATGGAAGATTTCCGCCGAGTGCTGGAAGCCTCCATCGAAGAAGGCGGCCTGGTTGACAAGCCGCTCAACGTTGGCGAAAGAGTGCGTGTAACCCAGGGAGTTCTTAAGGGCGTTGAAGGAAACGTGCTCGAATTACAGGGAAGAATTTACGTGGTTGTAGGGCTTCTCAACTGCATTTTTGCCCGCGCAAGGGTACCAAGGGCCTGGCTGGAAAAGATATAAAAATCGCTTAATACTAATTGATTGATACTCAAGGATATTGCAGCCTGATGTATCAAAATTATGTTTCAGAATTAAATCTATTTGGAGGCCAGGTGGCGCTCGATTCTGCCCACCATTTCAGGCCCTGTTTCCGCTAGAAAATCAAGACCTTTCTGGGTGAGAAGATACTTCTGACGGGGATGCTTCGGGGAGTTGGGATAGAGCAAAGAGACCAATCCGCACTTGACGGCGGGGCCAAGGTATAATTTAAGGAAACTGTCGCGACCTTTCAGGTGCAAACCCTCCATAATTTCCCTTACCGACAGGAATTTTTCACCAATTACGACCGCAAGGAAGAGAATATTTGGGTTATCCTGGTAATTTTCATTAGTTTTTGAAACATTTTCGGCCTTTTCTGGCGATTTAGCCTCAATCTCAGGGGCCTTTGTTTCAATAATATCTTCAACTTTACTTGTGCGTTTCTTGCTATTTTCTTTTACTTTACTTGTCCCGTGCTTTACTTTTACTTGTACTGTCCTTGTGCCGGAGTTGGAGTTTGACTGCACACTCCATTCAGCAGCAGGGCGAACGTGGACATATCTGTTCCTTAAATCCCACTGTTCTCCCAGCAGCATATTCCTGAAGAAACGCTCAAGATAAACGGGTTCGTAGTCGATATTCTTGACAATATCCCTGTAATTAGCCCTTACAAGGGCATTGTGGAAGTACCAGGAATCGTTTTTAAATGTATCAAATTTAAAATTGATACCTAAATAACGCAGGTACAGGAGGGTAAACACTGCTGTAAAGCGCGTATTTCCTTCACCGAACGGACAGATCTGCCAAATCTGGGAAACAAGGGCAGCAAGGTGGGAAATCAGCGAATCTGCCGAAACGGCATCGTAGCGATAGTCCCTTTCCTTTGCAATACAGCGTTCCAAAGCCCCGTGAAGATCATCCACGCCAATAAAACTAACCGTATCACCGCCCAGGACCCATTCCCTTTTGGTCACTTCGAAGACTCTCAGTGAGCCTGCATTATCGTATACTCCGTCAAAAATGCTGCGATTAAGCCCCACGAGGCCATTTATGCTGAAATCAAGTGCTCCGGAAAGAAGAATCCGTACAATATTCACTGATGTTCTGTCCGCATTCTCCTTTTCAGGGTCTCCGGCATCATTTGCATTCCTTTCGAAATAGTAGTCGTCCACCAGCTGGCGCACCTCGTCGATGCTGATTTTGCCGCTGACGTGCTTTTGCGAGGTCTGCAAGAGGAATTCCGACGTGCTCAGCCCGTCGGCAGCCTGCAGCCCTATAGCAGTCTGCCATGCCGCTGCCCTTTCGCTGCGGCCCGGCACTGCATTCCGGATATTATCTGAAGAATCGCGCATATCTATGGACAAAAGTAATAATAATCGCGGGAAAAGCCAAAATTTCCAGCGTTTTCCACGCGCCATCCCAACCACCGTCTGGAAAAGTGCAGTTAACGTCCCGAAAAATGGGACGAAACCAGCAAAATCGGGCGAAATTGCGGGTCTCGTCCCGATGTTTGGGACGTGGTCAGCAGTGAGGCCGGGAAAAGCAGGCGTGCTGTCCTCCAGTTTTGTTACTCCGCGCCCGGAAGGCCGGTTCGTGACCAGGTGGCAGAGTACGTTTAACGGTGGCAAGAGTTCGTTTTAGGCCATTTATGTTCGCTCAGACGCCCCCCAAGGGCAGCCAAGAGCACATTTTTGGTTGTTTCTGTTCGCTCAGATGCCCCCCACGGAACCTATGAGGGCACTTCGGGGCGGCACAGCGTTACGCACTTCCACGAAAAGTGCCACAGAAGGCCAATTTGGCGGAAGTGCGTAGAAGTGCGGAAGGAGGAATGTGCCCTGGAAGACCCTGGAAGGGCACTCTGGGGCGGAGCGGCGTTACGCACTTCCACGAAAAGTGCCACAGAAGGCCGATTTGACGGAAGTGCGTAGGACGGCGGAAGGAGGAATGTGCCATGGAGGGCCCTGGAAGGGCACTTCGGGGCGGCGCGGCGTCACGCACTTCCACGAAAAGTGCCACAGAAGGCCGATTTGACGGAAGTGCGTAGGAAGCTGTCCCCGGTTGAGGGACACCGTGGCCGGGAAGGCGGGGAATCGGGGACACCGTGCCCAGGAAGGCCGGGAATCGGGGACACCGTGCCCGGAGAGGCGGGGAATCGGGGACCCGGAAAGCCCCGCCAGGCAGCACGCGCCAGGCTACAAAAAAGCCGGCTCAAAAGAGTCGGCTTTTTTGTAGGGTGCGCAGTGCCTTACTGCTGCTGGGCCTGAGCCTGGGCCTGGAGTTCGGCCTGGAGGGACTCGAGGGTGCGGCCTTCAGGGATGCCGAGGGCCTTGCGGGCGGCGGGGGTCAGATCTGTGCTCTGCTTCTCATCGACGAAGAGGAGCTGGTTGCGCTCGAAAACGTAGATGTAGCCACCTTCCTTGGCGAGGGCCTCGACGGCCTTCATAGCCTTCTCCTGGATGGGGGCCATCAGCTGGCCCTGCTGCTGCTGGAGCTCGGCCTGGATATTCTGCTGGAATTCCTGTATGCGGTTTCCTATGTCGCTGAGTTCCTTCTCTTTGGACTCCTTGATGGCTGCAGTCCATGTGGATGCCTTCTGCTGGTAGGCATTGGCTTTGGCCTGGTATTCTTCAACCATGCTCTGGTAGGTCTCCTCCGCCTCCTTGGTGGAAGCTGCGATCGCCGCCCTTGCCTGATCTGCCTCGGGCATCAGCTGCACGAGCTCGGAGAAGTTGACGTGGGCGAACTTGAGGGTCTGGGCCGATGCGGACAGTGTCAGAAGAGCCGCTGCGGCGATAAGTGCAATCTTTTTCATAGTATCAATTCCTTTATATTTATTTCAAACTAAAATTCCTGTCCAATCATAAAGTGGAACTGGCTGCCGCCGTTGACGGGGTCGTCGAAGCCATAGCCCCAGTCCACTCCGAGAAGGCCGACCACCGGGAGGAACACCCTCACGCCAACGCCCGCGGACCTCTTGATCTGGAACGGCCTGAAGTCCCTGATGTCGGCCCAGCAGTTTCCTCCCTCGAGGAAGACCAGGGCGAATATCGTGGACTGAGGCTGCATTATGATCGGGTAGCGCAGCTCCACGGTGAACTTGTCATAGACGTTACCTGCATAAGCCGTGCCGGTCGCATACTGGGAGTTCGTGGTGGGGGTCAGGGAATAGTTCTGATAGCCACGCATCGATATGACTTCGGTACCGTAGGTGTTGTAGCCGGTCATTCCGTCGCCTCCTACCCAGAAGCCTTCAAACGGGGAATAGCCCCACTTGCGGTTGTAGTAGCCGAGGTAGCCGAACTGGATCCTCGTGCGGAGGACGAAGTCCAGGGTGGGGAATAATTTCTGGTAGAAATTGGCCTTGAAGGACCACTTGTGGTACTCGACCCAGCGGTAGCGCTCCTGGGCTGTCCAGTTGTCGTAGTTGACGTTCCTCCAGCTGCCGGCGTCGACCCAGTCTCCGTCCGCGGTCTTGTTCATATGGCGGAACAGGGAATATGGAGGAGTGAGCGACAGGGACAGCGAGATGTCTTCTCCCACGCGGGGGAATATCTGCTGGTCGGTGGAGTTACGCGACAGGGTCACCGTGTAGCTCAGGTTGTGGGCAATGCCGTCGTCGAAGATGAAATAGTTGGAGTACCAGTTGGTAAGCTTATAGGTCTGCCAGCTGAGCTGGTTGTAGAGGACGAAGTAGTTGTCGGGCCATTTGAGGCGGGTGCCAAGACCGGCGGAGAATCCGTAGACCTCCATCTGGCGGTCGTGGGAAAGGATATTCCACGCGAGATAGGAGTTGGTCTGGCGGGTGTAATATGCCGACAGGCTGAGGGAGGTCGGCTTCTTGCCGAAGAGCCAGGGCTCTGAGAAGCTGGCGGAGACGGCGGTGTAGTAGGTTCCGGATGTCTGGAAACGGAACGCGAGGTTCTGGGCATCACCCAGAGGAACCGGCCTCCAGGCGCCTTTCTCGAACAGCCTGCGGGTGGAGAAGTTGTTGAAGCTGACGCCCGCGGTGGCAACGAAGGTGTTGCCGCCCCAACCGCCGGAGAGTTCCAGCTGGCTGGAAGGCTTCTCGGTGACGTTGTAGATTATGTCTACCGTGTTGTTGTTCGGATCGGGGACCATCGTCCAGCCTTCGGGGCTCATAGCGGCTTCAGGATCGAACTGGCCCAGAGAGGCTATTTCACGCACAGAACGCTCGAAATCGGACTGGCTGAAAAGATAGCCCGGGCGGGTCATTACCTGGCGGCGGACGACCCTCTCGTTGGTGAGGTCGTTGCCGTTGATCACTATGTTGTTCAGGGTGGCCTGCTTGCCTTCCACTATCCTCATCTCCACATCCACCGAGTCGCCCTGGATATTGGTCTCGACCGCCTGGACGTTGAAGAAGAGGTAGCCGTTGTCGCGGTACATCTTGGAGACGTCCAGCTCGTTCTGCTTGCCGCCTCCGGTGAGGCGCTTCTGCATCGTGACCATATCATAGACATCGCCCTTCTTGATCTGGAGGATCTGGGATAGCTGGTCGGAAGTGTAGATGGAATTGCCGGTCCAGGTTATGTTGCGGAAATAGTATTTCTTGCCGGGATCGGTGTCGAGGTCTATGCCGAGACGGTTCTCCTCAACGTAATATATGGAGTCCCTCAGGAGGCGGGCGTCACGATAGCCGGCTTCGTTGTAGGTGCTGATGAGATTCTTCTTGTCGTTGGGATATTCCTTCTCGTTGAACTTTTTGCTGCTGAAGAAGTTATACAGCTTGCGGGCCTTTGTCTTCTTCATCGAGCGGGCCAGCTTGAACTCGCTGATGTCGTCCGGACGGCCGATGAAGTTGATGTCCTTGATCTTGACCTTCTTGCCCTTGTCGACGGCGAAGTTGACCCTGATGGCGTTGCGGATCATCGTGTCCCTGGTGACTTCGGGGGTGACCTTGACGTTCAGGAAGCCTTTTTCCTTGTAGAAACGGCTGATTATGTCGGACGAGGTCTTGGAGACATATTCGGAGAATTCCCCGCCCCTTCGCAGCGAAAGCCTTTCCTGGAGGTCTTTCTTTTCGCCGCTCTTCACGCCGGTGAAGGTCCAGGCGGAAACCCTGGGGCGCTCCTTGATGCTGATGAGGAACCAGACGCTGTCCTTTGCGGCGGACAGGGAGTCGATGGAGACGGCCACGTCCTGGAAATAGCCCTGGAGCCAGAGCCTGTTGATCGCGGCAGCAGTCTGGTCTCCCGGAACGGTGACCTCGGCGCCCTTGCGCAGCCCTGAAAGCTGGATTATCTGGTTCTCGCCGAAGGAGTTGTTGCCTTCGACACGGACGCCGCCCACGATATATTTACGGGGACTGGAGTAGTCCACGACTACACCCTGGGCGCGTGCCGCCGCCGCCCAAAGCAGCAACAACACGAAAGTAACCCATTTCAGTCTGCCTGTCATCATTAGTCTCTATACAAACTGCAAATATAGCAATATTATTTGACTTTTCCGTATCTTCTGTCCCTCAGGGCATATTCTTCGAGGGCCTGGTGAAGCTCCTTCTCGCGGAAATCCGGCCACAGGACCGGGGTGAAGTAGAACTCCGAGTAGGCTCCCTGCCACAGGAGGTAGTTGCTTATGCGCTGCTCGCCGGAGGTGCGGATAATAAGGTCCGGGTCCGGGATGCCGGCGGTGACCAGCCACTGGTCGAAGTCCTTGATGTCCATCGCCTGGATCTGCTCCGGGGTCCTGGATGCGGCGAGGCGCTTTATGGCCTGGAGGATATCCCATTTCCCGCTGTAGCTCAGGAAGATGACGAGGGTGAGGTTCTTGCCCTGGGCCGTCATTTCCTCGATGCGGTGGATGGAGTCGACGAGGTCCTTGTCGATGCGGTCGAGATTGCCGAGGACAACCAGGCGGATGCCGTTCTTGAGCAGGTTTTCAACCTCGTCCATCATAGCCTTGGCCATAAGGGACATAAGGTAGCTGACCTCTTCCTTGGGGCGGTTCCAGTTCTCTTCGGAGAAGGAATACAGCGAAAGATACTTGACACCTGCGCGTGCACAGGCTTCGGTGACGGCGCGAACGCTGCCAACCCCGTTATAGTGGCCGAAAGTCCTTTCGCGGCCGCGCTCTTCGGCCCATCTTCCGTTGCCGTCCATAATGATGGACACGTGCTGAGGTATCTTTTTTTCCATCAGTCCTGGCTGTTACGTAAATCTTCCCCCCAGAATAGCTTTCCGGTGAGTGCCTTGACGAAGTTGGACTTCGCAAGCCGTATGCGTTTAAGCGAAAATTGTGCCATCGCTATGCGCACCGTCCAGTCGGGTTCGATTTCGACAGTGCGGTTGTCCATAGACATCGAGACCTTGTCGTCGCGGCTCTCCAGGGTGATGGATATCTTGGCGGTGTCGGGAACCACCAGGGGGCGGACGTTGAGGTTGTGGGGCGATATGGGGGCTATTATGAGCACCTTGGTGTCAGGCATGCATATGGGGCCGCCGACGCTGAGGGAATATGCCGTGGAACCCGAACTGGTGGCGACCAGAAGGCCGTCGGCCCAGTAGGTCGGGAGGGTCTCGCCGTCGATGGAGACGTTGATGCCGAGGACTGCCCCGCCTATGCGGTGCAGGGACACTTCGTTCACGGCATATGGCAGCAGGCCTATGTCCTTGCGGGCGTTGCGGCCAATCAGGGTGGCGTTGATCATATCCCTGTATTCCACCGAGAAGTCGCCTTCGAGAAGGGCGGGGAGCACTTCTTCGGGGCTGTTGTCCGACAGGAAGCCGAGGCGGCCGAAATTCACCCCGAGCACGGGGAGGCCGATGTCGGAGACTATCTGCGCGGCACCCAGGAAAGTGCCGTCGCCGCCGAGGCTCAGCACCAGGTCGGTGTCGGGGCGTATATCGGATTTGGAAGCGATGTCATACAGCTCGTAGCCGGCTTCTTCCAGCTGCATCTTCATATCAAGGAAGCGTCCGTTCTGGACAATCTCCTTTTTCTTGATAACTATACCTATTCTCATAGAATCACGTAAAATCCGTCAAAATTAGCACAAAAATCATAATTTTACTAATTTTGCGTAATATATATTCAATGATATGGCAAGATTAAGCGTAAATATCAACAAGATAGCGACCATTCGCAATGCCCGCGGGGGCAATATGCCCGACGTGCTGAAGGCCGCAACGGATATCGAATCCTTCGGAGCCGAAGGCATCACCGTTCACCCAAGGCCCGATGAAAGGCACATAAGATATGCCGACGTGCGGGCTCTCAAGCCCCTGATAACCACCGAGTTCAATATAGAAGGGAATCCCATCCCCTCGTTCGTGGACCTCGTGATGGAGGTGCGGCCGGACCAGGTCACCCTGGTGCCCGACGCCCACGACGCCATCACCTCCAATGCCGGCTGGGACACCGTCCGCAACAGGGACTTCCTCAAGGATATGTGCAAGACCTTCAAGGCCGCTGGAATCCGCACGTCGATATTCATCGACCCCGTCCCGGCCATGGCCGAAGGCGCCGCGCAGTGCGGGGCCGACCGCGTGGAGCTGTACACTGCCGCATATGCCGAAGGCTACGCCTGCGACCCTTCCAAAGCCATCGCCCCCTACCTTCAGGCCGCTCTCGCCGCAAGGGACTGCGGGCTTGGCCTCAACGCCGGACACGACCTCAACCTGGAGAACCTCTCCTACTTCATCCGCACCATCCCCTGGACCGCGGAAGTGTCCATAGGACACGCCCTGATTTGCGATGCACTCTATCTGGGACTGGAAAAAACTGTGAAAGAATACCTTATCCGAGCGAAAATATAGGCCCATTTGCCGAAATGTCGGTTTTTTTCAGTAATTTTGCACGATATATGTATTGAAAACAATAAAAACAAGTTACCATAAGATGAAAAACACTCCCCTTATTCTCAGCATCATCGCCCTGGTGGCAGTGATAGCTTTCGGAATCATTTCCCTCGTTTCAGGCAAAGACGGCAAGACCGCAGAACCCGCAGCACAGAACAGCGAAGTCGCCGCAACTGAAGGCGCAATAGTATATTTCAGCCTCGACAGGGTCCTCAGCGAATATGATATGGCCAACGACCTCCGCACCAAGGTGGAAGGCAAGGTCCAGAGCATCAACCAGGAAGTCACCCGCAGGGGCAACAAGATCCAGAACGACATCAACTCCTTCCAGGAGAAGGTGAACAAGGGCCTGATGACCCGCAGCGTGGCCGAAGTCCAGCAGCAGAAGCTCGTCGAGGCCCAGCAGAACTTCCAGACCTATGCCGCCAAGAAGGAGCAGGAAATAGCTGAGGAGCAGCAGGTTATGATGAACCAAATCGGCGACGCGGTGAAGAAGTTCGTCGACAAGTACAACGAGACCCACGGATTCGCGATGATCATCGCCACCCAGGGTGACATCCTCCCCGCCCCCGTCGTCACGGCTGATCCCGCCCTCGACATCACTGACGAAATCCTCGCCGGCCTGAACGACGAATACATCAAGACCAAGGCCGAACAGAAGTAAGGATGAGGCTCCGTTTCCTGCACATAGCGCTTGCACTGTGCCTGGCGGCCGTTTCCGCCGCCGCGCAGGACTACATCCAGACCCCGGTGACCGTCTCCACCCAGAAGGTCCGCCTGGGCGGCAAGGTGTACCTTTCGCACGTTGTGCAGGAAAAGCAGACCCTCTATTCGATAGCGCGCGCAGGCAGGAGCCGTCGGAGTCCCCCCAGGAGGTGATGCGTGCCCCGGATGATGGCTACATCATCCACACCGTCCGCTGGTATGAGGACATCGACTCCATCGCCAAGAAATATGGCATGGAGGCGGAACGCATATTGGAATATAACGGGCTGACTTCCAGGAAATTAAAGTCCAGGATGAAGCTCCGCATCCCCACCGGTGACGCTTCCGCAGCCGAGCTTCCGCCGCCAACCCCGGACAGCCTCGCCACAGTTCCAGCCGACACCACAGCCCAGACCGCTCCGGTGGACAGCACCGAACTGGAGGACCTCCTTTCCGTAATCAAGCGCAAAGAGAAAGTGAACGCCCTTCTCATCCTGCCCTTCGGTGCGGAAACGAATCCCAGCGAAACCTCTATGGATTTCTATTCCGGTTTCCTGCTGGGAATCAGGGACCTGGGCCGCAAGGAAGGCATCAGCACCGACCTTAGCGTATATGACCTCACCGGCGGCTCCCTTCCCATAACCGCAGCCAAGATGGCCGCGAGCGATATCGTCATAGGCCCCGTGTCCCCCTCGGATGTAAAGAAAGTCCTCTCGGTCAATCTCACCGGCACCCCGGTGGTCTCTCCCCTGGATTCCAGGACGGCCGCCCTTGTGGGCGAGTACAAGTCCCTCATCCACGCCCCCACCCCCGCCGAAGTACAGTATGAGGAGGCCGTCAGGTGGATAGGCGAAGACCTCCGCCCCACTGACAAGGTGCTTGTCATCTCAGAGGAAGGCGGCAGCAATCAGGAGATAACGGCGATGGTCGACACCCTCTTCCAGATTGCCGCAATCCCCCACACGATGTTCAGCTACGGGCTTCTCCGCGGCCGAAGGGTAGCCGACGAGCTGAAGAACCTCGGCGGCGAAGGCACGATGAGGGTCATCATAACCTCCGATAGCGAAGCATTCGTCACCGACGCCGTGAGGAACCTCGTGCTCCTCCAGTCCCACCACAAGAACGATGTGGTCCTCTACAGTTCTTCCAAGATACGTAATTTCACAAGGATAGAGGTCGAGAGCCTCCACAAGCTCAACCTCCACGCAGCGGTGTCCTATCACATAGATTACGACTCCCCCGCCGTGAGGGACTTCGTAATGGCCTACAGGGCTCTTTTCAACTGCGAGCCCACCCAGTTCTCCTTCCAGGGCTATGACATCGCCACCTTCTTCATCCGCTCTTGCTGCGAAGGCGGAAACCGCTGGTTCAGGCGCCTGACGGCCGTTCCTTCGACCCGCACCCTCCAGACCGACTTCCTCCTCTCCCGCGAGGACGAGGGCGGCCTTGTCAACACCGCCGTCCGCCGCGTAGTCTACACCCCGGACTACCACATTACCCTGCTATAGCCTCCTCTGCGCACCTCCGTCCCGAGGACAGCACCCCACACCTTGTCGGACCGTCACCGCAGATGGGGAGGCTTGCTCCGAGCCGGATTAGCAGCACCTCATCCCGGCCCCACTGCGCATATCGTCCCAGAAACCGGGACGTAACCCGCAATTTTCCAAGCGAAACAAAAGAGAAACCGCAAGCAACAGAAATGCTGATTTCAGCATCTTTAATATGTATAAAAGGAATTATCAATGGAGTTAATGACAGGCAGAAATACTAGAATCAATAACATTCTCTCTATGAAACGTATCTTAATACTTATTTCGCTTTGCACTGTTTTTTTTAACGGCTGCGAACTGTTGCTGCCGCAAGGCCATCGTTTTTTGCCTATTTACAATAATAGTGAATCTACTTTATTATTACTTGGGCTGCTGGACGTGATTTCTTCGATAATAATAATGATTATGAAGCGAGATACTCGATAGGATGGAGTATCTCCCATTATGACATTAAAAATGCAACCTGTATTGTAAAACCCCATGAATACAATAATACTGTATTGCGTGTTTATGAACGGAATACGATAGAATCAAGAATCGGATATGATACACTATATCTTGCAATTATGGATGACAAGGATATTCAAAAAGTCCGATCTCTTAGGGAAAAGTCATTCCGTTATAAGTTGTATAAACTGACTTTACGGGATATAGAAGAGTTGAATTGGGTTATTACCTATCCTGCAGAATCCCCAACATTTATCATTAAAGACTTAGAATATGATTATGCAAATTAGATGATATGCGTAATCAGTATTGTTCGGCTATAGCATTCCCTGCCCGAGGTAACAGTCTTCGTTTCGGTGCAAGTATCAGAATTTTTCGTATGTTTTGCAACAGAATGACGTTGTTTTGCATCTTTCCAATATACAATCATTACCAAGATAACTATCTTAAATGAATATGAAAACCAGAGTATTATTACTACTTGCCATAGCTGTCTTTTATGCGTGCAACGGGGGCTCCACCGGAGCTGACGACGAGTATATTTTTATTCCTAGTGCATCACCTGTAGCATTTAATGAAGAACGTGAAGAAGAACCGCCGATACCTCTATGGCCGGAGTCATATGTGGAAGATTTGTCCAAGCCAAAAGGAGAAGTAAGTGGTTGGATAAGTGAAACTTACGCTATAGACAGGAAGGCTCCTTCTAAAAAGGTATTGGAGTCGACATCAGAAACACAGTTGGTATTTGGAGAGGACGGACGGCTAAGCGAGTGCAACGAAAAGATATTTGATGCCGAGGGCAACCTTAAAAAAGAGAACAGGCTTAAGATTCAATATGCTTCCGAGTCGAAGGCAGGTGCAGACAATGATATCGAAACAACGGTGTACTGTGAGGTTGATGACCAAGGCCGCATTTGCCAAACCCGCAAGCCTGACGGAACCATCGTCAAATATGAATATGGTCCTACCAAAGATGGGAGTGGGCCAGAAGGCTATCTCTTATCTGTTCATAACACTTTCTTGAGTGAGAAATATGCATATGGAGAAGAATACAGCGATTATACTTCCTGGAATAAGGTTATATACATCGACTGGACCTCCGAGAAAGCAGGGGATCTTTCAGTGGAGAGGTTCTACGATGCGTGGGTGAGGCCGGATAGCCACGGCAAATACGTGGTTTCGGAGAGTGTCGCAAGGCTCGTATATAATATTGAGGTGACAAATCCTTTCTTTGACAAACAGATTGACCCGACATATGTTATCAGCCCCGGGTTCTGGTATCTTGGATTACAAGGCCGAAAGAGCGCCTTCCTACTCACTAAATTCGGAAGAGGCTATCTTGAGGAAAAGGAAATCTACTTGATGAAGGATAAGGAGCATCATCTGATAGGGATGAAACTATATCGGTATTTTGATGATCCGACATATAATTACGAGAGCAAGTACTATTTCACATATTTCTCCGAACCAGCCACCTTCCCGGAACTTGATTTGCGATAGGGGCTGCTTAGTGGTGACGGTCCGACGACACCCCGGGGGACCGTCATCGCTGATTCGGCCTTCCAGGGCCCTCCA
>CACZBP010000051.1 GCA_902779495.1 uncultured Bacteroidia bacterium
AAGACGTGGGCATCGACTGCGAATCCCTCGACAGGGACTTCTCCGCAGTGGAGAAGAAGGCCCTCTCAGAGGACGAAATCGACGACCTGGACGACGACCGTCGCAACGAGCAGCTCGCCATCTACTGGTGCGCCAAGGAAGCCATCTTCAAGAGAGTCTCGGCCTACAACGTAGACTTCGCCGAGCAGATCGAGATCGACCGCTTCCACCCCCGCGGCGAAGGCGAGCTCGAAGCCACCTTCACCAACAAGCGCGGCTATGAAGAAGAATTCGAACTGGAATATATGACCTTCGACCGCCACGTCCTCGTGTGGGTCGTAGGCTAGAAGTTACCTCAGAGGCACAAGGGGGACGGTTCCTGGAATGGAATCGTCCTCCTTTTCCGTTAGGTATATGATTCTTTGGTTGGGACTGCCGCGGAAAAGCAGGGTGGTGTCGCGCTGCTCCAGGATGAAGGGGCCGTCCACCAACACGTCCAGCCAGGGGAGCATCTGCGCAAGGTGCTCATCTGCAAGTATTTCCTCATATGTGAAACCTGTCCAGCACCATATTGTCTTGCCCGTTTCCTGCTTGATGCGCCTTGCCAGTTCGGTGAAGGCGTCCACCTGGTAGAACGGGTCGCCGCCGGTGAAGGTGACGTTGCTCAGGGAGTCTTCCTTTATGATTTGGAGAAGCTCGTCCACGCTCACCTCGAAGCCGCCCTTGAAATCCCACGACTGGGGATTGTGGCAGCCCTTGCAGTGGTGGGCGCAGCCGGCGCAGTAGATGGCCGTGCGAAACCCTGGTCCGTCGGCCATAGTCTGGTGCAATATGTCCAGGATCCGCAGCGTCATTTGTGCACGACCCTGTCCTTGAGCTCAGCCAGCTTGCCGGAATTCCAGCGGTCGGTGGTGCCGACCAGGTAGCCGGTTATGCGCTGGAGGGTGTCGATGTGCCTGCCGTGGCAAACGGGGCATTCCTCGAGGCCTTCGGTGGCATCCTCATAGCCGCAGTCCAGGCAGAGGTTGCGGTTGTGGTTGACGCTGCCGTAGCCGATGTTGTAGCGGTCCATCAGGTCCACGATGTTCATTATGGCCTCGGGGTTGTGGGTAGCGTCGCCGTCGATTTCCACGTAGAAGATATGGCCGCCGCCGGCAAGGGCGTGATATGGCGCCTCGATGCGGGCCTTGTGCTCGGGCGTACAGTGGAAGTAGACGGGGATATGGTTGGAGTTCGTGTAATAGTCCTTGTCGGTGATGCCGGGCAGGGAACCGAAGGTCTTGCGGTCGCGCTTGGTGAACTTGCCGGCAAGGCCTTCCGCGGGCGTTGCGAGCACGCTGTAGTTGTGCTGGTATTTCTCGCAGTAGCCGTTGACCTTCTCTTTCATATAGGTCACTATCCGCAGGCCGAGGGTCTGGGCCTCCTCGCTCTCGCCGTGATGCTTGCCCACCAGGGCTATGAGGCATTCGGCCAGGCCGATGAAGCCTATTCCCAGGGTGCCCTGGTTGATGACGCTCTCCACGGTGTCATCGTCGTCGAGCTTTGCGCTGCCGTTCCACAGGCCGCTCATCAGCAGGGGGAACTGCTTCTTTAGAGCCGTCTTCTGGAACTGGAAGCGGTCGTCAAGCTGCTTTGCCGCGATGTCCATCACGACTTCCAGCTTGCTGAAGAACTCGGCTATCCTCTTCTCCTTGTCGGGGATGTTCATACACTCGATGGCGAGCTTGACGATATTGATGGTCGTGAAGCTGAGGTTGCCGCGGCCTATCGAGGTGACGGGGCCGAAGCGGTTCTCGAACACCCTGGTGCGGCAGCCCATCGTGGCCACTTCGTGCACATAGCGCTTGGGGTCGTCCGCCTTCCACTCGGGGCTCTGGTTGAAGGTGGCGTCCAGGTTGAGGAAGTTGGGGAAGAAGCGGCGTGCCGTCACCTTGCAGGCGAAGCGGTAGAGGTCGTAGTTGCGGTCGCCGGGAAGGTAGCTCACGCCACGTTTCTTTTTCCAAATCTGGATGGGGAATATGGCGGTGGAACCGTTGCCCACGCCTTCGTAGGTGGTGTTGAGGATTTCGCGGATTATGCAGCGTCCTTCGGCGGAAGTGTCTGTGCCATAGTTGATTGAGGAGAACACGACCTGGTTGCCGCCGCGCGAGTGGATGGTGTTCATATTGTGCACGAAGGCTTCCATTGCCTGGTGCACGCGGCTCACCGTGCGGTTCACTGCGTGCTGCACGGCCCTCTCTTCGCCCTGCAGGCCGACGAGGTCGTGCCTGAGGTAGTCGTCGAAGCGGATATCCTTCAGGTGGCTGTAGTCCTTGTTCTCCATCTGGGAGATGTAGTCGATTTCTTCCTCATAGCTCTTGCGGACGAAGGGGGCGAGGTAGAAGTCGAAGGCCGGGATAGCCTGGCCGCCGTGCATCTCGTTCTGGACGGTTTCCATCGATATGCAGGCCAGCACGCTGGCGGTCTCTATCCTCTTGGCGGGGCGTGATTCCCCGTGGCCGGCCTTGATGCCGTGTTCGAGGATGAGGTCGAGGGGGTGCTGGATGCAGGTGAGGGACTTGGTGGGGTAGTAGTCCTTGTCGTGGATGTGGATGTAGTTGTTCTTGACGGCTTCGCGGGCCTCTTCCGACAGCAGGCTTTCGTCCACATATGCCTTGGTGGCCTCGGAGGCGAACTTCATCATCATTCCCGCGGGCGTGTCCGCGTTCATATTCGCGTTTTCGCGCGTGATGTCGTTGGACTGTGCGTTGATGATCTCTTCGAAAATCTCGCTTGTCTTGGCGTTGCGGGCCATATTGCGCTTGTTGCGGTAGGCGATGTATTTTTTCGCCACTTCCTTGCGCGGGCTTTCCATCAGTTTGAGTTCCACGCAGTCCTGGATCTCCTCCACGCTCATTTTCTCCTTGCCCTGCTTGGAGATGGAATCCGCAATCTGCGCTGCGAGCACGATGTCTTCCCCGGCTTCGGTCACTGCCATAGCCTTGAGAATTGCAGCAACGATCTTCTGGCTGTTGAAATCGACGAGGCGTCCGTCCCTCTTGACTACATTCTTTACCATATTGGTCTTGGTTGGTTTAGTTCACTGCTATATTTAGTGGGCGGAAGCGGCTGTCTCATACCATAAACCTTCCGCTACGCTGCGCTTCGCTCCATCCCTCCCAAACAAGTTTGGGCCCCTCCCTCTTACATGGCCGAGGGTGGCCATGGGTTTAGGTATGAGACAGCCGCTTCCGCCTTTGGTTCTAAACAAAGTTAGGAGTTTCCAAGGGAAAAAACGAAAAAAGTTATCAACAGGGGCTGTTAAAAACGATTAATAGGGTGATAGCCAGGAGGTTATCGCCGGTTATTTGCAGTGATTTCGGGAGGTTGCCCTAACAATTATGTTAGGGAGTATTTACGGGGGAGAGGACCGCCATTTCGCATTTTTTGCAGTCGAACAGCAGGGGAAGGCGGCGGCCGTTGTTGACAAGGAACAGGGGGCCGGGGGTGCGGTCGCGGTGATGCTTGGGGCACATCCCCAGTTCGTAGCGGATGCAGTAGCGCGAGCGCATAAGCTCGGCGCCAGGGGCGGGGGAGAGCTCATATGCAGGCTGCACCTCGGTGAAGAGGCCGGATGCTATGGAGTTCGCCACGTTGTTCTTGTAGGTGGCTTTGATGCCCTTGCGCTCGAGCGGCTGCAAGGGCCTGTTCATCAGGGGCTTACTGTTGCAGGGGATAGTGTCCAGCTGCTCGGCCACGCCGCGTCGTATGGAGTTGATGGCAGCCATAGTGAGCAGCGGGAGCATATTGTCGTCGGAGAGGATGTCGCTCACCACGAAGCCATATATCCCCGAACTCTTGTTGAGGCCGGAGCGCATCACGGACTCCATCCTGTCACGGTCCTTCGCGGTTTCGGCGTAGGGGCCCGAGGTATATTCGGTCTTCCTGCCGTCTTCTGTGTAGGCCCTGGTGACGAGGTTGAAGATTCCATCCTGGTGAAGGACAGTTACTTCCAGCACCACGCCTATCTCCCTGTGGCAGGGGTTGGCGGCGAGATATCTTTCGAAGCCCCTGCTTATGTTGCGGTAGATCACGACTCCCCGGTGAAGGCCGCGCACCGGCTTGCAGCGGACCTTGTTGCCCGTGCATATGTCTCCGCGGAATCCCGTGACGCCGTCTTTGGTGGCGAATGCGAAGCCGTCGCCGTTGACAAGCTGGACGCCTTCCTCAAGGTTCAGCCTGAAGCCTTCCGGCAGCACCTGGGTCACCGTGCCGACCTTCTCGCCCATACTCCCGGGCGCATCCATCGAGGCCCAGCGGCCGCGCTTGCCGTCTATGTACAGGGAGGTGTAGCCCCTGTTGAAGGTCTTGTCGGAAGCGGGCTCGAAGCCTTTGGCCACCTGGCCGTATGAAGTCCTGCCCCAGTCCTTCATCGCCAGTGAATACTCCCTGACGACGTTGCGCACGTAGGATATGTTCTTCAGCCTGCCTTCGATCTTGAGGGAGCATATGCCGGCCTCGGCGAGCTCCTTTATCCTGTCCTTGAGGTTGTAGTCCTTCAGCGACAGGAGGGCCTTGTCGCGAACGAGCACCTTGCCGTCGGCGTCCACCAGGTCGTAGCGGGAACGGCAGGCCTGGATGCAGGCGCCGCGGTTGGCGCTGCGGCCCGAG
Organism: uncultured Bacteroidia bacterium; assembly: GCA_902779495.1. Taxonomy (GTDB): domain Bacteria; phylum Bacteroidota; class Bacteroidia; order Bacteroidales; family UBA932; genus Cryptobacteroides. The sequence goes on from CACZBP010000051.1 coordinate 4,630, forward strand.
AGGGCCTGCGAAAGGTAGCAGTTGCCGCTGTAGCTCACACACAGGGCGCCGTGGATGAAGAACTCCAGCTCGCAGGTGACGGCCTTGCTGATGGCCTTGATTTCGGCCAGGGACAGCTGCCTTTCCAGCACCAGGCGCGAGAAACCGAGGCTCTCATACATCTTCGCTTGCTGGGGGGTGCGGATGGCGCACTGGGTGGAGGCGTGAAGAGGAATGCCGAGTCCCAAAGAGCGAGCCATATCGACCACCGCAAGGTCCTGGACTATAAGCGCATCCGCGCCGGCATCCCTCAGGGCGAGAAGCAGCTTTTCAGCCTGCGATATCTCGCTGTCGTAGATTATAGTATTGAAGGTAATGAACACCCTTGCTCCGTAGCGGTGGGCATACCGGCACAGCTTCTCGATGTCTTCCACCGGATTGCCCGCAGCCTGCCTGGCCCCGAAGGCGGGACCGGCGATGTAAACCGCATCGGCACCGCAGTCGATGGCTGCGATGCCGATTTCAGCATTACGCGCTGGAGCGAGGAGTTCCAGTTCCATTACTTGGAGAGGGCGTCGATATATGCCTTGGCGTCAGCTCCGAGTTCCTGGGCCTTCTTGTAATATTCGAGGGCTTTGGCCTTGTTCTTCTGGCCCTGGTAGAGAGCACCTACGGTGAGGGCTATCTGGCCGGCGTTGCTTGCAGTAGGGGCGAGGTCGAGGAATTTCTCGAAGTACTTGATGGCTTCGCCGTCCTTCTTGAGCTTGTAGGAGGCCTGGCCTGCGATCTGGTAGGCCTTTGCATCCTCCTCATAAGCGATGGATTCCTCTGCGGCTGCGATGGCCTCTGCGGCCTTTCCGGCCTTCAGGGCTGCTGCTGCCTTCTTCAGGAATGCTCCTCCGAGGACCTTCTTGGCATCGGCTTCCTTGCCGTTGTCGACTGCCTGCTGATAGGCTGCCTTGGCGCCGTCAAGGTCTCCTGAGTTGGCGAGGGCCTGGACGAGGCGGATGGATGCCGCCTTGTTGGTGGGCTCGGCCTCGAGGACTGCCTTGTAGAGCTCGGTCGCGGCTGCGAAGTCCTTGTTCTTGAAGAGGTTGTTGGCGTCGGTGAGGTTCTTCTGGACTGCCACCTGGCCCACGAGGGCTTCGGCTTCGAGTTCGACTTCCTCATTGCCATATTCCTTGGCTATTGCCTGGGCTTCCTTCACTTTCTCAAGGGCCTCGTCGAATTTCTTCATATTGTAGAGTTCCTTGCCGATGGAGAGGATGATTCCGGGGATAGCTACCTTGCAGTTGGAGACGAGTTCCGCACCTTCCTCGCCGCATTCGAGACCCATTGCGAGGGCCTGCTGGAACTGTGCGAGTGCACCTGCCTTGTCACCGATGCCGAGTGCTTCGACTCCTGCATTGTAGGTTTCGGTGGCCTGTGCCATGTCCTGGGCGCTCACGATTGCCGCCGAGGCAATCAGCGCAGCAAATGCTAAAATCAATTTCTTCATATCTTCAGTGTTTTTTAATTAATATTCCCTTTGGTACTGTATTTGAGAGCATTTCTCAACCATATTCTGCAAAATTAACAAAATAAATTGTAATTTTGCCTTGTCAATCGACAAATGATGGTCAAACTTGCCCGCATACTGTCTTTTTTTGCACTGGTGCTTTGTTTTCCAATAACCGTGCCAGCGCAGAACCTGCCCCCTCTGGAGCAGGATGGCAGCATAGTGACAGGCTCTCTCCCCACCGGCGTCAGGTACTATCTGGTGTCCAATCCTTCATATAAAGGAATGGTCGACATCGCCCTGGTGCAGAAGGCCGGCTCGGCCGACGAATCTTTCGAGCAGAGGGGAGGGACTGCGGTGTTTTCCCGTTCAGCCCTGACCGACCTGCCGCACTTCGGCAAGGTCTCGCCCTTCGCCTTTATGGCAGGCAAAGGCCTCTGGCCCGGCGAGCAGGGCTATTCCTCCGTTGGCGAGCGCTCCACGCTCTACCGTTTCGACAACCTTGTCCTCTCCCGCCAGGGAGCGATAGTGGACTCCACCCTGCTGATGGTCTTCGACATCATAGGCCGTGACTATGGCCGGATGCAGGATGACTATTCCACTGACAATCAGGCCATTGTAGTTGCCGGAGACATAGTCCCCGCCGATATCCTCGGCAAGATGAACATGCTGTCGCTGTTCGTCACCGGCCGTCCCAAGGGCGCCAAGCCCCTCGATTATCAGTGGCACGACCTGATGACAACGAGCGTGGTTTTCCCCGAATCGGACGATGTCCCTCCCGGGGTCTGGGCGACGTATCGTTACCCCCGCACGCCCCAGTCGAGGATGGCCACGGCGGTGCCTCTGGTGAGCCAGCGCTATGTGCGGGAACTGCGCATTGTGCTTGACCAGCGTCTGCGTCACGCCCTGAAGGCCTCCGGAGTGCCCTTCTCCTCCATAGATTTCACTTACGAAGGCAGTTCCTCACAGCCGGGCGACGAGGCTTTCACCGTGAGGATAGGCACTTCCAGGGAATATATGGAGCTCGCCCTGAGGATCCTCTCCTCGGTGCTCGCCGGCCTGGACAGGAACGGCCTCACCGCGGATGAGTATCAGGACATCACCCTCACCCTGACCTCTGACGTCTACAACCGTTTCGGCAGCCCCTACACCCGGAACCAGGACTATATGGACCGCTGCATCTCGTCCTTCCTCTATGGTTCCTCCCTTGCCTCGGACGCCACCAGCCTGGGCTTTTTCATAGGCCGGAAGATGGATGCTTCCCGTGCGGTAAATATCTATAACTCATTCGTTTTCGCCCTTCTGGACCGTTCCCGCAACCTCACCCTGGGGTGGGATGCGCCGGGCAGGGAGGAGGACGTGGTCCGGATTTTCCGCGACGCCTGGTCGCCCTGGCCGGGTTCCTTCCCCACCCACAGGGGCGACACGCTTTCCCTGCATAAGGGCTATTCGAAGTCCAAGGTGAAATCCACCATCCCGGACACTATGTTCGGTGGCAGCGTGTGGACTTTCTCCAACGGCATACAAGTGATCTACAAGCAATTGCCGCAGAAGGGATTCTTCCGCTGGCAGTGGGTCCTCAAAGGGGGATATTCCTCCCTTCCCGGCATAGCCGACGGCGAAGGCGCCTTCCTTGGCGACCTTTTCGCCCTGCGCAAGGTCGCAGGCCTGTCGCCTGAGCGGTTCCGCGGCATGCTCGCCGCCAACGGCATCACGATGGACGCCGATGTGTCCTTCTCCGAGTTCGCCTTGGGCGGCACCGCTCCGGACAGCAAGCTCGAGCTGCTGCTCAAGTCCCTGCTGACCCTGACCGAAGGCGGCGAAGTGTCCAGGGAAGGGTTCAAATTCTACCGGACCTGTCAGGACCTTGGTCCGCGCACCCCCTCGGTGGATGCCGTGCTCGACAGCCTTATGCACCAGACGATGACATATTCCCCCTGGAAACGCCCCGTCGCCTTGAAGGACGACCTTCCAGGAAGGGCGGACAGGCTGTTCAACTCGCTGTTCTCCAAGATGAACGACGGAGTTTTCATCCTGGTGGGCGGGATGCCTTCCGAGCACGTGTCCAAGGTGCTTTCGCTCTATATGGGCGGCTTCAGCACGGAGAAGGCTTCGTCCTTCCGTTCGCGCAAGCGCCACGGTATGCGTGAGGGCCGCAATATCTATCGCACCCGCGCCGCGGAGCCCCGCCTGGCCGTGTCCCTTTCCGCCCCGTTCAACTACACGGCAGATAACTTTATGGCTGCCAACATCGCGGCCTACACCCTGTCCGAGAGAGTTGCTTCGGCTGTGGCCTGGTCCGGTTGGCACGTTTCCTCCGACTGGACGCTCCGTATGTTCCCCGACGAGAGCCTTGATATGACTATGTACCTGGACCGCGTGCCTTCCTCCGGCCTCCCGGCCTCGATGGCCCGCGAAGACTCCACCGATGTCATCCAGGAGCGCGTGCGTGCGACGATCGACGCCGCCGGCGCCACCGGCATAACAGCCCAGGAGCTGGGCGTGGGCAAGTCCGTGGTAGCCAACTACTATGCCTCCTGGCTGATGGATCCTGAATATGTTATGAGGATGCTCGTCCTGCGCTATTCCTATGGCAAGGACCTCGTTTCCGGATATGCCTCCAAGATAGCCGGCGTCACCGAGGCTGCTGTCAACCCTATCCTGAACTCCCTGGCTACCGACGGCAGCGGCGAATATGTTGCAGTACGCGCCTTTGCCCCTCCCGTCGTGGACCCCGTCGTGCCCGACAAGGCCTATCCGTATATCCCTCCGGTGACATATATCAAGGGCGCATATGCATTCGACGGCTCCGTCCTGCCTGCGTCCCCGCTGCCTCTGGACTCCCTGCGCGGCCTGCCGGTGCTCGATTTCGGCGAAGACTCCGCCCACATCGCCTGGCGTGATTCGGCCGTCCTCGCGCGCGCCATCCGCCTCCTTGACGCCACGTTGGATTATGATGGACAATAGCTTCGGGAATATCATCCAGATAGGCGACATCCTGGTGTCGACCGACGTCGTGACCGAATACTTCGCCTGCGACTACGAAAAGTGCCACGGGCAATGTTGCGTGGTCGGTGACAGCGGCGCCCCCCTCCTGGAAGGCGAAGATGAGGAGCTTGAGCGCGCCTATGACGCCTTCTCCCCGTATATGACCCCCGCCGGCCGCGCCGCAGTCGACTCCGTCGGCTTCTTCGAAATCGACCGCGAAGGCGATATGGTCACCCCCGTCGTCCACTCCCCGCACCGCGTCCCGGGCCTCGACTACATCCCCGGCACCCACTCCCTCGCCGGCCTCCCCGGCCTCGAAGACTGCGCCTTCATCTCCTACGAGCCCTCCGGCGCTGGCGGCGAGCCCGGTGATGCTCCCGGCGCTGCTTCCGGTGCGGTACCAGGCGCTGCTCCCGGTGCGATTCCCGGCATGTCCGAGCCCGGTGCTGCTCCCGGCGCTGCTTCCGGTGCGGTACCCGGCATGTCCGAACCCGTTGCTGCTCCCGTTGCTGGTCTCGGTGCGGTACCCGGCATGTCCAGCGCGTCTGCCGGATCCGAAGCAGCTTCCACCGGCCCGGTCAACTGCCTCTGCGCGGTGGAGCGGTGCTTCTTCGAAGGACGCTGCTCCTTCCGCAAACCCATCTCCTGCCGCCTCTACCCCATCCGCGTCCAGCGCTTCCCGGGCGGCGGCCAGGCCCTCAACTACCACCGCTGGAACATCTGCTCCGACGCCGTCGCCAAAGGCCGCCGCGAAGGCATCCGCGTCTTCGAATTCCTCCGCGAACCCCTCACCGAAGCCTTCGGCCCCGACTTCTGGGACGCCCTCCGCGCCGCCGCCGACTACCTCTCCCGCTAGCCCCTCCCACGCACATCCGCCACCTGCGGGTGCGCGCACTCCCAGCGAACCTGCCTCCCACGCGTCTCCAGCGGGGGGTGCCTTGCAACTGCGCGCACGTGCAAAACGTAAACCTTCCTTCCAAGATCCTCCAAGGACGTTTTTGGTTGTGGAGGGCAGATGAGAGTACGGTTTCGCCCGTTTTTGTTCGCCATGGTGTCCTTTTGAAAGGGACGTCACCTGCAAATATGGCCGTAGTGCCGACATCGTCCCCCAAAACGGGACGATACCCTCGAATTCGCCATTTTTTGCAGACTTCGTCCCATTTTTCGGGACGATACACGCACTCTTCCGGCCGGAGTCAAGACTGGTACGCTGCTCACGGGCGCTCCACCCACGGCTATGCTGCCAACGGGTACATTGCCCGCGCGGCCCGCGTCCACCGGACGAGGGCGCAAGGCCTGCGCAGAGCGCGGCTAGCCCAGCGGCGCGCACTTGGTGCGCAGCCAGGCGGCGATGGGGGCGGGGAGGCGAGGGGAGAGGGCGGTGAAGACGCGCTCGTTGTAGGCGTCGAGCCAGGCGAGTTCTTCGCGGGTGAGCAGTTCGCGCACCAGGACGGAGGTGTCGAAGTGGCACAGGGTAAGGGGCTCGAATCGTAGCCAGGAGCCGAAGTCGTTGGTGCCGTCTTCCATCACCAGAAGGACGTTCTCGTGGCGGATGCCGTGGCGGCCTTCGCGGTAGATGCCGGGTTCGTCGGTGACGACCATCCCGGGAACCAGAGGGCAGGAGAGCGTGTTCTGGCGGATGGAGTGGATCAGGA
>CACZBP010000052.1 GCA_902779495.1 uncultured Bacteroidia bacterium
ATTATCTAATAAAAATGGCAGGGAGACTTGAAAAAATATGCAATTATAATAATACTACTTCGGAAGAAATGGAGATATTCCGTAGAATTCCGGAATAATCATTATTTAACCTGTAACATTTAACCTGTAACGCTTATATGAACTTCTTCGACTTCGGTGTCCGCCACTATAGCCCCGCCCTCACCCGCTGGCTCACCCCCGACCCCCTGAGCGAAAAGTACTACGGCAGAAGTCCGTACGCCTACTGCAACGGGGATCCGGTGAATCTAGTGGACCCGAATGGGAATGGCCCTATCTTGACCGGTCTTATATCTGGTACGGCCAGTGCTGGAGTCAATTTCGGCACACAAGTTGGAACAAAGATGCTCACTGGTTTATCTTTTAAAGATGCTGTAAAAGAGGTCGACTATGCTAGCGTTGGTTTGTCTTTTGTGACAGGTGCGATTGCTCCTATTAGCGCGATAGGGTCAGCAGTCAAAACAGCTGTCCAGGTTACATCAGTTATTACCGATGCAGCAGTTGACTATGATATGAAGGATGGATTACAGGTTGTAGGGTCAACACAACACCATAAAGATAACGATAAGGCCGCTTACGATCTGCTTGTCAATGCTTCTGGAGCAGCAATCGGATCTTCAATATCAAATAGTTTGGCAGAAGCTGCAATGGATGACATTAGTGGCAACGCATTAAGTACGATGACAAAAGCTGTTAAACAATTTAGAACAGCAATAGCTAATACATTAAACTCTTCAACTGTTAAGTTTGCAGAACAAGAAGCCGTATCAGCAGCTACCTCTGCAGTTAAAGAAGCTGTGAAATATGAAATAAATAATCCACCGGCCAAAACACAAGTATATATGTACTTCATTCAAGGGACAACCGATGACGAATACCAACCATATCATTATGAACAAGGTAAGTAATAGACATTACAGGAAACAACATAAGGTTACACCAGAACCCTCCTCTGAAAGAACCTCCGAGATAGCCTTGATTGTTTTCGTCATTGTTTTTACTATCTTGTTTGCCGGATGGTTAGTAATTGTCGCTTTTAGACAAGACCGTGATTATGATCATATGTGGCTTCATAATGAGTTGACCTGGGGCTATGTGGAAAGAATGGAGTCTTGTGCTCAGAGTGTTAAGGCAAAGGTTGTGTATGTTGTCAAGCGTGACACACTTTCCCGGCATTTTTATATTTCATCATACCATATAGGGGACTCTGTGTTAGTTGTCTATGATACCACGAAGCCGAACATATCCACTGTCCTACGAGGATATGGCAACGATGGCGAAGGAGTTTTCAAACTTAAACGTCTTGATTATGCATATAATGAGATGGATTATCTGAAATGTCGTGCTGATATCGCAAAACGACGTGAAGAGTATCTCCGACACAAGCACTCTTGCGACCCTATTTGCAAAGAAGATTAGCTAATTCGCTGCCGCCCCGGAGTTCGTCTCCGAGGCGGCAGTTTTCATTCAGAGCTTCAACTGCGGGGTGAGTGTCACAGGTCGAATTTGAGCTTGACCACCTGTGACACCTGAATGGCCTTCCAGCAGCGTCAGTGGCAATATCGGTGTAACAGGTCAACGCGATGAAATTCGACCTGTTACACTCGCGTGGAAATGCGGTCTGCGATAGCAAAAAAAACTAGTCAGCGGTGAGGATAAGGACGGAAGGACATTGACGGGAATGGAGTGGGCCTTGTGTGGTGGCGTGCGTGAGCCTTGTGCAGGGCACGGTCCTGCGTCAGCAGGATGACCGACAGCCGGACTCGAGTTTACGGGCGCAGCCCGTCGAGTTTTGAGGTCACAAGTGCCCGAGGTGGGCCCATTCCCGGAAGCTGTCCTTCCGTCCTAATCCTCATCGGCTGGGGGAGGACCTGCCATTTTTCCGGCGTTTTTATGGCAGGTGGCTCTCAAGAGGACTGGTGTGGGCGCCACAGGTCGGCCAGCGGGGAAAGGGGAGTGCGCCGAGGTCAGCGTGGCAGGAGAAAATGGGGAGAGAGTTCTTGTTATTTATAGTAATTTTTACTAAATTTGCGTGTTTATATATGAAACAAATAAAGTAAATGGATAATATCGAAAACGAAGAGAAGATTGCCGGCGGTATCATCGAGCAGGTGAATATCGACGAGGAGATGAAGAGTGCGTACATCGACTATTCGATGTCCGTGATTGTGTCGCGTGCCCTCCCCGATGCGAGGGACGGCCTGAAGCCCGTGCAGAGGAGGGTCCTCTACGGTATGGACGGCCTCGGACTGGGATATGGCGGCCAGACCCGCAAGAGTGCGAAGGTGGTCGGCGAGGTGCTTGGTAAATATCACCCCCACGGCGACTCGAGCGTCTATGACGCAATGGCGGTGCTCGCCCAGAACTGGAAGCAGCGCTACCCGCTGGTCTTCGGCCAGGGCAACTTCGGCTCTATGGACGGCGACCCCGTCGCGGCAATGCGATACACCGAGGCGAAACTCGAAAAGATCACCGAGGAGATGCTCCAGGACCTGGACAAGCAGACGGTGGATTTCGTTCCCAACTTCGACGCCACCGAGCTTGAGCCCACGGTGCTCCCCACCAAAGCTCCGCTCCTTCTGCTGAACGGCTCCTCCGGAATCGCGGTCGGTATGGCCACCAATATGGCCCCGCACAACCTTTCCGAGTGCTGTGACGCCATCTGCGCCTATATCGACAACCCCGACATCGACACCGACGGCCTGATGCACTACATCAAGGGCCCCGACTTCCCCACGGGAGGCATAATCCAGGGCATAAGCGGCATCAGGGAGGCCTATGAGACCGGCCGCGGCCGCGTCGTGGTGAGGGCCAAGACCGACATCGAAGTGGCCGACAACGGCCGTGAGACCATAGTCATCACGGAGATTCCCTATATGGTCAACAAGCGCGCTATGATTGAGCGCATCGGCCAGATGGTGGAAGACAAGAGGATAGAAGGCATAACCTATATCAATGACGAGACCTCCCGCGAAGGCGTCCGCGTCATCATCCGCGTCAAGCAGGGCTATAACTCCAACGTCGTGCTTAACACCCTGTTCAAGTACACCGAGCTCCAGAGCAGCTTCGCCATCAACAACGTCGCCCTGGTGAAGGGCCGCCCGAGGACTATGAGCCTCAAGGAGATGATCCAGGTGTTCGTGGACTTCAGGCACGAGGTCGTGGTGCGCAGGACCAAGTTCGAACTTGAGAAAGCCCAGAAGAGGGCCCATATCCTCGAAGGCCTGCTCAAGGCAATCGACGTCATCGACGAGATAATCCGCATTATCCGCGCCTCCAAGAGCGTCGACGAAGCCAAGGCCGAACTGATTACGACCTTCGACTTCACCGAAGTCCAGGCCCAGGCCATCGTCGAGATGCGTCTGCGTCAGCTCACCGGACTCGAGCGTGAGAAGCTCCAGGCCGAGTTCGACGAACTCTCCCGCTTCATCGCGCACTGCAACGACGTTCTCGGCAGCGAGCAGATGCAGATGGACATCGTCAAGCAGGAGACCATGGACCTCAAGGCCAAATATGGCGACGCCCGCCGCACCGAGATAACCCTCTCCTCCGACGAGTTCAACCCCGAAGACTTCTACGCCGACGACGACGTTGTCATAACCATATCCCACTACGGCTACATCAAGCGCACCGCCCTGACCGAATTCCGCACCCAGAACAGGGGCGGGGTCGGCATCAAGGGCAGCGCCACCAAGGACGAAGACTTCATCGAGCACGTCTATGTGGCCAATATGCACAGCACCCTTCTGCTCTTCACCGAGCAGGGACTCTTCTATGGCATAAAGGTTTACGAGATTCCGGAAGGCAACCGCACCTCCAAGGGCCGCGCCATCCAGAACCTGCTGAACCTCTCTGCCGACAACAAGGTCCAGGCCTACATCAACGTCAAGAATCTCAAGGACGAGGATTATCTCAACAATAACTATATTGTCCTGGTGACCAAGCGCGGAACGGTCAAGAAGACCGTCCTCGACAAGTATAAGAACTACCGCAAGAATGGCGACGGCGTCCGTGCAATAGTCATCCGCGAAGGCGACGAACTTGTGAACGCAGTCCTCACCGGCGGCAACGACCAGCTCCTCATCGCAGCCCGCAACGGCCGTTGCGTGCGCTTCGACGAAGCCGATGCCCGTCCTCTTGGCAGGACCTCCTCCGGCGTGCGTGGCATCAATATTGAAGATGATGACGAGGTGGTAGGAATGATAACCTATAACCCTGATGCGGAAGATGCTGCTGCACAGACAGTTCTGGTGGTCAGCGAACACGGGTTCGGCAAGCGCACCGACGTTGAGGAATACCGCAAGACCGCACGCGGAGGCAAGGGAGTCAAGACTATCAACATAACTGACAAGACCGGTCCGCTGGTGGCCATAAAGAACGTCACCGAGGACAACGACCTGATGATAATGACAAAGAGCGGCCTGACGATAAGGATGGCGGTTGCGGATATCCGCGAAGCCGGAAGGGCCACCCAGGGAGTCAAGCTCATCAACATCAAGGACAAGGACTCGATCGCGGCAGTGTCCGTGGTCAGCCACGATGAAGAATCCCAGGCAGAGGGCCAGCCCGAAGCCGCGCAGACAGAAGAATAACATTAACTGATAATTACTATGAAAAGAATCTTAATCGCAATGGCCCTGCTGGCCGTGACAACGTTCGCTTCGGCACAGGTCAAGACTTCCGCCGAAGCCAAAGCTATGATAGACAAGGCCGTGGCAGCAACCCAGAATGAAAAGAAGGCCGCCAAGGCCGGCACCTGGATCAACCTGGGCAAGGCATATATGGCAGCATACGACGCCCCCATCGGCGAAGTGTGGACCGGCGCTTCCAAGCAGGAACTCAACCTTACGATGAAGGAGCAGCCCCAGGCCGTTTCCAACGTCCGCCTCTCCGACGGCGTCTACACCAAGGAGGTCTACGAAGAGAAGAACCTCTATTTCAACCAGATGGGACAGCTCGCGATAGTCGAGGTCACCAAGCCCGTCGACGAGGACGCCCTCGGCAAGGCCGCAGCGGCATATGCCAAGGCATACTCCCTCGACCCCAAGAAGGCCAAGGACGTTTCCGCGGCCCTGACGAGCATCGGCCAGAAGTGCACCAACGACGCCTACAGCCAGTATAGCCTCGGCAACGTCGCCACCGCCAGCCTGCTCTTCGAGAAGGTCGCCGACATCGTCGCCAACCCTCCGCTCAGCCAGATCGACACCAACTCCATCTACAACGCCGGCTTCACCGCCCTCGCAGTAGGCGACAAGGAGCGTGCGAAGAAGTTCCTGGAGAAGTGCTACGAGGTAGGCTACTATGCTGAAGGCGGCGAAGTGTTCGCAAAGCTTGCAGACATCGACACCACCAAGACCCGCGAGTACCTCGAGGAAGGCTTCACCAAGTTCCCTCAGAGCCAGGCTATCCTCATCGGCCTGATCAACTACTATCTCCAGTCCGACGGCAACACCGACAGGCTCTTCGAGCTCCTGGATATGGCGAAGGCTAACGAGCCCAACAACCCTTCCCACTACTATGTGGAAGGCAACATCCGCAGCCAGCTGGGTGAAGTAGAGAAGGCAGCAGCTTCCTATCGCAAGTGCGCCGACATCGACCCCAACTACGAGTATGGCTACATCGGAGAAGGCATAATGTACTACAACAAGGCTGTCGAAATCCAGGACAAGGCCAGCGCCGAGCTCGATGACGCGAAGTATATGCAGCTCGTCGCCCAGTTCGAGGAGAGCCTCAAGGCCAGCATCCTTCCTTTCGAGACCGCATATGCAGTCACAAAGGACGACACCCTGAAGGTGCAGATCTCCGAGTACCTCAAGAACGCCTGCTATCGTTTCCGCGAGGAAAGCCCTGAGATGATGGCGAAGTATGAGAAGTACGACCGCATCGTAAAGACCCAGACTGCTGAGTAACAGTCTGAATCATAGATGAATAATCCCGGCCTCGAAGGTCGGGATTTTCTTTTATGCGTTGAGCTCGAAGGCTTTGACTATCTTTGTGACAAGGGGGTGCCGGACTATGTCCGCGCTGGTGAAGAAGACCGAGGCTATGCCCTTTACGTCCTTCAGAAGGGAGATGCTGCGCAGCAGGCCGGAGTCTTCGCGGCGGGGGAGGTCCACCTGGCTGGCATCGCCGGTGACGATGAACTTGGCGCTGGGGCCCATACGGGTGAGGAACATCTTGAGCTGGCCCATATTGGTGTTCTGCGCTTCGTCGAGGATGACGCAGGCCCTGTCGAGGGTGCGGCCGCGCATATAGGCCAAGGGGGCGATCTGGATGGTGCCGTCGGCTATGAATTCCTGGAGGCGCTTGGGAGGGATCATATCGCCAAGGGCATCGTAAAGGGGCTGGAGATAGGGGTCCAGCTTGTCTTTGAGGTCGCCGGGGAGGAAGCCGAGGCGTTCGCCGGCCTCGACCGCGGGGCGGGTGAGGATGATGCGGCGTATCTCCCTGTTTTTCAGCGCCCTGACTGCGAGGGCTATGGCTATATAGGTCTTTCCCGTTCCGGCGGGGCCGACTGCGAAGACCAGGTCATTATCGAAATAAGCCTTGACCATCGTTTCTTGGGTCTTGTTGCGGGCTCGGATTGGCTTGCCTTCGGTGTTGTGGACTATTACGGCGTCGCCGCTGATACGGAATTTCTCGGGGGAGTTCTCTCCGTCGAAGATGTCTTCGACGTCATATGGGGTGAGGTTCATCTTGCGGTGGCGCCTTTCGATAAGTTCGCCGAGCCGGATGCCGAATTCTTCTATCTGTGCGGTTTTGCCTTCCAGGTGGAGCTCATTTCCTCTGGCAACCACCTTCAGGCCGGGGAAATAACTGCAAAACTCTTCCAATATCCTGTTGCCTGCCCCATAGATCTCGATGGGATCGGCCGCTTCCAATACTATAGTTTTCTTCATATGGTTACAAATTTAAGGGTTTTTGTGTAATTTTGTATGTTTTATATGAATAATTTGAAGGTAATAGCGGCAGTTTGTGCGGGGATGCTGGCAGGCGTCCTTGGGGCGGCGGCGCAGTTCAGGACGGAGTTCCCTCCGGCGCAGTCGCTTTGGGATAAGGAGGACACTGTCCAAGTAATGATAATAGGCGACGTGATGATGCACGCCAGGCAGCTGCAGTATGACCATACGACGTTCCTGGAAGGCATCAGGGGGCGGTTGCAGAATGCCTCTGTCAGCGTGGCGAATATGGAATTCACCCTTGCCGGAGAGCCCTACACCGGCTATCCTTGCTTCAGCGCGCCCGATTCCTATGCTGAATATGTGCGGGATTGCGGCGTGGATGTCTTCCTGATGGCGAACAACCACATCCTCGACAAGGGTCTCCCCGGAGTGGAAAGGACGCTGGATGTGTATGAAGGGATGGAAGGAATCTACCACACCGGCGTTTTTCGCGATGAGGATGCCCAGGAGAGGCTGTATCCCCTCATCCTTGCAGTCGATGGCATAAGGATTGCTTTTGTGAATTTCACCTACGGCACCAATAATCCCTCACGGGCAGAGTGGCCGAAGGTCAGCAGAATGAGGCGCGATGACATCCAGGACGCAGTGCGCCGCGCCAGATGGAAAGGGGCGGATTTCATAGTGGCGCTGTCCCATTGGGGGGAAGAATATGTCCTTGGGCATAACCGTGAGCAGGAGAAGATGGCACAGTGGTTGGCGGAAAGCGGCGTTGATGCCATCATCGGAGCTCATCCGCACGTGGTCCAGGACAGCACGGTAATCCGCACCTCCGACGGCCGGAAGGTCCCGGTCTTCTATTCGGTGGGAAATGCGGTGTCCAATATGAGCGCGACCAACACGCGGCTGGAAATGGCTGTCACCCTGAGGTTTGCCCACCGCCAGTGGAGCGTTCCCCAGATGCTGGAGCCCCGGGTCGAACTGCTGTGGTGCACCCTCCCGGGGACCCTGACGGACAGCTATATGACGATCCCCGTCAGGGAATATGAAGGCCGCCCGGAGTTGTGGAAGCAGCGCTCGGACTACGACAATATGATGCGTACCCTCGAAAGAGTGCTGTCCGCGACAGGAATCAAAGATTAATTTGTTATCTTTGCAGTTTAAATATATATTTATTGGTATGAAAAAATACATAATCCTTGTCCTTGTCCTCGCCGCGACCCTTACCGGATGCGACGCCCTCCGCAAACTTGCCGGAAGGCCCACCGAGGCCCAGGTTGAGCAGATGCGTCAGGACCTGCTTGCCGAGCGTGAAGCCCGCCACCAGGCCCGGCTCGATTCGATACGCCAGGTCCAGCAGGCGCTCGAAGACTCCCTCGAAGTGCTCCGGGAAAGCGGAGTAGCCAAGAGTTCGGAAGGCTTCCTTGCCAAGGATTATCCCCACACATATGCAATAGTCCTCGGTGCGTTCAAGGAGCAGGGCAATGCTGAAAAGCTTGCCGCCACCGTGCGCGCTGCCGGGTATGAGGCCGAGGTGGTAAGGTTCCGCAACGGTTTCAACTCCGTGTGCGCCTCCCCGACAGACGACCTCAATGTGGCTTTCCGTAACCTTGACAGGCTGTTTGCCGAGGATTTCTGCCCTCTTGACGCCTGGATACTCGTGAACGAATGAAAAGAACGCTGGCCGTAATACTCCTGGCGGCGGCATTGCCTGCCGCGGCACAGTTCCGCAGCACCTCGGTCTCGCTGGGTGAAAGCGACAGGGTGCAGCAGATGCGCGGCCACGTGTCACTGCTTTCCTCGGAGATTTTCCAGGGCCGAAAGGCCGGCTCCGAGGGTGAGGCGGAAGCAGCCGAGTATCTTTATGAAAAGCTTGAAGAGGCGGGAGTGGATATGCTCTCTCCCCGCAAAGGCGAGCTCTTCGGAATAAGGAAGGACAGCGGCGACACCCTCACTTCCAGGAATGTCTATGGTTTCATCCAGGGCTATGACCCTGCCCTGCGGGACCGTTATATCGTGATAGGCGCAAGGCTTGACAACCTTGGCACGGACACCCTTATGGTGGACGGCCTTCTCAAAGAGAGGGTCTACCGCGGAGCCAACGGCAACGCCTCCGGCCTCGCAATGCTCACGGAGCTTGCCAGGATGGTCTCCCAGAATTCCATCCTCTTCCGCCGGTCGGTGATATTCATAGCTTTCGGGGCTTCCAGACAGGGGTATGCTGGAGCGTGGTATTTCCTCAACCGCTCTTTCGGAGATGCAGGCGCGATAGATGCGATGATCAATCTCGATATGCTCGGCGCCGGCGAGGAATTCTATGCCTACACTTCCTCCAATGCCGATATGAACTCCCTGCTTGGCAAGATAGAACTGCCCCCGCTGAGGCCCGTCATAACGGCCCAGGAACCATATCCTTCGGACCACAGGGCCTTCTACTCGGCCGGTATCCCTTCGGTGATGTTCACTCGTGGGCACTACCCCCAGCACGACACCGCCAGGGACACTGAAGGCATCCTGGACTACGACCTGATGGACAGGGAACTGGAAACCATCTACGGCTTCTCCCTTCTGCTTGCCAATGCAGAGCAGGCGCCCTCCTTCCGTCCCAGGCAGTCCCAGGACCGTCCAGCCGAAAGGGTGTACTCTTACGACGAAGTGGATTTCCACCCCTCGTATATGGGCTCAACCTCCCTTGCCTCATTTATGGAAAAGTGGGTCTACCAGTATCTGAAGTATCCCGAGGAGGCGGTCAGGGAGGGCCTGCAAGGAACTGTGAATGTGAGGTTTATCATTGACGAGAAGGGCAATGTCCGTGATGCCCAGGTGACAAAGTCGGCAGGAGAGCTGCTCGACGCGCAGGCCATCAGGGTCATATCCGCATCGCCCAAATGGAAGCCCGCCCGCAAGGACGGCAAGCCGGTTGCCTGCAAGGTGACTGTGCCGATAGAATTCAAGCTTACCAAGAAAAACAAGACAGGAATAAAGAAATAGAGAATATGGATTACAATTTCAGGGAAATAGAGGCCAGATGGCAGAAGTACTGGGCCGAAAAGCAGACGTTCAAGGCAGAGGAAGACCCTTCCAAGCCGAAATTCTATGTGCTTGATATGTTTCCGTATCCCTCGGGAGCAGGTCTGCACGTTGGCCATCCCCTGGGATACATAGCCAGCGACATCGTCTCCCGCTACAAGAGGCTCAAGGGCTTCAACGTCCTGCATCCTATGGGCTATGACGCCTTCGGCCTGCCGGCGGAGCAATATGCCATCCAGACCGGCCAGCATCCCGAGGTGACGACCGACGTCAATATCGCCCGCTACCGTTCCCAGCTGGACAGGATAGGTTTTTCCTATGACTGGGACCGCAGTTTCCGCACCTGTGATCCGGACTATTTCAAGTGGACCCAGTGGGCTTTCCTGCAGATGTTCGGCAGCTACTACTGCAACTCCTGCCGCAGCGCCCGCCCCATTGAGGAACTGGTCGCCGCCTTCGAGAAGAGCGGCACCGAGGGACTCGACGTGGCCTGCAGTCAGGAACTCTCCTTCACTGCCCAGCAGTGGAATGCATATTCCGAGAAGGAGAAATCCGACATCCTGATGAACTACCGCATCGCCTACCAGGGCGAGACCTCCGTCAACTGGTGCCCGGGCCTTGGCACAGTGCTGGCCAATGACGAGGTGAAGGACGGCCTGTCGGTGCGCGGCGGTTTCCCCGTTGTCCAGAGGAAGATGACACAGTGGCAGTTGAGGGTCTCCGCATATGCCGGAAGGCTCCTTGACAGTCTCGACAGCCTTGACTGGACCGATTCCCTCAAGGAGATGCAGCGCAACTGGATAGGGAAGTCCCACGGCACGGAGGTGGTCTTCAACGTCGAGACCGACGGCCGCGTGACTCCCGTCACCATATTCACCACCAGGGTGGATACCATCTTCGGCGTGACCTTCATGGTACTTGCCCCCGAAAGCGACCTTGCCCGTGAGCTGACTGCTTCGTCGCAGAAGACTGCCGTGGAGGAATACATAGCCGCCGTCGCCAAGAAGACGGAGCGCGAGAGGATAGCCGAGACCAAGTCCGTAACCGGCGTATTCTCAGGCTCTTACGGCATCAACCCTCTCACCGGAGAGAAGGTCCCCGTGTGGATCAGCGAATATGTCCTCGCGGGATATGGCACCGGTGCCATTATGGCAGTTCCCGCCCACGACAGCCGCGACTATGCATTCGCAAAGAAGTTCGGCCTCCCCATCGTCCCCATAATCGAGGGATGCGACGTCAGCGAGCAGAGCTTCGACGCCAAGGAGGGCATAATGTGCAACTCCGGCTTCCTCGACGGAATGACCGTCAAGGAAGCAATCCCAGCCGCAATGGATTATGTCGAGGCGCACGGCCTTGGCCACAGGAAGACGAACTACCGTCTGCGCGATGCGATATTCTCCCGCCAGAGGTACTGGGGCGAGCCTTTCCCTATATATTATAAGGACGGCATCCCCACGCCCGTTCCCGAGGACAGCCTGCCCGTCACCCTTCCCGAAATCGACCAGTACAAGCCCACCGAAGACGGCCAGCCGCCCCTGGCAAGGGCCAAGGACTGGACTTTCGGAGGCTATCCGCTTGAGACCTCCACGATGCCCGGCTTCGCCGGCAGCAGCGCCTACTACCTCAGGTATATGGACCCCCACAACGACAAGGCCCTTGTCAGTCCAGAGGCGGACCGCTACTGGAAGAATGTCGACCTTTACATAGGCGGCACCGAGCACGCCACGGGCCATCTCATATATTCCCGTTTCTGGAACAAGTTCCTCTTCGACAAGGGATATGTCTGTGAGGACGAGCCTTTCCGCAAGCTCATCAACCAGGGTATGATCCAGGGCCGTTCCAACTTCGTCTACAGGGTGGTGGGCACGAACACCTTCGTCTCCGCCGGCCTGAAGAAGGACTACCAGACGCAGGAAATCCACGTAGACATCAACCTCGTGCGTAACGACAGGCTCGACATCGAGGCCTTCAAGGCCTGGAGGCCGGAATATGCCGACGCCCAGTTCATCCTCGAGGACGGCCAGTACATATGCGGATGGGCCGTCGAGAAGATGAGCAAGTCGATGTACAACGTGGTGAACCCCGACCTTGTGTGCGACACCTATGGTGCCGATACCCTGCGCCTGTATGAGATGTTCCTCGGGCCCGTGGAGCAGAGCAAGCCCTGGGACACCAAGGGCATCGATGGTGTGAACCGCTTCCTGAAGAAGTTTTGGAGACTGTTCTACAACAAGTCCGAGTGGCTGGTCGGGGACGGCAAGGCGAGCCCCGAAGAGCTCAAGGCTCTGCACAAGCTGATAGGAAAGGAGCAGGAAGACATAGAGAACTTCTCATACAACACCACCATCAGTGCCTTCATGATCGCCGTCAATGACCTCACCGCCCTGAAATGCAGCAAGCGTGAGATTCTTGAGCCTCTGGTGGTGCTGCTCAGCCCCTTCGCCCCGCATATTGCCGAGGAGCTCTGGGAGCGTCTCGGCAACTCCGGCTCCGTGGCGGATGCCCGCTTCCCCGAGTTCGTGGCCGCCTATGCGGCGGAAG
>CACZBP010000053.1 GCA_902779495.1 uncultured Bacteroidia bacterium
TATGCATCGCCCGCCGCAGGCGGGAGGGATGTCGGAGGGCTTTAGCCCGACGAAATCCCGGAGGAAGAGGGATTCCGTGCGTTGGCTTTCCTTCAACTGCTGATGCCGCCTTTCCAAATCCCGGAGGAAGAGGGAAATTAATTCTTCCTGTTAATCAGGCTCACGACGACCTTGACCATTGTATCCATCTCCTCCGTGTGACTCTCGGCAATCATCAGTGTAAGCGCAACAAGCGATGCATCGGAAATACGCTTTGTACCATCGGGCCGATATAGGATGCCATTGTTTTGCATGAACCACAGGAACAGCGTGGCCGCAATGCGTTTGTTACCATCAACGAAAGAGTGATTCTTTACCACCAGGTAGAGCAGCATGGCGGCCTTTTCTTCGATGCTGGGGTAAAGGTCCTTACCGTCCCATGTCTGATAAATCTGGCCGATGCTACTGTGGAACGAGGCGTCTTTCTCCACGCCGAACAGGTCACTGCCGCCGAATTTGTATTTTTTGCAAAGTGCTATCTTCTGCAAGCTCCCCGCGAGTATAAACATTGCGAATGTGCCTGGAAATGTCAGACACATCTTTCCCGAACAAGGCTGCAATCGCCTTCTGTGTGGCCCAAATGGTTTCGTGCTGAGAATCCACCATGGCTTCCATTCTGACCAGTCCGTCCTCGGACTGATAGATGACTATGTCATTTCTTTCTTCCATAATCGCAAAGGTATGGCTCATTCTTTTCTTATGCAAATCTTTGCAAGGTTAGTTGCTTGATTGAAATGATTATGCCGCCTTTTCAAAATCCCGGAGGAAGAGGGATTCCGTGCGTTGGCTTTCCTTCCCCGCGGCTGATGCCGCGTTCCCAAAATACCGTTCAGTCTTTGACTGGGCGGATGGGGAGGCCGTTCTCGCGGTAGAGGCCGTAACAGTCGGTGTGGCCGAATCGCATGGCGTCACCCTGTTTGCGCTCGTGCCATTCAATGGCGTTTTCGCTGCCTGTCGGCGTGCCGGCGGCAAGCGCCATGGAAGCGGTCCAGCACCAGGGATAGCCAGTTTCCTGGAGCTTATCTCCCACATAGTATCCGGATTTCGGGAAATCTATGCTGTTGCCGTTGGGGCCGGTGACGGTCACAAGGCCCGGCTTGTCGTAGCTGAACTTGCACTGGGTGAAAAGTTCCAAAGCCTCCGCCCGGGTGGGCATACGCCACCCGTTGCCAAGGGCTGCCTTTGCGGCATCGTCTTCCCCCTGCAGGACAATCAGTTTGTCGGCAGTGCCTGAGCTGGCGTGACTGTCCTCGGTTGAGTACTTCTTCACCTTGTAGCCGTCTTTAAACTTGTATGTATCACCGTTGTAAACCTTTTTGGTCCCAGTCTCACCCCAGGCGTAATAATTGCCCGGGTCAGATGCGTCCTTGGCGCCCAGGTTGATCTTTGCCCACTTGACGCTCAGGCCCAGGTCCACGGCGTCGGATGAGGCTTCGGAAATCTTAGTCTCGGAACCACCAGTTTTCTTCTTGGAATTGCCGCCGCAGGAGACCATCGCGAGGGCGGCAACGCACATCAGGACGAATGCAATTCTTTTCATGACAATTGTATTTATTCAGGTTTATCCCATTCAAATTCCTTGACAGAAGTGTCCCAGCCCTTGATTTCGAAGGTGGCGTTCTTGGTCTCTTTATTCTTATCCAGATAGTTGACGAACTTGTAAACTATCTTCGTGGACTCGTCGACCCAGTAATCGGCCTTGACCACAAAATCATAATCGTAGCGGGTGCATTCAACTCCGAGGATTGTCTCTTTGTCGGATGTAGCCTCACCATATTTCTTGCAGTTGCCGGCAGGGACAGCAGCATCGAAAAGGACGTGACATTCGGAGTTCTTGGCAAATCCGGCGAAATTCAAGTAGCTTTCATCGCCGGAAGTAAGAAGATTGGTCCACTTAACCGAACCGTCTTCCTGCAAGGCGCCGCCATATGCCTTCAGCGACTTTCCGTCTTTGGCAAATTGGCAATACATATATAATTCATAGCGGAAGCCCTTGTTCTTATAAAACCATTCATTCCCCAGTTTGATGAGCGTAATATCTTCTTCCGCCGTGTTGTACGAAGGCTGATTCTTCATCTGAATCTTCACATTGAGGGGGAATGTTGCCGCAAGGACCTTGGGGTCAATTGCCTGGTCGCCCTGTTGGGGCTCTTCGGTCTGTTCCGTCTGCCCGTTGCCATTTTCATTCTCCTCCCCGTTAGCATTGTCTTTGGGACCCGCCGTATTCGCACAGGCTGCGAAGAATGACACCCCGGCAAGGAGCAGAATTGCCATAAAAATCTTTCTCATATCTACTGTGTTTTTGGTTGATTGTGGTATAGAATCGGGATTAGTTTCCACCTACAAAGTTCGTCAATCCCAAGCACTTGAGAATTATACGAAAGTATAAAAATAGGCCCCGACTGTCGGTTTTTTGCCCCTGTAATCCCGAAAGTGCTTCGCTTTTGCTAACTTTGCCATGCTATGAAACGATTCTTTCTTACGTTGTTCTTCATACCGGTCTTCGCCTGGGGAGCGAACGCACAGTACAACGATCACAGGGACCGGAAACTCGATTCTTTGGAGAATGTGGTGGCCGGATGGACACCGGAGCGCCTGGCAAACGCCCCCTTTGAAACCAGGGCCGACGTTTGCCTTGCCTTTTCGCAGTTGATGTACGGATATGAACGCATCAACCCGGACCGCTCGATGTATGCTGCCAGAAGGGCCTATGACCTTGGCAATGAGCTTAAATCCCTCTATCAGCCCTACCTGGCCTCCAAGTTCATCGGCCAGCTTTTCTATAATAAGGAACAGTATGACAGCACCATCTTCTACTATCGCGTGGCGCTGGGCTATCTGGACCGTATGGCGGCCGGAGAGGCCGGCCCGGATACTCCGGAAGGCTACCCCCAGGAAAAGATAGATGATGCCGCATCAAGCCTTTACGGCAATATCGGCAATCTTTACTATGAGATTGATTCCCTCCCGCAGGCCATTAACTATTACGCCAAGGCCGGGGATATATTCAAGAAATATGATTGGAAAATCAGCAGTTCCATCCTGGAACACAATATGGGCGATATCTGGGCTGGCGAAGGGAATGACGCCAAAGCCATAGAGTGTTACAACAACGCCATCCGATATGCACAGGAAGCAGGCGATTCCCTGTGGGTGGCGTCGCCTAAGCTGGGACTTGGTGCTCTCTATATGCGACAGGGAAAAGTCACAAAGGCCCTGCAGTATCTTCAGCAGGCCGATGAATATTATTCCAGGCATCAGGACCAGGAATATTACGACAGGATCGCCACGCTGGACATTATGGGCCAGGCCTACCAGACGCAGAAACGGCAGCGAAGTATGCTGGCGACTGCTTTTGCCGTTTTGGCTTCAGTCCTCCTGTCCCTCCTGGTTATATCCCGCCGGGCACTGCGCCTTAAGAAAGAGAACGCCGCGGCAGACGAAGCCATAGGCGAGGCCTTGACCGAGCTGGAAAAGACAGATTCGCTGTCCCAGCTGAAGATGGCACGCAAAGTGGAACTGAGCAGGGGCGAAAAGGAAATCCTTCCAATGCTTGCCGAAGGTCTCACCAGCAAGGACATAGCAAAACGCCTTTTCCTCACGGAACAGACCATCAAATGGCGCCGCCAGCGTCTTCTGGCGAAGTTCGACGCCAAGAACACCGCAGAAATGCTCTCCAAAGCCCGTGAGCAAGGGCTGGGCTGAAGAGGGGTTCTGTGCGTTGGCTTTCCTTCAGACGGGGGAACTATTCGCAAAAAATGCTATATTTGCACCGATAAACATTTTTTGAACGGATATGAAACGTATTTTCAGCATTATCGCATTCGCTCTCATCGCGATCGGCGCACTTGCACAGACTCCCGAGGAGATTGTCAAGAACATGGAAGCAGTAATGGAGCAGGGAGAGCAGACCGGAATGGTTATGACGGTGGACCTCAGGTTCCCCATCATCGGCACTTTGTCCACAAGGGCCTGGAACCTGGGCAAGAAGAGCTATATGGAAGGCTCGATGCAGGGCCACACCCTCCGCATCTGGAGCGACGGCAAGACCAACTGGTCCTACGATGTCGATGATAACGAAATAGAAATCAAGGACGTAAAACCTTCAGACGATTCAGACGACAAGACCGGCACCTTCAAAGGCACCTCCGAAGGCTATGACCTCTCCATCACCAAGGAGACCGACGAGGCCTGGTTCATAACCGGCAAGAAGTCCAGGAACAACAAATCGAAGGACGATCCCAAGAAATTGGATATGGTCATAGCGAAAGGCACTTTCTATCCCATCAACCTGAGCTCCAGGCTCAAAGGCGTCACACTCACTATCAGGGACTTCGAATTAGGCGTCACCGAGGAGAAGGTCACCTTCGACCAGAGCCAGTTCCCCACCGCAACCGTCGTGGACAAACGCGGCCAGTAGCGGTCAGCGGGACTCGATGATATATTCCTTGGGGGACTGTCCCACCCCCGATTTGAAATATTTCCCGAAGAACGAAGAATTCGGGAAATTGAGGGCGTCGCTCACCTGCTGAACGGTAAATGAGCCGGACCGGAGCATCACCTTCGCCTCCATTATGACATAATCCTTTATCCACTGCGCAGGATGCCGGCCGCTGACGCTGTAGATCAGACGGGCGAAATACTTCGGGGATATGCAGAACTTCTCCGAATAGAAGCTTATCTTGCGCTCCTTGTAGCAGTTGCGCTGCACGTCGGAGATGAAGTTCAGGAAGAGGCTCTCGTCCCTGCTCTTCGGGGATTCCGGGATAGCATTGTTCTCCATATCCGTCCACTGGGCAATCATCGCAGCCATAATATGGAGCCCTCCCTGGATGGTGTCTTTCTTATAGTCGTAGTCCGGCTTCTGGAGGGTGGATTTTAGGATGTTATAGGATGTGAACAGCATCCCCGAGCACTTCTCGTCCAGTTGCAGCACCAGCGGAGAAAGCATATAACGCCTGAGGGTCTTGATGCAGGGGGCCGTGCTGTCGGGGAAGAACACCTCGTGGGCAAAGGCTACCATAGCGCCCTTGCAGTCGGAACTGATCTTGATGCTTTCGACTATCATCCCGGGATAGCAGAGCATTATGCCTCCGGGGCCCAACTCATATTCCTTCAGGTTTATCTTCAGAACGGCACGGCCGCTCTTGCACAGGGCAAGGAAGCAGAGCATCTGCCTGAACGGAGAGCCCTTCGCTATGTCCCTCATAGGACTTATGACCTTGTCGGCGGGGTAGTCCTCGGTCAGGTTGTCGTCAAGGATTACTATATCGGATATGGACACCGCCCCTTTGGAACTGGGCAGAACCGCCTTCTGGATTTTCGCTAAATTCTGTCGGATCATCTGTATGTCAAGTTCGTCGGCCGCATCCCACTGCAAAAATCATTCCCTTCGCACACGCATATTATTGAAATAAAAATGCTATCTTTGCACTATGGGATTACCCATCGCAGACGTGTGACTATGACAGAGAGAACTTTGAACGGCGCCGCTTTTGCCGCCCTCGTACGGCAGGGAGCCGCACAACTGGCAAACGACAAAACGGTAGTAAACAACCTGAACGTGTTTCCCATCCCCGACGGAGACACGGGGGACAATATGTATATGACCATCGAATCCGGCTGTTCCCAGGCCGGGCCCGACTCCACCGTAGGCGAAGCCGCAGCGACCATCTCCAAGGGAATGCTCCTCGGCGCCAGAGGCAATTCGGGGGTCATCCTCAGCAGGATTTTCGCAGGCATAGCCAAGGGCCTGGAAGGCATAGGCCAGGTCAGTCTCCAGGATTTGGAGAAAGCCCTCCAATGCGGCGTCGAAGAGGCCTACAAGGCCGTCCCGGTGCCCGTCGAAGGCACGATGCTGACGGTCTACCGCGAAGCCGTCGCAGCTGCAAACGCCTCAGGCTCAACCACTTTTGAAGAATATGGCGCGGCCTTCCTCAAGGAAATGGAAGCCTCCCTCGAAAGGACCCCGGAGCTGCTTGACGTCCTGAAAAAAGCCGGCGTCATCGACAGCGGCGGCGCAGGCCTTGTCTCCATAGCCCGCGGAATAATGAAAGCCCTGTATGGCGAAACGACCGAGCCGGTGCAGAGCAGCGCCCCTGCGGCAAAGAAGATAGACCTCGACTCCTTCACGCCGGACAGCGTCCTGGAATTCGGCTACTGCACCGAATTCCTCCTCCGCCTCCAGAGGGCCAAGGTCGACCCTGACACATTCGACGAGAAGGAGATAATCGATTATCTGTCAGGCGTGGGCGACTCCATAGTCTGCTTCAAGGACGGCAGCATAGTGAAGGTCCACGTCCACACCCGCACCCCGGGCGACGTGCTCAGCCACTGCCAGCGCTGGGGCGAATTCCTCACGCTGAAAATTGAGAATATGACCCTCCAGCACCACGAGACGACCATCAAGGACGGCTTCTCCAGGCCTGCCAAACGATATGGCATAGTCACCGTGGCTTCCGGCGAAGGCCTTGAAACGACCTTCACCGAGGCCGGTGCCGACGTGGTGATCCAGGGAGGCCAGACCATGAACCCGTCGGTGCAGAGTTTCCTGGACGCATTCGCCCGCACCGGCGCAGAACACATATTCGTCTTCCCCAACAACTCCAACATAATAATGACGGCCGAGCAGGCCGCGGCGCTGTATGACAAGGCCAAGGTGCACGTTATGCCCTCCAGGAATATCGGGGAAGGCTACACGGCAATAGCCTCCTTCGACTTCGACTCGCCGGACCCCGACCAGCTCGAGGAAAGCCTCAAGGAAGTTATGGCCCAGGTAGTTACCGGAATGGTGTCCACCGCGATCCGCGACGCCGACGGCTGCAAGGAAGGCGACTACGTGGGCTTCACCGGCAAGGACATCCTCTGCGGCGGAGCGTCCCGGGAGGACACCGTCGTGGCCCTGTGCGCCAAGATGGAGGCCGGAGACCGTGACGTCGCCCTCGTTTTTTATGGCGCCGACGTCCCCGCCGAAGAGGCCGAGCAGGTTGCTCAAACTCTTGGGAATCAATATCCTATGACAGAATTTATGGTCACCCACGGCGGCCAGCCCGTATATGATTATATAATAATACTCACATAATATGCTGACACTTTTCACCGACACCGACACCGACATAACCCCCAAGGTTGCGAAGGAATATGGCTACAAGCTCATCAGTATGCCGTACAGCTACGACGGCAAGACCATCTACCCCTACGAGGATTTCGAGGAGTTCGACGCCCACGCTTTCTATGATATGCTCCGCGCAGGCGTCCTTCCCACCACCAGCGCCCTGGGCGAAGACAAGTACATAGCCTACTTCGAGCCCGAGTTCGCCGCCGGCAACGACATCTTCTACGTCCACTTCTCTCGTGCGATGACCGCCACCTTCGACGCAATGGACAAGGCCGTCGCCGCCCTGAAGGAGAAATATCCCGAGAGGAAGTTCTATGAGCTTGATACCAAAGGCATTACGATAGGCTCCTACAATATCGTGCGCGAAGTCGGAGACCTCTTCCTCGCGGGCAAGACCCCCGAGGAGGTGCTCGAGTGGGGCAAGACCGAGGTGGACAAGTTCGGCATCTACTTCTTCGCCGACGACCTCAAGTTCTTCCGCCGCAGCGGACGTGTCAGCGGCCTGGCCGCGACGATGGGCGGCCTGATAGGCATCCGCCCCATCATCTATATGAGTTCCGAAGGCAAGATGGTGAGCATCGGAAAGGCCAAGGGCCGCCAGAACGCCATCAACACCCTGGTGGACTATGTCCTCACCCTCGGCGAGGATGTCCTGCAGCACAGGCTCGTCATAGCCCAGACCGACGCAATGCCCCTTGCCCAGCAGGTGGGCGCAATCCTCAGGGAGAAGTTCGGCGAAGGCCTCAGGATAGAATATGTGGACGTCAACCCTACAGCCGGCAGCCACTGCGGCCCCAATGCCGTCGGCGTCAGCTTCCACGCAAAGCACAGATAGCCATATGGTTACGGCCCGGATACGCAGGGCCATTCTGCCCCTGTTGCTCCTGCTGTTGTGCCAGACGGCGGGAGCGCAGATCCTTCGCGACAGCTGGAGGCACGAAGTCTCCTTCGGCGGCGGTATGTCCACCAACCGGAGCTTCTTCGTGGACGTGTCATATTTCTGGTTCCCCCTGGAATATGTCGGTCTCGGCGCATATGTCGGCATCAACGGCACCTCCGGCAAGAACGACATCCCCTGGGGCAAGGTGACCTCCACCCCCTATTACGACCAGTGGATCCTGACGCCTGAGCATCAGAACATTACGGGCCTGACCTTCACGCCGTCGGTGATGCTCTGCACCCCGGCGCTGCGCATCCAGGCGCTGCGCATTTCCCTTCGGGCCGCCCCGGGGCTCGTCCTCACCCCCGCCATCGAGCGGGTCGAGGCCGAGTTCCGCGAGGTGAACCCTTCCAAGCCTGCCGAACTGAGCAACTTCAAATACGAAAAATACTGGCTGAAAGGCCCCCAGTGGTGGGCCTGGAGCATCCGCGCAATGCTGCACTTCTCGCTTGACGAGCTGGGCGGCGGCATCGGCTGGTCCCTGTCGTCATATGACGTCTGGTCCACCCGACGCTCCGGCGTCATCGAAGGCACCTCCTTCAGCACCTTCTACCCCGCCCCCAAACCCCTCAACCACAACTTCTTCCTCTACTTCACCTGGAAGTTCTAGCGCCCGCCGCCGCTGCCACCGCCACCACCGCCACCGTCGCCACCGTCGCCACCACCGCCACCACCGCCACCACCACCGCCGCGCGTCACAGGTCGATTTTCACCTTGACCACCTGTGACACCGAAATGCCCTTCCAGGCCCCTGCAAGCCACTACTGCTGTCACAGGTCCCCGCCCTCAAATTCGACCTGTGACGCTGTCCATGAAGGGAAGGTAACCGCTATCGCCGCAATCCTGCCCCTCCCCCAGTGCCGTTCTATGCAAGTACTTGACAGTTAGGCGTCTACGAAAAAGCCCCTACCTCAAATGGGATAGGGACTTTCTTGTATATCGTTGTGAATCAGATATTTGCTTAGAACGCCTGACTTCGATAAAAGCAGTTATAAATCAAAGGTCCTGCCTATCCTTTCAGCCTATTTTCTCTCGAACATCTGCGTAAGTCCTTCCCTGACGCGCTCGATCACATCATCAACAGTAATCGCACTGGACAAATCCGAATCAGAAGCGTTATTCTGAGCAACGAGAGGAATGTTTCCGGCTCTCTCATAGACTAATACCTTGTCTTTATCGGCTGATGCCGCGATACGGGGAAGCAAGGTCCCTTCCGTTACCAGATCGACTTCCATCCCAAGGAGGTCCTCCAAATCATATGTCATACTGACGTGGTCGAACAGACTGACCTTTGCGTCTGGATCGAACTTGACTAAAATGTCAATATCACTGTCCGGCCCGTTTTCCCCTCTTGCAAAAGAGCCGAATACGAATGCTCTTACGACGGGTTTCGTCGAGAAGTATTCGCAAATCTTGGCAGTGACAGTATGGTTCATATGTTCACTTTTAAGAATTATTCTCTCCTCTAGTTGATAACAATCTTATATACTCCGAAGCCTATGTTAGGAACAGACAGGGCAGCATATGCATTGCCTCCGATCACGCGCACGGCAAGGTCGCCGGCTCCGTTGGCGCTGGCCTCACCGACGCCGCCTTCCTTGAACACGCATTGGATGAGGTTGTCTTCATCTGCGAAGGTCTCCTGGAAGGAACCGTTCTTCTTGAAGACATTAAGCACTGCGTTGTTCTCCTGCTCCTGGGATTTAATCCTGATGTGGACATAGGCGATGTACTCTTCCCCACCGATAGTGAAGAATGACACGCCGTGGTTGAAGCATGTTAGGGGATAATCCATATATCCGCCGCCAATCCAAGGCTGGCACACGTAGTTGTCACCGTCGGCAACGTAAGGGATCATAGCGTTCCATCCTGACATAAAGCCGCTGTCCTTGGTGTAAGGATAATAAGCTGACACTGAGCCATATGTCCATCCTTCGGGGATAGCGTTCAGGCGCTTGAGGCTCGGGGTGGGATTGACCACGCCGTTCTTCAGGGTGAAGACATACACCGCGTCGGCATAGTCGTCGGAGTTATAGTTCTTATAGAAGATAAGACCGTCGCTCCAGTCGCCCCAGACCTCGAATTTGTCGCCAAGACGAGGCTTGACATCCGAAGGGACAGGGAATTCGAGCATCTTCTCGGGAGCACCGTTACGGTCTTTCCAGACATAGAGCTTGAGGACCTGGTTGTCGTTGGGACCTTCCCACTGGCCGTTGTAGGAGAGATTGCCGGCAAGGATATAGGTCTTGTCGCCGTCGGCAATGGTGCGGACGCAGTTGGTGAAGAAGGTTCCGCCCTCAATGCCATCCACGTTCAGCGGGGTAACGTTGGTAGGATCGCCGATTTCAATCGCATAGATGCCTGCAGCGGTCTTGGAAGATGCGGAGACATACACGAACTCGTCGT
>CACZBP010000054.1 GCA_902779495.1 uncultured Bacteroidia bacterium
GTAAAATTCAAAGGATCTTTTTTAAATGCTTCTATGCAAGCATCCTGTTGCCCTGTATAAGCATAAGTTGGTATGACTAAAAAGCGATGTGGCTGATACAGCAAGTGTGAAGGTTGTTGAAGCCTTCGTCGCTATGCGCCGCTTTTTGGCCTCCAACGCACAAGTGTTCCAGCGCCTAGATCGGATTGAATATAAGCTTCTAGAATCTGACCAGAAGATTGAGGACTTGTATTCCAAATTGGAAGAGAAGTCTCTTGAACCCCGTCAAGGGTTATTCTTCGATGGCCAGATTTATGACGCCTACGAGTTTATCTGCAACTTAATTAAGAATGCCAAAACGCGGATTGTTCTCATAGATAACTACGTTGACGACTCTGTGCTTACCATGCTGGATAAACGATCAGTCGGAGTTGATGCAGCGATATTCACTCAGAAAGTATCCAATCAGTTTAAACTTGATTTGGAAAAGCACAACAAACAGTACCCCGTCATCAGTGTTATGCTTTTTAAAAAAGCCCATGAC
Source organism: uncultured Bacteroidia bacterium (assembly GCA_902779495.1). Lineage (GTDB taxonomy): Bacteria > Bacteroidota > Bacteroidia > Bacteroidales > UBA932 > Cryptobacteroides. The sequence goes on from CACZBP010000054.1 coordinate 524, forward strand.
AGGTTCCTAATTATTGATAATGATGTTTATCTTGTCGGGGCATCCCTGAAGGATATGGGACAGAAATGGTTTGCCGTGGCATTGTTGAGTGCTGTGAGCCCCAACGACCTGATTTCAAGGTTGAAGCCAGCTGTTACTATATAGTGCCCATTATGCTCGCGTCCTCACCGGCAAAATAATAAGGCACTTCATTTGGGACTGAAGTGCCGTGATTGTCCGAACACGCAAAAGAATCTGAAATTATTTTGTTTATTGAGATTTCGTGTCAAGCCCGTACTGACGAATTGTTCTCGGGGACACATAGATCCTCGCGGCGGCCGTCACCAACTGTTTTTTGCATCATTACCACTGTTTTTGCATCATTACCCACATAAATAGAAAAAAGCGGGACCACAGAAGTCTCGCTTTATTTTCCAATAAACTCTGGCGCTCTCGCGCGAGGTTTATTCTAACCACATAATTAATAACACTAAAACTAATAACCAATAAGTCTTGGAGAGAACCTCCTTAACTCACTGCAAAGGTACGCACTTTTTCGTAAACTGCAAAAATTTTCGTGATTTTTTGTAACAATTTTTAGACAAATTTTTCACTTTCTTTGTAAATGGTTGATTTTTAGGCATTTGCATTGCTTACAAATTTTGACTAAAAGTTTTAGTTTTCGGTGCGATATCGATTAAAACGATTAATAGACCACTCCCCTGTTTCGCCCTTTTGCTACTTAAACCATTTTAATTACAAACTATAACCGCCGTCGGTTCGCCTGGGACGATAAAAAATTTGCAGTTAGAAGAATTTTCCGTATATTTGCAGTCCCAAAATCAAGGTGCTTTGGCCGAGCGGTTAGGCACAGGTCTGCAAAACCTGGGACAGCGGTTCGATTCCGCTAGGCACCTCCCCAAAAAAGGCAACCGGAAACGGCTGCCTTTTTTGCGTCCGGAGCTGCCGCTTTTTGCCCGAGGTCTCCAAAAAGTGCCTGGACCTCGGGCAGGGAATCGGCCTCTCACGGCACTGGGAGCCACTTTCGGTGCCCGAGGTCCCACCCAAAAACGGAGACCTCGGGCGGAGGACAAACCTCTGACGGCACTGGGAGCCACTTTCGGTGCCCGAGATCCCACCCAAAAACGGAGACCTCGGGCGAAAAGGCAGCAGCCACAGGGAGCTATTCCACGTAAAGCAGGAGGCCCTTCAGGTACTCGCCTTCGGGGTGGTAGATGTTGACCGAGTGGTCGGCGGGCTGGTTGAGGCGGTCCAGGATGCGGACGCGGCGGCCGGTTTGGGCGGCGGCGGAGAAGATGGCCAGGGCAAACGCTTCTTTGTCAACCACTTGCGAGCAGCTGAAGGTGAACACGAAGCCGCCGGGAGCGACCTTCGCGATGGCGGCGGCATTGAGGCGCTGGTAGGCCCTCAGGGCGTTGCTCAGGGCGCCTCGGTGCTTGGCGAATGCCGGCGGGTCGACGATTACGAGGTCGTACTTCCCTTCCGGCGAGTTCTTCAGGAACTCAATGGCGTCCTTGCAGAAGCCGGTGTGGCGCGACGGGTCGAAGCCGCCGATCTCCACGTTCTTCTGGACCAGGTCCATAGCCTTTCGCGAAGAATCCACCGAATCCACGTGGAGGGCACCGGCGCCGAGGGCATATATGGAGAACCCTCCGGTGTAGCAGAAAAGGTTCAGCACGTTGCGGCCGCGAGCATAGCGCTCCACCAGGGCGCGGTTCTCCCTCTGGTCGAGGAAGAAGCCGGTTTTCTGGCCTTCCGTCCAGTCAACCAGGAACTTATGGCCGTTCTCAAGCACGGTCAGGGAATTCTCCTTGAAGTCTTCCCGGCGGTAGATATAGCCGTCGACAAGGTCAAGGCCGGCCTTGAATGGCGCCGTGCCGGAGCTCTTGTCATAGACGGCCTTAAGAGAGGGGCCATAGACCTTCTGCAGGGCATCGGAAATCTGCCTGCGGGCGCGGAACATTCCGGCGGAATGGGCCTGCATCACGCAGACGCCGTCGTAGTAGTCGACGATGAGTCCGGGGAGATTGTCGCCTTCTCCGTGGACAAGGCGGTAGCAAGTCGTTGTCTCGCAGTCAGTTAAGCCCAGGGCCCTGCGCTCGGCATAGGCCCGGCCAAGCATAACTTCCCAGAAGTCCGGAGGCAGCACGGGAGAGTCGAAGCTCAGCACGCGCACGGCGATGGAGCCGATCTGATAGTGGCCGCAGGCAAGGAAGGAGCCGTCGGAAGCATATACCCCCACGACGTCGCCTTCGGCAGGAGTGCCGACAATCTGGGCCACTGCGCCCGAGAACACCCAGGGGTGGAACCTCAGGAGGGACTCTTCCCTCCCCTTTTTCAGTATGATCTTATACATCGCTTGCTACTATTTCGCTGACCTGCAGCTTCTTATACATCTGACGGCATATCCAGGCGTCGGTCGCGGCATAGACCTGCTGGGCCTCGGAAAGCGTCTCCGCCTCCCAGTTGGAAAGCTGCTGGCTTTTGGATATGCGCACGCCGAGCACTATGGCCGACATCTTCTTGACGCTCTTCTCGCGGATACCATATGACTCCACCATCTTCTGCAGGTCGACAAAGCCTGCCGGCTGGAAACCGTGAATCTTCTGGAGGCCGCGAACATCGTCGTGCACAGCAGCTCCTACCTTTATTATATTAGGGTTGCCCAGGATCGCGAGCAGCCGGCGGTGCATTCCGAGGGTGTTCACCCTGAAAAGGAATGCCTTCTCGGCACCGCTGAGCTGCACCAGGGCTGTGCCGTGGCGGGGCTCCTCGGCCGTGAAGCACGGGCGGCTCTCGGTGTCAAACCCCAGGAGCCTTTTCGAAGAAAGGTAGCGTATGGCGTTGTTGAAAGAACGGTCCGGCTTGTCGATGACCTCTATCTTCCCTTCGAACGCGCAGAGCGGAAGGCGGTCGATTTCCTCGGGGGTTATCTTCTCAGCGAACATACAGGGCAAAGGTCGCGGGGGCATTGTCGGCCATATACTCCATAAGGGTCTCGGAGATATATCTGTCCCTCATTTCAACAAAAGTGTAAGTATTTCTGGATGAATTACTTTCGCGGCCATATTTAAAGCCATACGAGAGGCTTCCGTCGACGCCATACACGCTCTGCGGCAGGGAGGCCGAAGGCAGGGTGACATAGCCTTTCATCGACGGATAGGCAATCTTGTGCGAGAAGGAATTCACCTGGCGCATCTTGGAATAAAGCAGCTCGGAGACGGCCTTTTCGGCCCAGATGCACTCGCAGTCGGGGGCGAGAAGGTTGCGGTAGACAAGCATATAGTCTTCGTCGTCCTGTAGAAGGTCGTCAATCACCTTCTGGAGCTCTGCGGGCGAAATGGACCTGTCGTCGAGCACGACGGAGTGGATCTTGCCATACTGGGGCAGCATCATATATTTGTCCAGAAGGTCAAGGACGCGTCCCTTCAGGGAGCCGTCATCGCGCAGGGAATCAGGATGGGAGGCAAAAACGCGGTACTTCACTGCACCGGATTCTCCCCTCTCGCGAAGGCGGGCCGGATAGCCTTCGGCGGCGAAATAGTCGCCATATATGCCTTCGGCGGCCTTCTCGGCCGTGGTCCAGATCAGCACCGTGTCGCTTTTCTCCCTGGCCTTGTCCACCATCACGTCAAGGGCAGAAAGCACTGTCAGTGAGGGGTTTATCACACGCACGAGGGTGTCGGCATCGGCAAAGCCATAGATGCCGGCGGTGGTGGAGGCATATATGACAGCCTTGGCAGCGACCTTACGGACGGAGTGCAGGGTGTCATAGGGACTCACCAGCGCGGTGGTGTCCATCGCGAAAAGGAAGTTACGCACGCCAACCTCCCGCAGGAAAGCGGTGTTGGAGAGCTTCTTATAGTCTTCGTAGGGATAGTTCGCCAGGTCGATGATGGGCGAAATAGTCTCGCCCGCGAAATCGGGCAGGTGGTCTGAGGCGCCGCGGCCGTCGACGTTGTTGTGGCTGTCGGCGGTGAGGAGCGCTTCCGTCATACGGATCACATCCTCGGGCTCGCCTATGACCGCTATCGTGCCGGTGTTGTCTTCAATGTCGAATGCGCTCACAAGGGAAAACTCCCTGGAGGTGGTGTCGGCAAGCACGGATGCAACGTATGGGATATACGTGTGCGTCTTCGTGTCCTTCATCCGGCACCCGGGCAGGACTGCGGCCAGGCAGCACAGAAATGCTATATATTTATTCTTCATATTCATACGAAAATACAAAGATAGCAATTATTTTTTCGTTAATTCAATAATCCGTGGCAGGAGCATCGATTGGATGAATTCTTCCTCCATAAAATGGGTGCCGTCGTAGAGGGCGAACGTGTCGCCGAAATGGCGGCGCCAGGCGCGAAGGCTCACAATCCCGGAGCGGCGGTAATGGTCGCGGCGGCCGAAAAAAGCGAAGTAGGAATCGCCGGAAGAAGCGGCTGCGGCCAGGGCTAAACGTCTGTGTTCCCGATATTTACGAAGAACCTTGAAACGAAAGTCCAGCTTCTGCCGGTCGCCCTCGCGGGGTTTATATATACGGCCCAACAGCCACGGCACGCCGGGAATCAGGGCGAGGAATGCAAGATAGCCAAGATACAACGGGGCTCCGAGCGAAGGGGAAACGAGGATATGCGGAACTCCCCTCACCCTGAGGGCGTGGCAGGCGCCCAGGGACTCCCCTATCACCACGGCGGGATGGAGTTCCTCCACCCAGGCGGCAATCTGCGCCGCGGCTTCCTCCGGGTCGAAGGAATAGGTCCGGCAGACAACGCGCACTTCGGGACGCAAGGCCTCATCCAGGATAGCGGGGATACGGCTGTCCGCGCCGCCGCCCATACCGTGTATATATAGGATATTCATAGTTGCAAATTTAATAAAAATACCTATATTTGTAAAAATACGAATATCGAAATGAAAGTACTCAAAACCATCCTGGCCCTCTCCGCCGCCGTAGCAGCACTCGCCGCCCAGGCCCAGCCCCACCCCAAGGCAGACCCCGACAACTACGTCTTCACCGTCGTCAAGCAGAATCCCATAACCCCGGTCAAGAACCAGTACCGCTCCGGCACCTGCTGGTGCTTCTCCGCCATATCCTTCCTCGAGTCCGAAGCCATAAGGCTCTGTGAGATAAAGGATTCCACGGCCTATCCGGATTTCTCCGAAATGTTCGTCGTCAGCCGTTCCTACCAGGACCGCGCCGATAAATATGTCCGCCTCGACGGCAACCTCACCTTCGCCGCCGGCAGCGAATGCGAAGACGTCCTCCACATTATGGACGACTATGGCCTCGTGCCCCAGGATGTGATGTCCGGTATGAACTATGGCACCAAGCTCCCCGTCCAGGGCGAGCTCGACGCAGCCCTCAAAGGCTACATCGAAGCCATCGTGAAAAACCCCAACAAGAAGCTCTCCACCGCCTGGAAGAACGGCTTCAAGGGCATCTGCGACGCCTATATGGGCGAAGCCCCCGAAGAATTCACCTACAAGGGAGTCAAATACACCCCCGCCTCCTTCAGGGACTCATATAAACTGAAGTCCGAGGACTATGTGACCCTCACCTCCTACACCCACCACCCCTTCTACAAGAAGTTCGCGGTCGAAGTGTGCGACAACTGGCGCGGCGACCAGGCCTACAACGTCCCCCTCGACGAATTTATGGACGCCCTCTACTACGCCATCGAGCACGGCTACACGGCCACCTGGGGCGGCGACGTTAGCGAGCCCGGCTTCACCCGTAACGGCATCGGCGTCCTTCTTGACGACGCAAAGGTGACCGCAGGCTCCGACCAGGAGCGCTGGACCGGCAAGCCTGAGGAAAAGGCCGACAAAAAGGCTAAGAAGGACAAGAAACCCGAGCCGAAGGTCATCCCCGCCGAAAGGACCGTCACCCAGGCAGACCGCCAGGAGTGGTTCGACAACAAGAGCACCACTGACGACCACGGAATGCACGCCTACGGTATCGCCACCGACCAGAACGGCACCCGCTACCTTATGATCAAGAACTCCTGGGGCGAGACCGGAAAGTACAACGGCTTATGGTATCTGTCCGACTCCTTCACCCGCGGCAAGGCCATTACCTATATGGTCCATAAAGACGCTCTGCCTCAGGCACTTAAGGACAAGCTTGGAATTAAATAATGAGAAAGCATATCCCCAACACGATCACCTTGATGAACCTGCTGTGCGGGTCCCTCGGGGTGATTTTCACATTGAAGGGCCAGCCCCAGACGGCATTCCTCCTTATGTTAGGCGCCTCGGTCTTCGACTGGTGCGACGGCCTTGCCGCCCGGCTCCTGGGGGCATATTCCGACATAGGCAAGGAGCTTGACTCCCTGTGCGATATGGTCAGCTTCGGCCTCCTGCCGGCTCTGATGCTGTGCTGCGCGATGGCCGCCTCCAACCCCTGCACCGTGCTCAGCTACGTGCCGCTTTTCATCGCCCTTATGTCCGCCCTCCGCCTGGCGAAGTTCAACATCGACGAGCGCCAGCACGAGAGCTTCCTCGGCCTCCCGACCCCGGCCTGCGCCATCCTCTGCGGCGCCCTTGCCTCCTTCATCGATGCCGCCCCTGAAAGCTGGCTTGCCGGCCTCGCCAGCTCCTACTGGTTCATCCCTGTCCTCTCCCTCTGCCTCGGCCTTCTGCTTGTCAGCGAGATCCCGATGTTCTCCTTCAAGTTCGGTAAAGGCATAAAGGCCGACAAGGTCACAACCATAACCCGCATCGTCTTCCTTTCCCTGTCGGTCCTCTCCGTCCCCGCCGTCCTCCTCGCCGGCCTCCACTGGACCCTCATCCCCCTCCTTGTCTTCGTCCTTTACATCCTAATCAACTTGGTAACACTAAAAAAACCGGCTCGTTAGAGTCGGTTTTTGTTTGCACTAAGCAGCAAATTACTTCAAAATGTGAAGCATTATGAAATGACGTCAAACGACGTTATTTCATAATGACTTTGGCCATTTCGAGGACCTTGTTGCTGTAGCCCCACTCGTTGTCATACCAGGCGCAGACCTTCACGAAGGTAGGGTCGAGCTGGATACCGGCCTTCTCATCGAAGATGGAAGTGCGGGAATCGTTGCGGAAGTCGGTGGAGACAACTGCATCGGCGGTGTAGCCGAGAACACCCTTGAGTTCGCCCTCGGATGCCTCTTTCATTGCAGCGCAGATCTCTGCATAGGTTGCAGGCTTTGCGAGCTCGACGGTCAGGTCGACGAAGGAGACGTCAGATGTGGGGACGCGGAGGGACATACCGGTGAGCTTGCCGTTGAGTTCGGGGAGAACCTTACCGACAGCCTTGGCTGCTCCGGTGGATGAAGGGATGATGTTCTCGAGGATACCGCGGCCGCCTCTCCAGTCCTTCTTGGAAGGGCCGTCAACGGTCTTCTGGGTTGCGGTTGCTGCGTGAACAGTGGTCATAAGGCCACGGACGACACCGAACTTGTCATTGAGGACCTTGGTGATAGGAGCAAGGCAGTTGGTGGTGCAGGAAGCGTTGGAGATGATCTTCTGACCGGCATAGGTCTTGTCGTTCACGCCATAGACGAACATAGGGGTTGCGTCCTTTGAAGGGGCGGAGAGGATGACCTTCTTGGCACCTGCTGCGAGGTGTGCGCTTGCAAGCTCTTCGGTGAGGAAGAAACCGGTGGACTCAACGACGACGTCAACACCGAGGGCGCCCCAGGTGATGTTGGCGGGATCCTTCTCGGCGAAGACCTGGATCTTGTTGCCGTCTACGATGAGGTAGTTGCCTTCGACAGAGATGTCGTGCTTGAACTCACCGTGAACGGAGTCATACTTAAGCATGTAAGCGAGATAATCAGCATCGAGAAGGTCATTGATACCTACGACGGTAACGTCCTTTGCAAAGTTCTCGACTGCAGCACGGAAAACCATACGGCCGATACGACCAAATCCGTTAATTCCAAGTTTAATCATTGTTTAAAATTTATGGGTTGTTATACGTTATTTGCTACATTCCTATTTATCCGTGCAAATTTAATAAAAAAATGAGGAAAATAATATATCTTTGTAGTAAATTTCTATATTAAAACAATTTATGAGAATTCTGGTTACCAACGACGACAGTTACAGGGCGAAAGGAGTGAAGGTCCTCTCGAGAATGATGCGCGCCTTCGGCGAAGTGACGGTAGTGTCCCCCAAGTTCCCCCAGTCCGGAATGGGAATGGCTGTTTCCCTTGGAAAGGAGCAGATGGGCGCCAAGGACCTTGGTGTGGACGATGACGGCGTGAAGTGGGTCTATCTGGACGCAACCCCCGCCAGCTGCGTCAAATATGCCCTTAATTTCTGCTACCCCGACGGCAAGCCCGACGTGGTCGTGTGCGGCATCAACCACGGCTCCAACGCCTGCACCGCCGCCTGCTACTCCGGCACCCTCGGAGCTGCCCAGGAAGCGGCCCTGAACGGCATCCCCGCCATCGGAGTCTCGCTGGACGCCTACAGCCCCGACGCCGATTTCTGGGCGGTGGAACGCTTCTTCCCCGGAATATTCATAAGGATTATGGACAATCTCCCCGTGTCCTTCGGCACCTACTATAACGTCAACTTCCCGGACCTCCCCTCCTCCGAGATCAAGGGAATCCGCGCAAGCGTTATGGGCATAGGCCGCTGGATCAAGGAGTTCGTCCCCTACGACCCGGAAGGCAAGGGCGGTCCCGCCCCTGTCAACCAGGAAGGCGAAAGCCTCTGGAGGATGGCCGGCATCTATGAAGACGCCCCCGGCAACCATATCCGTGCAGACCACCATATGGTGATGGAAGGATATATATCCATCTCCGCCCACAAGATAGACACGACCGACACCGCGGAATTCACCCGTATGCTCTGCAGCGGCTTCGACAGGGATTTCAAATAGGATGAAGTATTACATCATAGCGGGCGAGGCATCGGGCGACCTGCACGGGTCGAACCTGATGCGCGGCCTCTATGCCAAAGACCCCGCGGCGGACATCCGTTTCTGGGGCGGAGAGCTTATGAAAGCCGTCCACGACGCCTCCCAGCAGGGCGAAGGCCTTGTCCACGACTATGCTTCCGGGGCCGTTATGGGCGTGAGCCAGATATTGCTCCACCTTGCAAAATATCTCAACCGCCTGGAAGAATGTATGGCTGACATCGAAGCCTTCGGTCCCGACGCCGTAATCCTCATCGACTACCCGGGCTTCAACTTCAGGGTCGCCGAAGCAGCTCACCGCAAGGGCTTCAAGGTCTTCTACTATATAGCCCCCAAGGTCTGGGCCTCGCGCGAAGGACGCATCCGCAAGCTGAAGGCCTATGTCGATATGCTTTTTATCGTCTTCCCCTTCGAAAAGGAATATTTCGACCGCAAGGGAGTTAAATATATATATGAAGGCAACCCCCTGGTCGATGCCATCGACTCTTCCAAGGGAGTCTCTGTCCCCCGCCCCGCCTTCTTCCAGCGCAACAATCTGGAAGACAGCAATTTCATAGCGCTGCTGGCCGGCTCCCGCAAGGGCGAGGTGAAGCTTATGATGCCCGTGCTTGCCGCCTTTACCGACAGGATGCACCGCCGCCCCGGCTATGAGGACTGGCAGTTCATAGTGGCCGGCGCCCCTTCCCGCACCGAGGAGGACTATGCCCACTGGCTCGAGGGTCGCGAAGACTACCTGCGGGTCATTTTCGGCCAGACCCACGCCCTGGTGCGCCACGCCGAGGCCGTCGTCGTGAACTCCGGCACCGCTTCGCTCGAAACGTGCCTCATCGGCACCCCGCAGGTTGTGGGATATGCGATGACGCCCTTCAATTTCGCCCTGGCAAAAGCCATTATCCACTCGGGCTATATCAGCCTTGGCAATCTCATCCTCGGCAAAAAGGCCTTCAAGGA
>CACZBP010000055.1 GCA_902779495.1 uncultured Bacteroidia bacterium
TACAGTTCTTACAATAATTGCGTGCTTATCAAAACTTGGAGATAAGATTCGTAACGGTGTTGTGTTAATGCTTTAATAGAAATAATTCAATTATATTGTAGAATAATAGAAAAATATCTACCTTTGCGCCGTGAGCCGTATGAAATGGGTATCAAAAACAACGATGAATTATGACAGAGGTAGATATAACAATTAGTGTTGCAAAGGACGGTTTCTATTCCGCTTATTGCAGCGAGTATCCGGCAATATTTGGAGGCGGCAATACGCCCTCGGAAGCGATGGCGGAACTGCGTGAGACTCTCCGTATTATTAAAGAAGATGGTAGCGACAAGGCCGCTTTCTACCCTCAATGGCTGGACGGAGAGTATGAGTTCGTGTCCCATTGGAATGTCAAAGATTTGATGGAATACTATGCCGGCATCATAACGCCGACTGCGCTGGGAAGGCTCTCAGGGATTAACCCCAAACAGGTGTGGTCATATATGAGCGGCAATTCAAAACCCCGTCGTGCCCAGATAGAGAAGATGGAATCAGCCCTTCATCGCCTTGGAAGTGAGCTGTCGCATTTGTCTCTATGCTGATGCGGCTGAAACGATATGTTCTACAAAAAAAAGTAGCGAGGAGTGATCCCCGGAAGTTGGCCTCCCGTCTGTGTCCTCACCAACATTCTAAACGGTCCTCTGGATGGCAGGGCCTAGAGGAACTCGAGGAGCATTTTGTAGACCAGGTGGACGGGGAGGCCGACGATGTTGAAGAAGGAGCCTTCGATGTGGGTGATGCCGATGTAGCCGATCCATTCCTGGATGCCGTAGGAGCCGGCTTTGTCGTGGGGGTGGTAATGGTCTAAGTACCAGGAGATTTCGGCGTCGGTAAGGGGCTTGAACCACACGCGGGCGGTGTCGGTCTCGGTGATCTGCTTTTTGTTGTCGCGCATCGTCACGGCGGTAATCACCTGGTGCTCGCGGCCGGAAAGAAGCTTCAGCATACGGACCTCGTCCGAGTGGCTGCGGGGCTTGCCGAGAATCTCGTCGCCGCACAGGACCATTGTGTCTGCCGTGATGAGAATCTCATTGTCGTGCAGCGGGCGGTGGAAGCCTTCGGACTTGCCTTCACTCATCAGCTGGGGAATTATCTCGTGGGGGGTGCCGGGGGCATATTTCTCCTGAAATCTGGTCCCTGCGTCCACGGTGAACTCCACGCCCAGACCCGCCAGCAACTCCTTCCTCCTGGGAGAATTACTCGCCAGAATCAGTTTCTTACCCTTCAGATCCATAAGTAGTAGTTGTGCTTTCCTTTAAAACAGTTTCTTGTAAACATCAGTGTCAAACTGCCATTTGCCCTGCGATTTCATCGCGGTTTCGATGGCGTGGCGGACGCAGCCGCGGCCGCCGGGGAAGGGGGAGACGACGTCGCAGACGGCCTTGACTTCGTCGACGGCGTCGCTGGGGCACATCGCGATGCCGGCGAGGCGGAGAACCGGGATGTCGGGGATGTCATCGCCGATGAAAAGCACCTGGGAGGGCGTCAGGCCGTGGGCGGCGCAGAAGGCCTCGAAATCTTCCGTCTTCTTGCGGGAACCGAGGAACACGTCGGAGGCGGGGACTCCGCTGGTCTTGAAGCGCTCGGTGATGGACACGGAGCGGCCGCCGGTGATGATGCCCACCGGGAAGCCGTTCATCACGGCCATCCTCACGGCGAAACCATCCTTGGCGTCAAAGGTGCGGTAGAGCTCGCCCTTGAGGTCACAGAGGATGCCGCCGTCGGTGAAGACGCCGTCCACATCGAAGGCGAATGCTCTGATATCGGAAAAACGGACCATTATGACTTGGTACCGCCGCCGAAAGGACCGAAGTCGTTGAGGTTGAAGGTGCCGCCTTTCTGCTTGGCGTCCAGGTCTATCAGCCCGAACTGGTTCTCATACTTAATGATGTTGTCCTGGAGGGCCATAAGGAGCCTCTTGGCGTGCTCGGGAGTCATCACTATGCGGTTGCCTATCTCGGGCTTGACAAGGCCGGGAAGCATTGTGGCAAAGTCGATTATGAACTCGCTGCGGGAGTGGGTGATGATGGCGAGGTTGGAGTAGGTGCCTTTGGCGATCTCGGGCTTGAGCTCGAGGCTTATCTGTTTCTTTTCGTTTTCCATAATGTCTCGTGGCCCTCTTATGGGCCGGCGGTGACGCAAAATTAACAAAAAAAGATTATATTTGCATAATATAACAAAGAAGATATGGACATTTGCGCAAAATATGATCCCTCGCAGATAGAGGAGAAATGGTATGCCTGGTGGCTGGAGAACAAATGCTTTCACTCGGAACCCGACCAAAGGGAACCATATACGATAGTGATCCCCCCGCCCAACGTCACGGGCATCCTGCATATGGGCCACGTGCTCAACAACACCCTTAACGACGTTCTCATCCGCAAGGCCCGTATGGACGGCAAGAACGCCTGCTGGGTCCCCGGCACCGACCACGCTTCGATAGCAACGGAAAGCAAGGTCGTCGCCAAGCTCAAGGGGATGGGCATCCGCAAGGAAGACATAACCCGCGAGGAGTTTCTTAAATATGCCTGGCAGTGGAAGGAAGAGCACGGCGGCATCATCCTGCAGCAGCTGCGCAAGCTCGGCGCCTCCTGCGACTGGGACCGCACCCGCTTCACGATGGAACCAGCTCTGTCAGAGGCAGTTATCAACACCTTTGTGTATTTCTACAAGAAAGGCTGGATCTACAAAGAAGGACACCCACAGCCATTTCTATCACCTGAAATACTATATCTCCGACGGCAACGGCAACCCTACCGACAAGTACCTGGTGATAGCCACGACCCGTCCCGAGACGATTATGGCCGATGCCGCCATATGCGTCAACCCCAAGGATGAGCGCCACTTCTGGCTCAAGGGCAAGAAGGTGCTTATCCCGCTGATTAACAGGGAAATCCCCGTCATCGAAGACGACTATGTGGAGATGGACTTCGGAACCGGCTGCCTCAAGGTGACCCCCGCCCACGACGTCCACGATTATGAGATAGGCCTCCGCCATAACCTCCCTGTGCTGGAGATTATCGACGACCACGGCCGCCTGAACGAAAAGGCACAGATCCTTGTGGGAGAAGACCGTTTCGTCGCCCGCAAGAAGATCGTCAAGATGCTGGAAGAGTCCGGCAACCTGCTGAAGGTCGAAGACTACACCTCTCCGGTCGGATATTCCGAAAGGACCAACGCCGTCATCGAGCCGCGCCTGAGCGCCCAGTGGTTTCTCAAGATGGAAGACCTTGCACGTGAGGCGCTTGCGAGCGTCGAGGAAGGCCGCGTGAAGTTCATCCCGGACAAATATCGCAACACCTACCGCCACTGGATGGAAAACGTCCGCGACTGGTGCATAAGCCGCCAGCTGTGGTGGGGCCAGCGCATCCCGGCCTGGTATCTCCCGGACGGCAGCTTCGTGGTGGAACCCACTGAGCAGGAGGCACTTAAGGCCGCCCAGGCGAAGGATCCTTCGCTTAAGATGGAGGATCTCCGTCAGGACGAGGACGTGCTCGACACCTGGTTCTCCAGCTGGCTGTGGCCCATATCCGTGTTCGACCCCGATATGCCCGGCCACCCGGACCACAAGCCCAACGCCGACCTTGCATATTACTATCCCACCAACGACCTCGTCACAGGCCCTGACATCATATTCTTCTGGGTCGCGAGGATGATTATGGCGGGAAATGAATATATGCACGCCGAGCCTTTCCGCAATGTCTATTTCACCGGCATCGTCCGCGACAAGCTCGGCCGCAAGATGAGCAAGACCCTGGGCAACAGCCCCGACCCGCTGGACCTCATAGCGAAATATGGCGCCGACGCCGTCCGCCTCGGTATGCTCCTGTGCTCCTCCGCCGGCAACGACATCCTCTATGACGAGACCCAGGTCGAGCAGGGACGCAATTTCTGCGGCAAGATATGGAATTCCTACAGGCTCGTTTCCGGTTGGAACGTAGATGAGGCGCTGCCGCAGAGCGATGCCAACAAGGTGGCAGTGAAGTGGTTCGCCGCCAAGCTGGCCCAGACCATTGAGGCCGTCGAAGACCACTATTCCAAGTTCCGCATCAACGATGCGCTGATGGCCATCTACAAGCTCTTCTGGGACGACTACTGCTCCTGGTACCTCGAGCTCGTAAAGCCCGCATATGGCAGCCCCATCGACAAGCCCACCCTCGAGGCCACTCTGGATTTCTTCGAGAAGCTTCTCTGCCTTATCCACCCTGTGATGCCGTTCATCACCGAAGAGCTGTGGCACGCAGTGAAGCCCCGTGGGGAGAAGGAGAGCATTATGTATGCTCAATCTCCTGTGTCAGAGGGATTTGACGCCTCGCTCATCGAAGCCTTCGAGATGGCCAAGGAGACCATCATCGGCATCCGCGCCACCAGGAACCAGAAGGGCCTTGCCCCCAAGGAGGCCCTCGAGGTCCTCGTCAAGGGCGCATTCCCGATGGAGATGCTCCCCGTGGTGTCCAAGCTCGCCCTGACCTCTTCCATATCCAAGGTCGAAGCCGTGTCTTCCGATGTCGCGGCAGTCTCCTTTATGGTCCGCACCGTTGAGGTCTTCGTGGTCCTGAGCGGCCTTGTCAACGCCGAAGAGGAGATAGCCAAGATCGAGGCCCAGATCAAGTACCAGATCGATTTCCTCGCCGCCGTGCGCAGGAAACTGGCCAACGAGAGCTTCGTTGCGCACGCCCCCGAGAAGGTCGTCGCTATGGAACGCAAGAAGGAAGCAGACTCGCTTTCCAAGCTGGAAAGCCTCCAGGCTCAGCTGAAAGCACTGAAAAAATAATATGCTGCACTACGAAACCACCTTCCCGGTCCGCTACTATGAGACCGACCAGATGGGCATAGTCCATCACTCGAACTACATACGTTATTTCGAGTGTGCCCGCAATGCCCTCATCGCCGAAGGCGGCTATCCCATAGAGGAATGCGAGAAGGACGGCATAGTGATTCCGGTGGTCAGCATCGAATGCCGCTACCGTCATTCAGCCCGTATGGGCGACACAGTGAAGGTCGTCGCCGAGATCGACCAGGTGCCCCTGGCGAAGCTCGTCATCAAGCAGGCCGTATATAACCAGGACGGCGATGTCTGTGCGGAAGGGGAAGTGACCCTTGCCTTCCTTGACAAAGCCACCGGCCGCCTTGTGCGCTGTCCCGACAAATTGCTTAAAATAATAGAAAACAATCTGTAAAGTTATGACAGTATATCCTTTAGGAATGATCGGTCCGTGGGAGATCGTCATCATCGCACTCATCATCCTCCTGCTCTTCGGAGGCAAGAAGATTCCCGAACTGATGAAGGGCCTTGGCAAGGGTGTCAAGAACTTCAAGCAGGGAATGAACGAGGTGGAAGGGGAGCTTAACGACATCAAGTCAGATATCGAGAAGCCCGCCGAAAAGCCTGCCGAAAAGAAAGACTGATGGCCCAGGACGGGGAAATGTCCTTCTGGGACCACCTCGAAGTCCTCAGGGGCACACTGCTCCGCAGCCTTGGGGCCATATTCGCGGTCAGCGTCCTGGTGTTCTGCTTCAAGGGGTTTGTGTTCGACAAAGTGCTTCTGGCACCGTCCAGGGGAGACTTTTTCATCTACAGGCTTCTTGGAGTCGACTTCTCCCTGTCCCTTGTGAACATAGAGCTTTCGGCTCAGTTCTTCATCCACCTGAAGACATCCATACTGCTGGGTTTCATCCTGGCTTTCCCGCTGGTCTGCTGGGAAGTGTGGAAGTTCATAGCCCCGGCGCTGTATGAAAACGAGAAGAAAGCCTGCCGGACGGCGTTCCTGTTCGCCGGCGTCCTCTTCTATGTCGGCCTGGCGGTAGGCTACACGATAGTCCTCCCCGTGACCCTGAATTTCTTCCAGGGGTATTCAGTGAGCGATGCGGTGCAGAACACCATATCGCTCTCGTCGTATATATCCACCTTCACCTCGATGGTGCTGATGTTCGGCATAGTCTTCGAGTTCCCGGCCGTGATTGCCGTCCTGTCGAATATGGGGCTGGTCACGCGCAGCACCCTGAAGAAATACCGCAAGCACGCCGC
This sequence comes from uncultured Bacteroidia bacterium, assembly GCA_902779495.1. Taxonomy (GTDB): domain Bacteria; phylum Bacteroidota; class Bacteroidia; order Bacteroidales; family UBA932; genus Cryptobacteroides. Next base: position 6,068 of record CACZBP010000055.1, read on the forward strand.
GGTGGTCATCCTCATCCTCGCCGCGATTATAACCCCGGCGGATCCTTTCTCTATGCTGATAGCGGCCCTTCCGCTGTATCTGTTATTTGAACTGAGCCTGTTGGCCTGCAAGGACAAAGCCCCCGAGCAAGATGATATCAGTAGTTAACCTCACTGTGTCGTTCGGAGGGTTTAACCTGCTGGATGACATCAGTTTCCACATAAGCGAGCGGGACCGCATAGGCCTCGTGGGGAAGAACGGCGCAGGCAAGTCCACGCTGATGAAAATCATATGCGGCCAGCAGAATCCCACCTCGGGAAGCGTCGACCGCCCCGCCCACGTGACCATAGGCTATCTGCCCCAGATTATGGAGCACGCCGAGGGCCGGACCGTGATGGAGGAGACTATGACCGCCTTCGGCAAGTCCAATGCGATGGAGGCTGAAATAGAGGCCATCAACGAGGAACTGGCTCTGCGTTCGGATTATGAGTCAGAGGAATATATGTCCCTCATCACCCGGCTCAACGACCTTAACGACCGCCTTGCGGTGGATTCCGGCGAGCCTCCGGCAGTGCGCGCGGGCAAGACCCTGCTCGGCCTGGGCTTCAGGGACACCGACTTCGACCGCCCGACCCGCACCCTCAGCCAGGGCTGGAATATGCGCATCGAGCTGGCCAAGATACTTCTGCAAAGTCCTGATCTTCTGCTGCTTGACGAGCCCACAAACCACCTCGACATCGAATCCATCGAGTGGCTGGAAGACTACCTGCGCAACTACCGCGGAGCCATAATGATGGTCTCCCACGACAGGCGTTTCCTGGACAACGTGACCAACCGCACGGTCGAGATTATGCTGGGGCATATCTATGACTACAAAGTCAGCTACACGCCCTATGTGCAGCTGCGTGCCGAGAGGATGGCCACGCAGATAGCCGCCTATGAGAACCAGCAGAGGATGATAGAGAAGACGGAGGATTTCATAGCCCGTTTCCGCTACAAGCCCACCAAGTCCAACCAGGTCCAGTCCAGGATAAAGGCCCTGGAAAAGCTGGACAGGATAGAGGTGGACGAGACCGACCGTTCGACCCTGACTGTGAAGTTCCCCCCGGCTGCCCGCTCGGGAGATGTGGTGTTCAATGCAGTAGACCTCAAGGCCGGATATCCCGGGAAGGTGGTCTTCTCGGGCGCCGACATCCAGATAAAGAGGGGAGAGAAAGTGGCTTTCATCGGCCGCAACGGCGAAGGCAAGACCACGATGATGCGAATCATTATGGGCGAGCTGTCTCCGCTTGGCGGCGAAGCCCGCACGGGCCACAATGTGAGCATAGGCTATTATGCTCAGAATCAGGAAGATGTGCTGGACAGGAACGAAACCGTCTTCAGCACGCTGGACAGGATTGCGGTAGGGGATATCCGCACGAAACTGCGCGATATCCTTGCCCAGTTCCTCTTCAAGGGAGAGGATATAGACAAGAAGGTCTCGGTGCTCAGCGGAGGCGAAAGGGCCCGGCTCGGTATGGCCAAGCTGATGCTCCAGCCATATAACGTCCTTGCCCTGGACGAACCGACCAACCATATGGACATCCGCTCCAAGGATATCCTCAAGGCCGCCCTTAAATCCTTCGATGGCACGCTCATTGCCGTATCGCACGACAGGGATTTCCTCGAAGGGCTCGTGGACAAGCTCTACGAGTTCCGCGACGGCCACGTCAAGGAGTATCTCGGCGGAGTGTCCGACTTCCTTGCCAAGCGCAGGATAGAGACCCTCCAGGATGTGGAAAGGCATTATCCCACAGCCGTTTGTGAGACTCCGGCCAAGACCGCGGCAAGGACGGAGTTCAATGCCCGGAAGACGGTTTCACGCGAGGAGAAGAAGATCCGCAGCCGGATAAGCTACCTGGAGGACAGGATAGAGAAGGCCGAGGCGAAGATGAAGGAGATTGAAGCCGTGCTGTCGGCCCCTTCGGAGAAGGACGACGTGATGGAGCTGACGCGTTCCTACCTCGAACTGAAGCGCGACTCAGACGCCTTCACCGAGGAATGGGGCGAGCTTTTGACTAAGATTGACAATTAATCTTTTAAACTATAATATTATGATTAAAAAAACTTTAGCTACAATTATCGGCATCGTTGCTTTAACTATCGTAGCATCTGCCCAGACTGTCACTAAGTTCCAGGCGTATGCCGCATTCAACACCATTGATGCGGAGTATAACTACAACATCTCCATCCGTCCTTCCGAGGAAGGCAACTATGTGGTCGAGCAGACCATCGACGCCATCCTTGAGAACTACATCAAGGCTTATGTGAAGAACAACACCCTGTTCATTTCCTTCGATGAGAAGGGCTATAACAAGGACAAAGAAGCCAAGGCTGCCTACAAAGGCAAGAACGCTCCCAAGCCCGTCCTTAACATCATCGTCAAGGCTCCTACGTTCCAGACCCTCAAAATCAGGGACAACGTCGTCGTGGACGCCCTCGGAACGACCCTGAATTCCAACAGCTTCACCCTTGAGGCGGCAGACAACACCAAGATCAACAACTTCAGCGTTGAGACCGGCGACTGCAAGGTCACCGTCGGCAAGAATGCCATTGTCAACCTCAATGCAAAGGCAGGTGATCTGAAGATCAAGGCCGACAAGAACGCAGTTCTCAACCTCAATTTCGAGACCAAGGGCCTCGACATCGAGACTGGCAACAGCGCAGTGCTGACCCTCTCCGGCGGCGCCACCTCCTCGAAGATTAAAGTCGAGGATTCCTCCAAGCTGACCATTTCCGGCAATGCAAGCTCGATGGAGTTCACAGGCGAGGACAAGGCAGATGTGGACGCATCCAAGTTCCCCGTCAAGGACGCTACCGTCAAGATGAAGAACAGCTGCAAGCTCGCAGCCAACGTCAGCTCCGACCTCTCCATCGAAATGGACGGCGCATCCCTGGTGTTCTCCGGCAATCCTGACATCAAGATTGTCAACCTGGTCAAGGCAACTATCGGCCGTCAGTAATGTTAATACTTGATTCTCACTGCGATACGCCTTCGCAGATAATGCGTCTGCGTAATCTGGCGGTGGACAATCCAAGAGGCCACGTCGACTTCCCCAAGCTTAAGGCAGGGGGAGTCGATGCCTCTTTTTTCGCCCTGTTCACTCCCCAGTCGATGGCTCCGGATACCGCGACGCGCTATGCCCTGCAGATGCTCGCCGGCGTCCACGACCAGGTGGAGGCCTGCCCGGGAGAGGTGCATATGGCTTTCAGCCCGGAGGATATATATAATAATAAGGACAAGGGCCTGGTGTCTATCCTCCTGGGGATGGAGAACGGCCTTCCGATTGGAAATTCGCTGTCGCTGCTCAGGGAGTTTTACAGGTGTGGCGTCCGGTATATGACCCTTACCCACAACGGTGACAACCAGATAGCTGATTCCGCAGCCGGAAACTGCAGCTGGAACGGCCTGAGCCCGTTCGGCAGGGAAGTGGTGGCCGAAATGAACCGCCTGGGAATGATAGTTGACCTTGCCCATAGCTCGGACAAGACCTTCTGGGACGTGCTTGACGCTTCTTCCGTGCCGGTGGTGAGCACGCACTCCTGCTGCCGGGCCCTCGCGTCGCACAGGCGGAATATGACGGACGATATGATCCGGGCGATGGCGGAAAGGGGAGGCTGCATCCAGATCAACTTCTACCCTGTGTTCCTTTCCGATTCCTTCGCCGGCGTCCTTGCCGGTTCCGGACTCGAGGATGAGGCCGATGCCGCCGAGGCCGAGTTCATCGCGGATCCTTCATCCCAGCAGAAGCGGGAGCATTGGTATCACTTCGAAGACAAGCTTGCCGCATTGCCCCGCCCGGGAGTCAAGGAGATAGCAGACCACATCGACCACGCAGTCAAGGTCGGAGGCATCGAGCACGTCGGCATCGGGTCGGATTTTGACGGCATTTCCGTCACCCCGTCAGGCCTGGAGAACATCTCGAAGATAGGGCTCGTCTTTGATGAGCTGACCCGCAGGGGATACTCCTCCGACAGTGTTGACAAAATTGCCGGAGGGAACTTCCTTCGGGTGTTCAGAGAAGTACAAAATCGGGCAAAAATAGGGTAAAAATACCTATAACATTTCTGTTACAACTATTAACAAAAATGTTACTTTGTCTGATTATCAAGCAGTTGCGTCTGAGTTTACAAAAGTGAGCAAAAAGTGCAGTGCTGACGCTGCAAAACGCTCGATATTATGCTTTCGGTCGTTTTTGTACTGGAATTTTCTGGTCAAAACGGCCGTTTTTGATGCCACTGCAACCCAGACCGTGCCGTCCGGATTGACCCCATCGCCGCCTCCGGGACCGGCAAGTCCGGTGGTCGCAACGGCATAGTCGCTGCCGGTGAGATTCAGCACTCCGAGGGCCATCTCACTCGCTACTTCTGCGCTTACTACGCCATTGTCCCTGATGGTTTCGGGTTTAACGCCGAGGACGTTTTCCTTCACGGATATGGCATATGAGGTCACGGAGCCGAGGAAATAGTCCGACGAGCCCGGAACGGTCGTGATCAGATGGGCAATTTCGCCTCCGGTGCAGGATTCTGCGGCCGAAACCGTCTTTCCTTTTGCCCTCAGGACGGCCCCAAGCACCTCTTCGAGGGATTCTTCCCCGTAAGCATATATGTATTCGCCTATGAGGGCTTTAAGGCCTTCTACGGCCTTGTCGAAGCGGCGTTCATTCTGGGCTGCGTCGCCTCCATATATGGAAAGGCGCAGCTTAACGCCGGCAAGGGGGCTCGGAAGGTAGGCAAGGTGCATATCCGGGGGAAGGGCATCCTCCCAGGAGGCAATCTTCTTGGCAAGGGCTGATTCTGCCAGGCCGTAGGTCATCAGATGACGGTGGGAGATTGCCGTAAGGCTCTGATGCTCAGCGATATCTGCAAGCACGTCGCCGAGTGCGGCCTCGGTTTCAAAGGGGACTCCGGGCATCGCATACAGGGTGGAGTTTCCATTTCTGAACACCATTATGGGGGCCGTTCCGCGCCTGTTTACAATGACGTCGCAGCCTTTGGGCACAAGGGCCTGGGCCTTGTTGACATCCAGCACCTCGAGACCGCGCGAATGAAGGATGCTGTAGACCATCTCCATCTGGCCAGGGTGCTCCAGGTAGCCTTCACAGCCGAAAAGCTCGGCAAGGACTCCCTTGGTGATGTCGTCCTTGGTGGGGCCGAGGCCTCCGGTGGTGATAACTATATCGTTGATTTCCAATTCTTTGGACAGAGTGCCGAGGATCTCTTGGCGGCTGTCTCCGATGGAGACCATACGCGTTACACGCACCCCGATGGAACCCAGGGCGCGTGCAATCATAGATGAATTGGTGTCGACTATCTGGCCTATCAGAATTTCGTCACCTATGGTGCAAACCGATGCTGTTATCATTGTAAGTTAAGATGTTTCAATGATTTACGAAGGAGGGTCATACTGTCCAGAAGCCCTATACCGCGGATTTCGACCATCTCGGCCCCGCTGCCCAGAAGCTCTGCCACTTGCTCGGGGGTGCAGATGCCCCCCGAAGCTATTACAGGAATGGAGCCTCCAAGGATTTGCGTGGCATATTTCACCAGGGAAAGGGTCTTTTCGTAGTTGTCGTTTCCTACTATGACGCCGTCGATTCCGGACATAAGGCTGTAGTGGAGCACGTCACGGATGTCGTCCCGGTTAAGGTCTTCGGACAGGAAGAAGATTATGGGCTTGTAGATGTCCATAGACATCCTTTTGTCCAGGAGGGGGTCCATATCCGTGTCGGCATCTTCTATCTTGAAGATGAAGAGGTCGAAGAAGTCGTAGAGGATGGAAAAGTCTGTGCTGTAGGCATTTACGATGTCCTCGGAAAGGCTGGGGACGCCCTGGCAGGCTATGTTGGCGGCGAGGATTCCTTCGCGGCGGGAGGCTTTGAGGTTGTCTATTGCGGCGAGGATGTCCTTCTTGTCATAGAAGGGGCCGCACTGGACATAGGCGAATCCAGCGTCAAGAAGGGCGGAATACCTTGTCCCTTTGGGATCGAAGCCGGAGGCAAGGCCCACGGGATGAGGAAATTCCATTCCGAATACCGATCTGTGGAGGAGCGGGTAGTCCTTGCGGAAAAACAGCTTCAGACACAGCCTTTGAAAGTCCTTAATTAACATAGTGCAAAATTAACAATTCGCACCGATAATCGCAAATCAGGAAATCTCAGCAAAGGAATTATCGTCGTAGAACACTATGATCTTGGAGATTTTCCGCTGTGAATCAGGAAGTTGCAGGGTCTGGACCGGCTGCTGGAGGGCAGGTTCCGGCGACTGCTCGAGAGGGGCAGGCTGGACTGGATTTGAGAAGAGATTTTCGCTTTCTTGTTGAATATTTTCTTCAAGTAATGGTGCGGAAGTGTCTGTCTCTTTGTACATTTTACCTTTTCCGGCCAGCAGCCACTCCATATTCAGGCGAGGGTAGCGGGCCATAAGGCTCGTTAGGAAATCGAAGCCAGGTTTGTTCCTTCCGGCGATAATATGGGAGACGCTTGCGCGTGCAACGCCGAGTTCGTCTGCAAATTGTGACTGGGAGATGTTTTCTGCACCCAAAAATTGCTGTAATCTGGTGTTCATATTTCCAACATTCATTTTTACAAATGTAGCAAAGATTAATGGAATCTGCAAATGGCCAAACGCCCGGTGTTAGTGGCAGGGGAGAGGCACAATAACCCGAAAATACCTATCTAATACTTTATATAGATTTAATTAATACTCTGATTAATAACATATTAAATGATTTTATCTGGTATATTCCGCATCAAGAAACAATATTGTTTCATATGTATCCAAAAATTATTTGATTTATTGACTTAAATAGAGTCAACTAATTAGCTGATTATCAGTAAAGTATAACTAAAATAATACTTTGATTAGAATTGCTTATTTTACAAGTTTATTACAAATGTATAAAAATGTAAAACTTTGTAAAATTTACAAAAATTGACATTTGGCTGAAATTTGTGACGGGACGAGAATTACCACGTGCAGGATTTGAGTATTTGCGCGGCAATTCGTAATTTTGTACGAGAATTTGATTTGTGATGATACCTTCAATAGATATTAACGACTACAACTATGTCCTCCCCGACGCAAGGATTGCGAAATATCCCCTTCCTGTCAGGGATGAGTCCAAGCTTCTTCGCTACAATGACGGAATCGTCCAGGAGAGCATTTTCCGTGATCTCCCGCAATTCCTTCCCGAAGGCGCCCTGATGGTCTTCAACGACACGAAGGTGGTTCCCGCAAGGCTTCATTTCGTCAGGCCGACTGGAGCACACATAGAGATATTCTGCCTTGAACCAGTCACTCCGGGAGAGTATAACCTCTCGTTCGCCACCACATCCGAGTGCGTGTGGAAATGCGTGATAGGCAATGCGAAACGCTGGAAGGACGACATCCTGAGCCTGTACAATCCCGAGCAGAACGAGACCGTAGCCGCTATGGATATGCACGCCGAACTCCTGTCCCGTGACGGGCAGACCGGGCTTGTGCGCCTGAGCTGGGCCGACGGCTCGGCTTTCTCCAGGGTCCTGGAGGTCTGCGGCTCCGTGCCCATCCCGCCCTATCTGAACCGCGGCACGGAAGCCATAGACAAAGAACGCTACCAGACGCTGTATGCCCGTATAAGGGGCTCTGTCGCCGCTCCGACGGCCGGCCTGCACTTCACCGAGCGCGTGCTCCAGGACATAAAGGCCAAAGGCATTGAGACTCAGCGCGTCTGCCTTCACGTGGGCGCGGGCACATTCCTTCCCGTCAAGGATGCTGACGTTTCCCGCCATCCTATGCACAGGGAGCCGTTCGTGGTAAAAAGGGAACTGCTCGAGAAACTTCTGGACAGGGACAGGACGGTCATTGCCGTTGGCACGACCTCCGTCCGCACCCTTGAATCGCTGTATTACGCAGGCGTCGACTGTCTCGAGACGGGTGCCCCTAAGGACATCGGGCAGTGGGCCCCATATGAAAGGGAATATTCCGCGAGCACGGAGGAAGCCATAGGAGCCCTCATTAAATACCTGGACGATAATGGTTTGCAGGAGCTGAGCCTGGGCACGAGGATCATCATAGTGCCGGGATTCCGGTGGAGGATCGTGGATCTGCTGGTGACGAACTTCCACCAGCCCTGCAGCACCCTGCTTCTTCTGGTGTCGGCCTTTGTCGGCGGCGACTGGCAGACAATCTACCGCTATGCAGTGACCCACGGCTTCCGTTTTCTGAGCTATGGCGACAGTTCGCTGCTGCGCAGGGTTGATAAATAAATATTTTATTTATAACTTTGCAAGAACCTAGATGTGTCTTGAACTATGACCGACCTTAACGAATTTAGCGACATACGTCCCTACACCGACGAAGAAGCGGCCCAGGCGTTCCAGAAAATCGCCGAGCACCCTCTTGTCCTCAAGGTATCCAGCTCCATTTTCCCCAATGAGAAGCCGGAATTCCTGCGTGAAGCCCTTAAGGGCATAAAGAGCGTTGACGAATTCCAGAACCTTGTGATGACCAAGGCTGTGGAGTGGGTCCTTACCAACACCGCCCACAACTTCTCATACGACGGCATAGAGAACATAATGAATTCGGAAGGCAAGCACGTCTTCCTCTCCAACCACAGGGACATAGTCCTCGATCCGGCCATCACCCAGATAGTCCTCTTCCGTAACGGACTGCAGATGACCGAGATAGCGGTCGGAGACAACCTCCTCACGAATCAATACGTCGAAGCCCTCATCCGCTCCAACAGGATGATAAAGGTCATCCGCGGCATAAGCGCACGCACTCTGTATCTTTCCTCACAGCTACTGTCGAAGTACATTCGCCAGAGCATCACTTCCGGAAGCAGTTCCATCTGGATTGCCCAGAGGGAGGGAAGGGCCAAGAACGGCATAGACATAACCGAGCAGGGCCTGCTGAAGATGCTGGATATGAGCGGCACGCAGGACTTCGTCACCAACTTCGAGGAGCTGAACATCATTCCGCTGAGCATTTCCTATGAATATGAGCCCTGCGATGCCTTCAAGGCCAGGGAACTCCTCGTCACAAGGAATGAAGGCAAATATGTCAAGGCCTCCAACGAGGACATAATCAGCATCGTAACGGGTATCAAGCAGCAGAAAGGCAACATCCACCTGAACATAGGCAAGCCTCTCACCCACGAGGAAATCCTCGAGGCGTCCTACTGCACCAAGAACGACCGCTACCAGGCCATCCGCCACGCGGTCGACGTGCGCGTCATCGAAGGCTATATGCTCTGGAAGAATAACTATATGGGCTATGACCTTGCCAACGGAAGCACCAAATATTCAGACAGATACGACGCTGCCGACCTCGAGCAGTTCAAAGCCTACATAGAAGGCCAGCTCGACAGGGTTCAGGAAGGCCTGGACCGCGCCGAGCTGCGCGATATCCTCCTCCGCATCTACGGCAATCCGGTCGCGGAGAAGGAAAAACTCCTGGGTGAGCAGTCTCAGTAAAGCTTGTCGACAGCAGCGATTATCTCCTCGGCAGGGAGGTCGGGGTCGAGTACCAGATCAGGGACTTTGGTGACAAAGCCCTTTTTCGTTGCATATATCTTGCCTCCGCCGGTGACATTGAGCATCACGGTGCTGGACCTGGATATCTTTCCTTCCTCCAGGGCCTTGCTCACGCTGGCCACGGCTGCTGCTGCGGCGGGGAAGATGTCCACGCCTTCCTTGTTGGAGAACTGGAGCATCCAGTAGATGATTTCCTCGTTGGTCACCCGGAACATATCGCCTCCGGAGACTTTGAGCACGTCGTACAGGCCGCCGGAGATGCTGTAGGGCGGTTTGCGGTTGGCGAGCACCTTGGCCAGGATGACTTCGGAATTGCGGCGGGACTGCTCTGCACTCAGGGGCAGGAGCTCGCGGGAGCCGGCCTTCCAGGAGTCATACATAATGGTGAACGGGGCGTTCTGGCAGGTGAATATCTTCATATTGTTCGGTCCGAAACGGCCGTCGGCTTCGAGGCGTTGGGCATTCTCCCAGGCCGCAATCGCTCCGGTGCCGCTGCCAACAGCCTGGAAATAGGCGTCGGGGATGCGGCCTATGGTCTCGACGGCGGAGAGCAGGGTCGTGCCCATTCCGTCGCGGCGGGCCACATTCTTGGCTCCGCCTTCGGCGAAGAAACGAGGGTCACGGCACAGCTTTTCGCCGAGGGTGATGGCGTCGTAATAATCTGTTCCAAAGGGAGTTGCGAGAACCTTTACGCAGGAGCGGAGGGGTTTCAGGAACCACAGGTCGTGGACGTTGTCCTCGGGGATGCAGACGACAAGGGGGATGTTGTTGTCCGAGCAGACCTTGGCGAAAGCCCTGGCCGTGTTGCCTGCGGACTGGACCACCAGGACCCTCTTGTCGCGCTTGGCCAGCCTGGCGCAGACGGAAAAGGCCTCGGTCTCCTTGAAGGAGCAGGTCTCCATCTTTGCGCCTATCTTGGGCCAGTAGCCGGAGAAGGTGATGTAGAGATTGTCCATCCCAAGCAGGTTGGCAAGCCCCTTGCTCTTGTAGGTCACAGGGGCGTGGGAACGGCGCAGGACCCTCTGGATAGGCATCCATTCGGCATATCTGTAAAGCCCTTTGAGGTCGTCCCGGGGGGTGAAGAAGCGGTTTTCATATTCTGCCCTCACCAGCGAGGGGACCTTGGATGCGGGGTCGGCGAGAGTCCAGCCTTCATCTTCGAAGACGTGGCCGTCGGCTATGTTGCGAAGCTTGTAGTTCGTTGGTTTGAACATATCTGTAGCGTTTTATAATCTGATGAAAAGCCAGGTGTAGTAGGCTATGCCGGCGGCGAGCATAAGGGCTCCGTCCACGCGGTCAATCTCGTTTTTCCTGCCGATGAAGGCGGAGGTAAATATAAGCAACGCGCTGAGCATCAGCGCTCCGGCATCTACGAGATTGATGTCGGCAAAGGACAGGGGGGTGATAATTGCCGAGCCGCCTAGGATCAGCAGGATGTTGAAGATGTTTGAGCCTATAATATTTCCCAGGGCCAGCTGGCCTTTCTTCCTCGCGGCGGCCACGACGCAGGTCGCGAGTTCCGGCAGGGATGTGCCTCCGGCCAGCAGGGTGATGGCTATGAACTTGTCGCTAACGCCGAGGGCCTTGGCAAGGTCGACCGCGGAATTGACGAAGAAGCGTCCGCCTATGATGAGGGCAGCTATGCCGCCTACTGCCATAAGGATTGACAGCCAAGTGTTTACGGGCTTTTCGCCGGGAGCCGCTTCCTGCTGCTGGCCCTTGCCTTTGACGAAGGACATCACCATATAACCCACGAACAGGGCAAGGAGCGCAGCGCCTTCGATGCGTCCGAGCTCATCGCTGCCGAGGCTGAAAAGGGTCTGCTTCAGGCCGAGGGCGAGAAGGAGGGCGGTGACGAGGATATTGACAGGGATGTCGGTCCTGCGGTTGGTCCTGGTGATTGCCATCGGGGCAAGAACGGCAGTGATGCCGAGGATGAACATACTGTTGAATATGTTGGAACCCAGCACGTTACCGACGGCGATGTCGGCATTCCCCTCGATCGCGCCGACAAGGCTAACGACCATTTCAGGGGCGGAGGTGCCCATTCCCACTATGGTAAGTCCTATGACGAATTCGCTGATTCCGGCCTTGCGGGCAATTCCCGAGGCGCCGCTGACAAGGAATTCAGCGCCGCCCACCACGAGGGCAAGACCAAGGACAAGCAATAAACACGATAGCCACATATGGTTTTTCTTAATTAGACTACAAAAATAGTAAATATTGCTAAAAATAGCTATATTTGTTTTCATATGAGAAAGATTACAGTATCACTTATCCTGCTTGCCGCCGCATTGCTCGCAGGCATATCCTGTGCCTCGCTGAAGGAAGCCCCGACCCCGGTGGCGACCTACCTTGGCATAACGCCCTCCGAGGACGTCACCCAGGGCGTCCTGGGGGAGAACGCACTGGAATTCGCAGTGCGCTGCGACGCCCCCTGGACCGTAGAACTTTCAGATCCTTCCTGGGGCAAGATTGAAGGCATAAAGCAAGACGCCAATGGCTATAATGGTGTCTTCCAACTTGTTACGGGCCCCAACCCCGGATTTGAAGACCGCACCAACACCATAGTCCTACAGTCCGGAGAAAAAAAGACTGAGGTTGCCTTCACCCAATATGGCTGGTCCATCATAGTGCCGAAGAAAAGCCTCGCTTTTCCCCGTCTGGCGCTTGGCAGTTCTATCACCATATATCCTCCCACGGCCTGGGAGGCGACCGTGGACGCTCCCGATGGCTGGTTCACAGCCGAGCCCCTTAGCGGCAAATCAGGAAAGGTTGAAATCAAGCTCTCCGCCAAGGACCTTAACGAAGACAAAGGCCGCAGGGAAGGCCGCATCCATTTTTCTTTCGGATCCTACGAGGTTGATATGGAAGTAGCTCAGGACCAGAAAGATGTGATCAGCCTGTCGGGCTCTCCAGCGCTGCTGTCCTGCTTCTCCCAGGAACTGGTCGTCGACACAAAGACCAATGTCACATATAAGATAGAAGTGGATGCCGACTGGATCAGGCACGTCGGCACCAAGGCCCTCGACGAGGCCCGGGAGGCTTTCCTTGTGGAGCAGAACACTTCCCCCGAGTCCCGGCAGGCCACGATAAGCTTCCTGTGCGAGGGAGATGATGCACTTTCCGCCGAGGTCAAGGTCACCCAGCTAGGCGACGACCCCGTGCTCCACGTCCAGGAATATGGCGCATATGGGCTTGACGGCCGCGACTTCCTCCTGGGTGATATGTATACCCAGATGTCAAGGCTCCACACGTCTGAGGGTCAGACGGTTATGCGTTTCCTTGCCCCCTCTGCAGTGCAGATTGTCTCCGTCGAGGGCCTCACCCCTGAGACGACGTTCGGAGAGGAGCTGACCATAAAACTAAAGGAGACGGACCACGGATTCCCTTCGTTTGTCCGTGAAGTCCCTTGCCTTGTCATTATGACGGATGAAAAGACTGTCTGGGCGAAAGCCTCGGATGGTTCTTCCGCATTTTTCGTGTTAAAGAAGTAGGGGACCGCGAAGAAAGGGGCTTTCAAATATGTCCAGCCCGACGGCTCCGTCATCTGGCTCGAGCGCCACGGCGACGAGTTCTTCCACTGGACCACCGATGCGAACACCGGACAGGCCGTAACCCGGGATGAATCGGGCTTCTGGCGTGCCACGAAGGTGGACAGGAGCGCCGCAAGGAAGGCCGCTGCCGCCCGCCGCCAGGTAAACAGCAGAAGGTCGTCCCGCTCAAGGAACGAATTCAATTTCGGCACGAGGCATATCCCGGTGCTTATGGTTGAATTCGACGATGTCCACTTCACCGTGTCCGACCCGAAGGGGATGTTCGACGACCTTCTCAACCAGGAAGGCTATTCCTATGGTGGAGCGACAGGCTCCGTGCGGGACTATTTCGTGGACAATTCCCACGGGCAGTTCACGCCGGTGTTCGACATCTACGGCCCCGTCCCCCTGCCTGAGCCGATGGGGCATTACGGCGGAAACCAGGGCGGCAACAAAGATGTCAATGTCGATGAGGCGATTTTTGGTGCCGTAACCCTCCTGGACGATGATATCGACTTCAGCCGCTATGACAGCGACAATGACGGCTACGTGGATATGTTCCTTGTGTATTATGCCGGCTATAGTGAGGCCGAGGGCGGTCCCGAAGACAGCATATGGCCCCATCAGGGATTTGCCTACAGCGAAGACTTCCAGGTGGACGGACTCCACCTGTACCGCTACTTCTGCACTTCGGAACTTAAAAACAATTCCGGCGAAACGTTCTGTTCGATAGGCGCGACCTGCCACGAGTTCTCACACGCCCTTGGCCTT
>CACZBP010000056.1 GCA_902779495.1 uncultured Bacteroidia bacterium
CATCGGCCGCTTTCCAGTCGCTGGTCCGGGAGGTGCCACGAGAGGAGTGGGCGTCGGTGGCCATGGATAAGGAAAGTATTTGTGTAGCCATCGGCCTGCAGGTGTATTATTCGGCGCTGGTTGGGGCAATCTCTCCGGAGGAGTTTGATGGCACGTTTGTGAATGCGTGGGATGTTTATTCCAGCTCTGTCCGAGACTGGCTGAATTAGGATTCCGGGATTATTTTGAGTACCTTTGCGGTGGCACTGTCATAGTACAATGCCATTAAAATCGTCGCCGCTCCTGGGCCGTGAGGTCCGGGGGCGGTTTTTTTATGGCTAAGTACAGTGTTTTTCGTGTGTCAGATTGAGGCTTGGTTTTTAGTACACTTTTAGTACACTTTTTAGATATAGAATGCCGTAGAAGTGCGTAGAATCCACTTTTCAGTGGTGTCCTATGCTCCACTCCAAGAGGCCTCTCACACACGTGAGGGGCCTCTCGCTTTTCCGGAATGCCTACATAGTGCCTACATTTTGGCCCGATTTCTCGACAGCTCTTTTTAGTGCGGGTTACGTCCCCAAAACTGGGACGATACTAGCACCACACGTTGTCTATCACTGTTAATTCGTCAAAACCACCGAAACCATCAGGAGTTAACAGACAACAGACTCGAAACAGACTCATTTTGAGGTAACCAGGCTGTAACCAAGCCAGGTTCTATTCCCCTGCTCCGCCGAGGTGGTGTCAATCGTGATTCCCGGTGCCTGTCGGCGTATCATTCGGGCTTATCCCATTATAATTCCTTTACGGAAGTGTCCCAGCTCTTGATTTCGAATGTGGCGTTCTTGGACTCTTTATTCTTGTCCAGATAGTTGACAAACTTGTAAACTATCTTCGTGGACTCGTCGACCCAGTAATCGGCCTTGACTACAAAGCAAGGACCTTAGGGTCAATTGCCTGGTCGGTCTGCTCGGTCTTTTCTGTCTGCTCTGTCTGCTCGTTACCATTGCCATAAAATAGGCCCCGCATGTCGGATTTTTGCCACCAGAATCCCGAAAGTGCGTCGCTTTTGTTAACTTTGCATTGCAATGAAACAGATACTGTCACTTTTCATCATCCTGCTCGTGGCCTTCGGCTGCGGACAGAATCAGGGCCGCCTGCGGAATGGCGACCTTATCTTTGTGGGACGCACTTCGGGTGAAACGGAAACCGGTTCGATGGATGAGGCAATCTCTTCGGCCACAGGTGAAAAAGGGGCGTTGAACCTGACCCACGTGGCCATTGCCGAGGTAAAGGCCGACAGCATATGGATTATCGATGCCACTGCTGCGCGCGGAGTGGACAGGCATCCACTGGACACCTTTCTGCGGGACTTTAAGCTCCCGGATGGCAGCTATCCCGAATTTGTCGTCAAACGGGTGAGGGGAGTGGATGCCGATGCTGCCGTCGAGAGGGCAAAAACCTTTTGCGGCCGGGCATATGATGTGCGGTTCCTTCCGGATAATGAAGAACTGTACTGCTCTGAGCTGGTCCAGATGTGCTATCTGGATGCCGACGGGAAGCGCGTTTTCGAAAGCGAGCCGATGAATTTCAAGGCCCCGGACGGGTCTATGCCTCCCTATTGGGAGAAGCTGTTCGAAGAGCTTGGAATGGAGGTACCGCAGGGCTTGCCGGGAACGAACCCGCAGAAGATGTGTTCGGCCGAGTGGCTCTTTGATGTATCTTCTGTCTTGAAAAATGTTATTATCTTTGCACTAGCTCATTAAACCGGAGTAGCTTAAGCATATGGCAAGCGAAGTCATAATCCAGACCGGCAGGCTGCTTTTCAGGCCCTGGGCCGAGGCGGATGCGGAGGTTCTGTTCAAATATGCCTCCGACCCCGACGTCGGGCCCCGTGCAGGATGGCCGCCCCATCAGAGCGTGGAGGAAAGCCTTCGGACTATCCGTGAGATATTTACCAACGACCGCACCTGGGCGCTGGAACTTAAGGAAACAGGGGAGCCCATAGGCTGCATGGGGTATTATCCATATGGCGAAAGCAACATTGGCATCGGTGAGAACGACGTGGAGCTTGGCTACTGGATAGCAAAACCGTTCTGGAACCGTGGCCTCTGCACCGAAGCGCTGCGTGCGATGATCGACTGGTGCTTCAACCAGAAGGGGTTCCGGACCCTGTGGTGCGACTATTTCGTGGACAATCCTGCTTCAGGCCGCGTGATGAGTAAGTGCGGATTCCGCGACACCGGTGAAATCAACTGGTGCAGCCACCTTTACCGCGGCGACGAGCGGCCGGTGAAGATTCTCCGGCTCGACAGGGAATAGCTACCTCGACTACCAATTAATTGGCTCAGTATAGTCAGTCATTGTCCAATTGCTTGGCACCACACCCATCCAGTTGACACTGCCGGTGATACCAGGAGGATTGTTACTTACCCTCCAATATGTCATCTCGGGATTCTTGATAAACTTGTTAAAAACGCTCCAAGAGCTAATCATATTCCAGTTTTCCAGATTCGTTGGACGCGGATCGGCGGTATCATCATATACCTTACTGTTAGGGTTGGTATAGACAACTCGCTGCTCTGGTGTGAGCAGCAACAGGCACTTGACATACCTAATTCTTGTACAGTTTCTGAATAGCTGGAAATAACAAGCCGGAGCAGGCGTGGTTGCCAGCAGATCCGGAGCAACCTCTAACTTGGAGCAGCCCCAGAACATACGACAATAACAAGCCTTTTCCAGATTCAAAGCAGGAAGGAGAGAGGATGGCACACTGTCAAGGTTAGTGCACGCCTCAAACATTTCCCGATAACAGGCAAAGGCCAACTGGGTATAGGGAAGGAAACCTTCCGGAATGGAGGTAATGCCCGTACAACCATAGAACATAGAATCAAAACAACGAGGCGAGAGGGCTGCACTTCCAGAAGGAAGTTTAATACCCACCAGAGAAGAAAGACTCGTGCAGCTACGGAACATCTGCAGATAGCATCGACTCGCCAATTTGGGGAGAATCAGCGGATTATCAGGATCGACATCAATATAAGTGACCGCTGTTGTGCCCTTGGAAAATGCTCCATGGAAAGCTCCTTCGGCAAGACTATTCTCGTCTGCGAGCAAACTCATAACATTCCCGGAGATATAACACTTCTTGTTTGCCTCAAAAATAGGCTTATTCGAGGGAGTTCCGTTCGAATCAGTTCCAGAGTTTGTATAATTCGTCCGGTTTCCCTTTATCCAGGCGACCGCATTCGCATTCAAGGTGAACTGAGCGGTATATGGGATCCAGGTATCACCGTAATCCACGCTATACTGGATACCGTCGTAATTGAACTTGATGGTAGTGCCATCTGAAATGGCGGTGATGCAGAAGCCATCGTATGAATACGTGGCGCGGGAGATCGTGTAGTAGGTGTTGGCGGCAAGCGTCTGGTCGGCAACGGTGAAACCCTTCGACTGATCCGCATTCTCGGCATCCTTCCACTCAATGACCAGCTGGGCGTTTTCCAGCGACACATCGCCTCCCGGGAAGGCAAAGACAAAAGGAAGCGTGCCGGCTTGGGGCACCGGAACATTCACCTCCCGGAGAGGGACGCTGTTATTAATCAACCTGGCCGTAATTACTCGGTTAACAGGCGCCTGACTCAAGGTCATCTTCACTGAGCACTGCAGGAAGCTGGATTGCTGATGAAGGGTGAAACTGCCGTCCGAGAACTGGCCGGAACCGGTAAAATGGCTCAGATGACGGACAGCTTCCTGAAGGGATGTTGCCCATTTGCCGGGGCCATAACTGCTCTCGGTAACGGGGTCAACTTTCCCGCCCGTAACGGTGTGCAAATTATCCGCCACGCTCACAAGAACCAGATTCACAGAGGGATTTGGATCCCGGGGGAGTGTTCCGGTATAGGTAAGGTTTCCTTCAAAATAAGCCTCGTGATTGCCTATGCCGCTCTCTTCGGCCAGATCCAAAAAACCATATAGGGTGCCATCAGCACTTTCCAGGTACACCCTGTCTCCGGCCTCATATTGATATGCCATACCATTTCCAAGAGTTGCCTTGGAGTCCACGTCCGTCCGGATGGACGCCCGATAATGCACGGTCTGCACTTCGGGGGCAGGAGAAGGAGTATCCGCTTCTTTCTTACAGGCCACTGCTAGAGACAGAACCATCCATAGCAGCAACATTGTATGTATCAACTTTCTCATAGTTCGCCTCCGTTGTTAAGATTATCGCCTAAGTCGATGTTTCCGCTGCCTACGTGGGCATTGGTGAAGGAAACGCTTGCAGGGTAGAAATAGTCATTGGACACACTGATGGTGGTAGCGCTGTCGGCCTCTGTGGTCAGGAAATAGCAGTAGAATGTGCGGGATTCACCGCTGACGGACAGTTTCGTGTAATCATCCCAGCTGAGCGTCCTGGTAAAGCGCCCTGAATTCACGGGCATAGAGATTCCCTTCGATGTGTCGGTGGCGAGCGTCAGATCATCCGGTTCAAGGATGAAGGTCAGCGGGAACAATGATTGCAGCATTCCGTCAGGAATGGTTATTCCCACGGTGACGGGAGAGCCGACAACGTCATTGACGGGGTCTGTGCACGTGAGTGAGAGGGACAGCGTATTATCGAACGACGCACTGCCCTTGTGGAAGAATTCGTTGTAGACCCAGATGGCGGTAGTACTCTTGGCCTGGGTGGACTTGAAATAGCAGTAGAAGGTGCGCTGGCCTTCGCTTACAGGCAGATGGGAGAACTCATCCCAGGTCAGTGTCCGGATATAGTAGAATGCCGGGGCGTCAGTGAACGTAGATTCTGTGGTGGCTATCGAACGGCCGGAGCCCACAGGCAGGTTGATGTCCTTGGAAGTGTCCGGGGTCAGGGTCCTGGCTTCGGGCTCGACTATGAACTCCAGCGGGAACATAGACTCCGGCAGTTCGGAAGGGATGGTTATACCCACGGAGACAGGTGCGCCGGCAGCAGGCATCACCATATCCGTGCAGGCGACTGTCAGCGGCTGTTTTTTCTGAAGCGTGATTTCCACTTCGCGGTAGAGGCGCAGGTCCTGATGGTTGCCGGGGTTATGGCCGGTAATCTTTATTTTCTGTGTCTTTGTCTCGTCCAGAGGTTCCACTGTGTTGAACCGTATGGTCCTGATTCCTTCTACGCCGCCCACCGTAGCCGCCTCAGGGAAGAAAAAGCCTCTGGTAGGAACCCGGTTACCGTTGCCGTCATACAGGATGAGTATGTCGTCGGAACCGTCGGCCATAGGCACCAGTTCCACCCTTACGGCAACGGTGCTGAGGTTGGGCACATCTGAATACACGTCGTTGAAGAAACGTGCATACAGTTCGTAGTAAGAACCTTCGTCGGCCGGACCGCTGTAGGTTCTCGTCATAAAAGGCTCCACCACCAGACGGGTGGTGCCGTTGGAGATGTCGGAAAGGTGGCGCATCGATATATCGGCCGATATGTCCTCGGCGCCGGAAGAATTGACTGCGGCTTCAGGGGATTCGACTCCCTCGGAGGAAATCCTGTGCAGCTGGATGTTGTAGCGGAAGTTCCTGTAGATGGGGTAATAGCGGGAAACGGTCTGGGTGCCTACTACCTTTGATTCCATCAGGTCCAGGCGGTAGTAATAGAATTTGTCTTCATCCTCGAACTTGCCGCAGATGATGATGAATGTGGGACCGATCTTTTCTGTCGGGATGCCGCGTTCGTAGACATAAAAACCGCTTTCGGTGTCGTTTTCGTCATACAGGAGGACCCTTCCATCGCTGGTGCTTGGATCCTCGAACTCGGAAGCAGGAGGGATCGTTGTGTTCAGGGCAACGCCGGAAGGCATATTGCCGGGATAGTCGATATCTTCTTCCAACTGTTCGAAAGAGCTTTTCTCATAGCCGCTGAACAGATATCCGGACGGAGGGTTGAAGTCGAAGCGGTTCACCGCTGTAGGCTCGTTGGAGCGGTAGGGGACAACCGACCCACGTTCCGGGTAGAATATGACGGCGTAGCTGTGGAGCTTAAAATTCTCGGATGCGTTGCTGACCTGGATCTTGGCAAAGTTCCTGATGAGAGGGACGTACTGGAAGAATCCTAAAGTATTGTCGTCAGGAACGTAAAAACCGTCCTGCTTGACAGGCTCATTGGTATTGGGGTCTATCTTGGCCTTTATGTAGGGCACGTTCAGTTTCTGCCAGTAGGCCTGCTTGTTGTCGTAGGACAGCATGCCCGGGAGACTCTGGTAGGAATATGATCCGGTGATGAGCTGGTTCTCGTCCACGTTGCCGAGGATGTGGATGGTGCGGGCAAAATCCGACAGCTCCAGCTGGACTTTGAACCGGTACAGGGTTGTGTGCCTGTCTCCTTCGGAAAGCGGATACTTATCCTCGGGGATTTCGCAATTCTCAATGGTGTCCACCAATGTGGCCTTCCTGATGTATTTGATGCTCTGGCTGCCGCCGCAGACGACCAGGTACATTTTGTCCGGGTCGAGGTAGGGAGTGCCGGTGATGTCACCGTTGCTGCCTTCCAATGACTTCGTGGCGGGAAGCACCGGGATGTCGGGTACGGAGAAGGTGATGGTTACGGGGGCGCCTTCGAGTGAAGTGCTCATAGCGGTGCCTGCCTGCTCCAGCTCGGCCGTGCAGGACACCGCCAGGATGACGGCGGTCAGGTATGCTATTACCTTTCTCATAGTTCTTCCCTGTCTCCCCATATGAATTGCGAGCGAGGGTTCCACTGCTCATCGCCCCAGTACCAGGAGTCATAGACGCAGCGGAGAAACGCCATGTTAGCCGTACTACTTTTCACCGTTCCGTCATTTCTATTTACATTGACGACACCGTTGGAAGACCAGTAATCTCCACTGAACATTGACTCAAAAACGCCTTTAGCCGAGAGCTGGGCGATGAATCTGATCTCGCTCATGGTGGGGATGCGCCATCTTCCGCCAGGGAAGCCGTCTTCCTGATACCCGGCGCAGCGCCATTTTGCCTGGTTCTCGTTGATTGTTCCGAATTCCGTACCGCCAAGCTTTGTGGAGATCCTGTAAGCCGGAGCAAGCATATTCTTCGTGCGGTCGGACTTTTCCGTGGGGCGATAATACATCAGCGGCCTGCTGTCTCCCGTCAACGACAACGGTGTATTCACATCTCCATCCACCACGGGAGCGGAATGGAAATTGGACGTGCCTCCGGTCCTGTTCTCAAGCACTGCATCTCCGGCCCCAGTGCCGTCGTTCACGAAGCTGTAGCCCAGGACGGGAACGGTGGTGTCGTAGCCTTCGATTCGAGGGTCACCAATGACGAATTCCGAATTCTGGGGAAGCACGGTCACATTGATCCTGAATATGTCGCGTCCGCCACCGGTGTACCATACGGTACGCCACTGGTATTCCCTCCTGTTGTTGTCTGTACTCAGTTTTTGATAAGGCTCGGTACTGTTGTTTCCCGTCCTAACGAATCGCCCGGCATCGATATAGACATATCCCCAAGGCTTATCAAGCCATGGTTTATCAGACTCAATTGGATAAAAAGGTACACCACTGTTGTCCTTGGTGGCCCTGATTTCGCTGTCCGAATTCGGGCAGGATTCGATATAAATGCCTGGATACTGGATGATGGTGATGTGCTTGAGGTACTCGTTGTAGGGGTAAACGCCTTCGGTAAGGTCGTCGTGGACTATGTCAAACTTGATGGTGTAGGGCGAATAATCGAAGCCGTCCTTGGTGTAGTCGTTCTGGAGGGTGTGGTTTAGTTCTATCGTCGTGGACGTGTTGGAAAGCCAGCCCGAAGGTTCATATGCCGGATTGCCGTCGGGGGAAAGGTCCTGGCCGTTGTAGTCAAGATAATAAGCTCCTGTTTCTGTATTTTTTCTGACCCAGGCGTGGTACTTGGTGTTGTATTTGTCCACCACACTGGCCTCATTTCCAGTCGGAATTACTCCGTAATATGGCCTGGTGGCCTTCACGCTGCTCTCAACAACCTTCACGTCGTGGCTTGAAAGGAACGGGATGCTGAGGGTGGCCAGGTTGTTAAGCCTCTTTTCCCTGGTGTCCACGGAAAGGTAGCGAGCCTTGCTGATGACGGCATATTTGTCGATAGGCACGCTCTTGTTCTGCCAGTCGAGAATGTAATAGGTCGTGGGGAAGAGGTAGGCCTTTCCTTCGTCCGTCTCCGAGCCCAGGATGGACACGTCGATGTTGAGGTGGTACCAGTTGTTCCTCTCGAAGCTGTCCACAGGGAGGATGACCTTGTAGTAGTACTTGCGCCTGTCGTAGGAATAGCCGTTAGTCTCAGTGCGGCGCCAGTCCATCTCAAGCTTGAGATATGG
Organism: uncultured Bacteroidia bacterium; assembly: GCA_902779495.1. GTDB lineage: Bacteria > Bacteroidota > Bacteroidia > Bacteroidales > UBA932 > Cryptobacteroides. The sequence continues at coordinate 8,303 of CACZBP010000056.1, forward strand.
CCGCGCCTCGAGGGGCTGGGTGTAATCCGGCTGGCCGGTGGACCAGGCGACGGGGTAGGAGTACATCGGATAGGTGTTGTAGTAGGTCTTCGCGCTTGCGCCGGTGCCCACCGTGGTCTGATCAAGGAATTCCGTACCGTTATCCCTGAGGAACGGACGCCGGTGTTCTTCGTCGCTGTAGGAGAAGAACTCAGGAGAGGTGTTGTCGGAACTGGTTGAGGTACCGAGGGTTGTGTTCTTCGCTCCGTCCACCAGGTAGATGCGCATCGTGTGCAGGACAGGCTCCCAGACCTCATCGGGGTCGTCAGGGCTGAGGTGCTGGAGGATCACCTGGCTGGCAACGGAGACGGAGGTCGTCATCTTGGCGGCGAAGCGGCGGGCCTCGATCGTCCCGCTGGCGCTGATCTGAGCGGCCCCGTTGTAGGTTATCACAGTCCGGCCGTCCATCAGGAAGCTGTCCTGGATGTAGTCGTGCTCTGTGGAGGCGAAGTCGGTAACTATGACCGTGGACGCAAGCTCCGACAGGGAAGATGCGTCCAGGGAGCCTCCGGGAGAGAGCTCCCCGCTGTAATTGACCACGGCATAGACCGTAGCCTTCAGGTTGTTCGCGGCCGTAAATATCTGCTCGGCTACAACCCTGGTTAGCACTATGGTGAAGGTGGCTTCCCACTGACCGCCGGTATATTTGACAGGGTCTTCGTCAAGGTCCACCCTGTGGTGATATACGGCGTCTGCGTCACCGGCAGGGTTTTCTCCGGGGTAGAAGAAGAAGTCGACGGACTTGATGAGGTTCTCGTTGAAGCGGGTCTCGCCATCCTCGGGAGTCGATTTGGAAAGGGCAGGGTCCTCGCAGCGGACGGTGAGCAGCACTCCGGAGCCGGGGCTCTCAGGTTCGAGCCCGGCCTTGCAGCCCACTGCCATAAGCAGCGTAGCAAAGATAAGAATATGCAGCCACTTCCTCATCATTGGTCCCAATTCTTCTTAAGGATTATCCTGTAATAGTCGATGGATTCGGAATCCAGGTCTATCCATCGCTGGTTGTCCCCAATCTCGACGCAGAAATGGAGGTCTATGTAATTGCCTTCCAGATCAGCATCAGTGAATGATCCGGGGTTACAGGATATCGTAAAGACTATCCTGCAGTCTTCTATCCTGCCGTCCTCCGGGTGGAGGTAGTTAGGGTAGATGACCTGTTCCATAGGAGAGACGGTGAATATGCCGTCCACCTTGGTGTGTCCTTCCAGGGCGCCTGCTACGGGCACCACGTGCAGTTTCTGGCCTACCGGCGTGGACACGAGGATGTCGCCGGTGATGACGTTGGGCTGATCCGCCAAGGTGTGCCAGAAATATATATCATAATAGCCATCCGCGTTCTGTACCTTGCTGAATGTGCGGGGATCCGTCTCCGAGATAGTGAAACGGCGCACCACATTCACGGTGGCTGTAGTGAAGTCGAAGTCATAGGTGGTCTTGTCCCAGGGGAGGACCACGATCTTGAGCTGGAGTGTCCTGGTGGCCTCTGCGAAGTAGGCATACAGGATCCAGGAATGGTTACGGGAGAGCACATTGTCCGCCGGCATCGAGAATGTGGCCGTCAGGTCCTCTTCCCCGGTATTGTAGACGATGGTGCCTGAAATAATCTTGTCTGTTTCCCGGATATATATGGGGCCGGTCTGGGACGACGCCCCTACGGCCGCATCCAGGCGGCTCTCATATTCGCGGGCGGATTCCAGTTCGTGAGAGGGGCTGCGGAACAACAGCTCGTCAGGATGCTCCAGGATGGTAATGTCGCTGTTCTGCATCAGAGGCGCGCCGGCATCTCCGGAAATGACGGCCGATAGGGGAGTGTATCCATCGATATCGAAGAGATTGTCGGTGGAAACATACTTGCTATCCGTGAACAGTTTCTGCGAAGCGGCAATCTGGCAGTCGTGCCCGGTGGCGGTGCCGCCGAAGGATATGCTCTTTACGACGCAGGAGGGGTTTTTCGGGACAGCGGGGTCGGTGCCGGAGGCAGGGGTGCCCTGCTGGGAGAAGACAAAGCGGATCTTGGACACGGCCCTTGTAAGGTTCACCGTGGAGACATTGAGGACGGGATATCCTCCGGTGACAGGCGCTGCTTTGAGCATTCCGGACATAGGAAGCCCTGCCTGGGGAACGGCCATAGTAAGGGGCGAAACGCCGAAGGCCGAGCTGGTGATGACGAAGGCGTCGAGCTCTGCGCGCGTGGTCCCTTCCCCGAGGGCAGTTTCGCCTGCCGATGCCGCATTGGCCACGGCATACACGTCAACCAGGGTTCCGTCCTGGCTCAGGAGGGCGAACATCTCCCTGCTCAGCGGCATTCCGAAACGGGTTATGGCTGAGTTGGGGATGCCGGTGTCCGCAAGTTGGGCGCCGGTGAAGTCTTTATAGCCAACGCTCATTCCGTCGTTGGTGCCGCCGCTGATGAAAACCCATATCTGGAGGGAACTGACCACTCTCTCGGCAGCGAGGGCTCCGACGGTGCCGGTTTCAGCTTTGGTGATGATGTCGGGAATATAGATGCTGACCGACAGTTCCCCCGTTTCTCCCTTTGCAGGAAGCGGGGAAACCCGGCACGATACAACCAGCAATGCTGCCAGGAGCACTGCTGCGATGTACGATATGCATTTTGTCCCTTTCATCAGAATGGTAGTTTTATTCCTCCGGGTTCAACCTGTATCCAGTCCATTTCGGCAGCCACGCCAATCTCCAGCTGAGGGTCGCGAAGGTCGGGAACCGTGTTGTAGGCATTGGCGAGCTTGTTGACCTGGATATATACGGTCGTCTTGTGATCGGAATCAAAGACGCCGGCGATATCCGATCCGGACGGTTTGTCTCCCTCGCCCGGCTTGAGTTCACCGGCCAGGTAGAATTTGCATCCGGGCTGTATGGTCCCTTGCTGGCAGGGGAAGGCGGATGATGTGTTGTTCTGGAACTCCAGTGCGAAGTGCACTGACTGCTCGTCGGCGGTCGGGAGCACCAGGAGCTGAACATATCGGGAAGTGCTGCCAAGCGTGATGCCGCTGATTGTGTTGTCATAGACAAACCAGTCTGCGGAAGAAGACTTGGGAGCGAAACTGTAATCGACGTCCTTCTGGTCGCCGATGATGATGCCCGTCAAGGGGCATCCGCTGGCCGCCACGGCATCCCCCGCAGGAGAGACGAAGCGGAATTCGACGAGGGCGTCGCCATACTGCATCTGGTCCACTATGGCGACGGACCTGGTTGACGAGTTGACACTCGTGCCCTGGGTATAATATGAAAGGATATCGCCCCAGGTGTAGTTCTGCGGCTTGTACTGCTCCCTGACGCCTGCGTCCGCGGAGGTCTTGATGGCGCTGTTGGAATAGTACCACAGGCTTGGCGGATAGCAGAACTTGGACACAGGGACAAGCGAGATGTTCACTCCGTCGATGAGCCGCACGAACCTGTGTCCGTTCCACCACATACCCACGGCCCCTTCCGGGATTCCGTAGAAGGTGGGGAAACCTGCCCCAGCCGCGCTGCGTGCAGCCTGGAGGGCGGAGACCTTGGTCATCACAGCGTTGATGGCATCAGGGTTGGTGCCGCTGTAAAGCGAGAGAGCTCCGAGGATGTTCTGCTCGAAACGGTAAAGTGTCTGGTAGGAACAGGCGGAAATCACATTCTCGGTGGCAAACACGTCAAGGAAGGCCAGGATTTGGTCATCGCCGCTGGATTGCAGGACCTCGACCACACCGTTCAGCGCGGCGAGAAGGTTGTCTGCAGTCTGGTTGATTGAGGTTATGTCAGCAGTCTCCAGAACGGGTTCAAGGCAGAACGAAATGTCTGCAGAAGCACTCGGATTATCAAGTCCGGACGGTGTCAGGACACCGTTTTTGTGCTTGCCTTCCTTGGTGGAAACCGAGCCTGAATCGTAGGCTTTGCCATAGGCAAGGACGCGGTTCGTGTTCAGGGGGACTCTGGCGATACTGTATAAGTGTGAATTGTTGTTGGCCACCAGGCCGGTCTGGGCAATGGTCGGATTGTGGATATAGACATTGTCGTCTGAGAGCCTGGCGCTGCCATCACCCACCGGGGCGGCAGATTCCGTCTGGAAAGGAACGACGTAGACCTGTTCGAT
>CACZBP010000057.1 GCA_902779495.1 uncultured Bacteroidia bacterium
TACTTCAGCGAGAAGTGGAGCAACCTCAAGGACGACGGCACCGCCGCCTCGGCTTCCGCCGAGTCCGGAGTGAGCACCGACTGGCCTATGTTCCGCCTTGCCGAGGTCTACCTGATGGAAGCTGAAGCAGTGCTCCGCGGAGGTCAGGGCGCTACCCGCGCACAGGCCCTGGGCCTTCTCAACGACCTCAGGCTGAGAGCCTACGGAGACGCCACCGGCAACGTAGCCGACGGAGACTTCGACCTTGACCTTATCCTGGACGAAAGGGCCCGCGAGCTCTATCACGAGGCCGTCCGCAGGACCGACCTCCGCCGCTTCGGCAAGTTCACCACCAACGCCTACATCTGGCAGTGGAAGGGCGGCGCCCTCGCAGGAAGGGCCGTGGATGACAAATACAACATCTATCCCATCCCCGCTGCGGAACTCTCCGCCAATACCAACCTCAAAAACGCGAAGTACTGATGAAAAGGATATATACAGCACTGGCGCTTGCAGCCATAGCGGCCTGCACGCCCGAGGAGGATATCAGGGTTACCACCAAAGGACCCGAACCCATCACCATAGAATGCTCAGGTGACGTGGTCCTGAAGAAGTCCGACAACCCCTTCCTTGCACTGACCGTCAACTGGACGGACAACAACGACATCGCCACCCTTGGAAACGGGAAGGCCCCCCGCAACGCAACTGTCAACAACCTGCAGTTCAGCGCCTCAGAGGACTTCGCCATCTTCCAGCAGGTTCTCACCGCCACCGGCTCGACTTCCGCCCAGTTCACGGTGGAAAGCCTCAACGTAATAACCGGCAAGCTCGGAATGGAAGGCGGAGTGAAGGCCCCCCTCTATATCCGTATGGCCTCATCCCTTGGCACCAACGTCAAGCCCACCTACAGCAATGTGGTCAGCATCCTCGTGACCCCCTACCACGTGGATATGTCCGTGGGACACATCCTGGACAAGAACCACGAAGACACAGGAGCCACCCTTCCTGTAGTGGCAGAGGGTGTCTATCAGGGATTTATGGCTGCCTCCAGCTGGTTCAACTGGTTCCTCCAGGAAGGTGACGGCACCGAGTGGGGCAACCTCGGCCAGGACGGCAAGCAGTTCTTCATCAGCTCCGCTTCCGACAAATGGAATATGTGGTTCCCCGAACCCGGCGGCAGCTACTATGTCACCGTCGACACAGGCAAGGGCGAATGGTCGGCACTGTACCTCCCCACCGTCACGGTGAGCGGCGACATAACCGGCGAGATGACTTTCAACAAGGCAGCCAACCAGTGGACCATCGCATATAACGCCGCCGGGGCAGGAACGGTATCCGTGACCCTCTCCGGAACAGGCAAGAAATATGACACCACCACCGGAGATTCCTCCTCCAACGATTCCACATTCGGCTTTGGCGGGTCGGCAGACGCAGTGACCTTCGGTTCCTCTGCGGCCGCCATCCAGGTTGCCGTTCCCGCAGCCGGAGAGCAGTTCCTTGTGCTTGACCTTGGCACGATGAAGCTTTCCTGCGGCAATGGCGCAGCTCCCGCTCCCACGGCGAGCCAGTATCTGTATGCGGTAGGCGTGGACGACGGCATAACTAACGCCGACTGGAACTTCGACAATTACCTGGTTCTCTACGATGAGGACAACATCTCCTACGCCGGAGCGTGCAACGTCAATTCCAAGTGGGGCTACCGCTTCTACACGGTCAAGGACGACTGGGGCGAGTTCTACGGTTTCGCCGAAGGCGACGCCGCATCGGGCACCCTTGAGAAGAACAAGGAAAGCAATGTCCCTGCTCCCGAGGCGGGACTCTATCTGCTGAAAGCCTCCCTTGGCAAGCTCACCTACAGCGCCCTCAAAGTGGGCAAGGTGCAGATTGCCGGAGTGAACGACGACTGGACGCTGCAGGAGATGGAAGCCGGCTCTGCCGCCGGAATATACTCCAAGTCCATCGATGTCACCGCAGCTACTCCCTGGGGCTTCAAGATCTACTTCGACGACAACTGGGACGAGTGGTTCGGAGGCTCCGAAGGCTCTCTGACATATGGCAGCAAGACCGAGAAGGACACTCCTGGAGCACCCGTAGACGATTCCCTTATCGGCAGCACCTGCATTTTCACCGTGGATTTGTGCAAAGGAACCTATACAATTGAAAAACAATGAAAAAGATGATATTAGCTTTAGCCGCCGCACTGGCTGTGGCCTGCACCCCCGAACTTCCCTACAACGCCCCCGAGAAGAAGGAGGAAGTCAAGGACGTAGTGTTCGCCAAGGGCGCCGACGTCAGCTGGCTCACCCAGATGGAGAGTGAGGGACTTTCTTTCAAGAACGCCGCCGGCGAGACCACCGAGTGCATGACGCTCCTTCGTGACGAATGCGGAGTCAACGCCATACGTCTTCGCGTGTGGGTGAATCCCGTCGAAGGCTGGAACAATGTTGACGACGTCCTGGCGAAAGCTCGCCGTGCAGCAGCCCTGGGCCTTTCCGTGATGATTGACTTCCATTTCAGCGACACCTGGGCCGACCCTGCCAACCAGAACGTCCCCGCGGCGTGGGCCTCGCACGACCTCGCCGCCCTGCGCCAGGATGTCACTGACCACGTCACCGAGATGCTTTCCAAGCTCAAGAAATACGGCATCGCCCCCCAGTGGGTGCAGATAGGCAACGAGACCAGGGGCGGAATGATGTATCCCCTGGGCAAGTATGACAACGGTTCCAACTTCGCCTCACTGGTGAATGCCGGCTATGACGCAGTCAAGGCCTTATTCCCTGACAGCCAGGTGATTGTGCACCTGGACAGCGGCAACCGCCTGGACCTCTACACCCGCATCTTCGGCTATCTATCGAAGAATTCCGGCAGGTATGATATGATAGGAATGTCCTTCTATCCCGAGGCCGATTCCTGGCAGACCTCCACGGACCAGCTCATCAGCAACATCTCCGAGGTCGCCAAGACCTACGGCAAGCCGGTGATGATCTGCGAAATCGGAATGACCTGGGATGAAGGCGCCAAGTGCAAGGCTATGATTTCCAAGATTATGGACGCCTTCGGCACTGGCGGCGAGACCCTCAAGGGCATATTCTACTGGGAGCCCCAGGCCCCTGCCGGCTACAACGGCGGCTACGCCAAAGGCTGCTTTGCCAACGGCGCACCTACTGAAGCTTTAGACCCTTTCAAGAACTGATATGAAAAGAGTTATATCCATAATCGGCATACTGCTGGCCGTTGGTGTCAATGCGCAGAACATCAGCAGGCAGGAGTGGAACGACGGCTGGAGATTCTGCAAGGGAGACGATGCGGCATATGCATCCGCGACGTTCGACGATTCGGCCTGGAGGGAACTCTCCGTGCCTCACGACTGGGGTGTGGAACAGCCCTTCGTGCAGTCCAACCCCGGCGAGACAGGAAAGCTTCAATGGTGGGGCACAGCCTGGTACCGCAAGCACCTGCAGCTGGATGAGGCCGGCGCATATGTCCTTGATTTCGGCGGAGTTATGTCGGGTTCAACTGTGTATGTGAACGGCATCCCCGCAGGCGGAAGGCCATATGGATATTCTTCTTTCAGGGTAGAAATGGGCCCCTACCTCCACGAGGGCGACAACGTGATTGCCGTGCGCGTGGACAACAAGCCCAACTCCAGCAGATGGTATCCGGGAGGAGGCATATACCGCCCGGTCCATCTGACCAGGGAAACTGCTGTCGGAGTTCGCGAGACATATGTGACCGTGGATGAAATCAATGACAAGGGCACGGCCACCGTGACTGTCAGGACGGTCATCCGCGGCAGCGGCGACGTCGATGTCAAATCGACGATAGAACTCCCCGGCAGGCCGTTCTTCGGCACAGGCACCGAAGCCATAGAAAAGAGACTGACGGTAAAAGATGCCCGTGAAGGGACCGTCGCAGTGCAGGTGTTCAAAGTCCCCGGGGCCAAGCTTTGGACGCCGGAAACCCCTGAGCTCCAGACTATTACAACTAGAGTTACTGACATTTCCACCGGTGTTTCGGAAAGCTATGCTACCACCATCGGTATACGCACTGCCTCCTGGACTGAGGAGGGCTTCTTCCTTAACGGGGAGAAGACCTTCCTCAAGGGCGTCTGCCTGCATCACGATGCCGGAGCGCTTGGAGCAGTCTGGAACGAGTCCGTCTGGGTAAGGAGGCTAGGCCAGCTTAAGGAAATGGGCTGCAATGCGATACGCTGCACCCATAATCCCCCGGCCCAGGAGTTCCTCGACCTTTGCGACCGTATGGGATTCCTGGTAATCGACGAACTGACCGACACCTGGACCATAGCGAAAAAGCCCAACGGCTATGCGGCAATATTCGACGAGTGGGTCGAGCGGGACCTGGTGGATATGATCCACCGCGACCGCAACCATCCCTGCGTCATCGCCTGGAGTATAGGCAACGAATGCGCAGAGCAGGGCTACTCCGACAAATGGGACATTCCCGCCAGGCTCACGGACATATGCCACCGCGAAGACCCCACCAGGCCTACGACTGCCGGCAATGACAATCTGTGGGCATCCACCCAGCCCTACCGCCACACCATCGACGTCTATGGCTTCAACTATAAGCCCCACGCCTACAAGGACTTCCACGAGGCCAACCCCACCAAGCCCTACTACGGCAGCGAGACGGCCTCCTGCATCAGTTCCCGCGGCTTCTACGTCTTCCCCGTCTCGGACGAGAAGGGAGCCGGATGGCCTGAAGGAGCGCCCTACCAGGTGAGCTCATATGACCTGTATGCCCCCTACTGGGCATCCTGTCCGGACTATGAATGGAAATTCGAAGACGAGAACCCTTCCTGCGCGGGAGAGTTCGTCTGGACCGGATTCGACTATCTGGGCGAGCCCACTCCATATAACTTCGACCCCACCGTACTGACCAATTTCCACGACGAAGCCGCCCGCAAGGCAGCCGAGAAGGAACTCGAGGAAATGAGCCGCAACGCCCCGCCTTCCCGCAGCTCGTATTTCGGAATATTCGACCTGGCCGGCTTCCCCAAGGACCGCTACTGGCTCTACAAGTCACGCTGGTGTCCCGACGAGCCCACGGCGCATATCCTGCCGCACTGGACCTGGCCCGGACGCGAAGGACAGGTCACGCCGGTTCACGTGTACACCTCCGGCGACAGCGCGGAACTTTTCGTCAACGGCAAGTCCCAGGGAATTCGCAAGCGTGGTGACAAGGAATATAGACTGCGCTGGGATTCAGTTGTTTACGAGCCTGGTGAGGTCATGGTCGTGACCTACAGGGACGGCTCCGAATGGGCCCGCGACACCGTGCGCACGGCTGGAGCTCCAGCAGCGCTGAAACTCTCCGCCGAAAATGTAGGAGGCACAGTCTTCGTCACGGTGAAAGTGGTGGACAAGGACGGCCTCTTCGTCCCCACGGCATCCAACACTGTGACCTTCAGCCTTGACGGCCCTGCCGAACTGCTTGCCACCGATGCGGGTGACGCCACTTCCCACGTGTCCTTCAGCAGCCCCTCTCTGCCGGCATTCTCCGGAATGGCCTCGGCGCTGGTCCGCCTGCGCAGGCCTCACCTCAAGCCAGGAAAGCACGCCGTCCCAGCCCGCCCGACAACTATTACCGTCACCTCCCCCGGATTGAAGGAAGACAGTATCATCGTCAGGTGATTACCAGGTTTTTTGTATATTTGCAAAAGGCAAATTACACAGATTATGGTAGTCATAGTTGAAAGCGGAGCAAGTAAAAGCGACTGGAGCGTCCTTGACGGCAGCGGAACCATCAATAGGCAATTCACCGGCGGCGGGACCAACGTGTCCACGATGCGCCTGGAAGAGGTCAAAAGGACGCTCTGCGAAACCATATCCACCCGGAAGTTGGAGAATGTCTCCGGCTTCTACCTTTATACTGCCGGGGTGGTGACGAAGGCCATCAGCGAAGAACTCTCAGCTTTCATCCGCGGCCTGTTCCCTGCAGCCGACATCGACATCCAGAATGACCTCGTGGGAGCCGCCCGCGGCGCCTGCGGCCACAGCCCGGGCATTGCCGCCATCCTCGGAACCGGCTCAAACACTTGCTTTTACGACGGTGAAGCCATCCACCAGAAGGTCTATTCCGGAGGCTACATAATAGGCGATGACGGCAGCGCCGCAACACTTGGCAAGCTGTTCCTGTCGGACTTCATCAAGGGGCTTGTCCCTAAGGAAATCAGTGAAGAGTTCGCCGGGGAATTCGACGCCTCATATCCCGCAATAGTGGAAGGGGTCTATCGCAGCCCCTCCCCTTCCGGCTTCCTGGGAAGCCTCGCCCCCTTCATAATCGACCACTACTCCCATCCTTACGTCAAAGACCTGGTGGACAGAAACTTTCAGGCATTCATCGACCGTTCCCTGCTGAGATATGACACCGCCTCCTACCCGCTGGGCATAGTCGGCGGCTTCGGATGGGCCTGCAAAGAAATATTCCGGCCCCTTTGCGAGAAAGCCGGAATACGCATATCACGTTTTGTCAAGGCCCCCATCGAGGGCCTGTGCGAATATCACAGGGAAGGATTCCCTATCTGAAGAAGAAAAAAAACGCCACCCACTCTTTCCTGACATTCTTGGCGTGGCCTATCGTCCGGTAGCCGCTGTCCTGGACCGTGCCGTCAGACTTGATATGGCCTATTGTCCTGTAGCCGCTGTCCTGGACGGTGCCGTCGGAGCTGATGTGGCCTATGGTCCGGTAGCCGGAGTCCTGGACGGTGCCATCTGACTTTATGTGGCCGATTGTCCGGTAGCCGCTGTCCTGGACGGTGCCGTCGGATTTGAAATGGCCGATGGTCCTGTAGCCGCTGTCCTGCATAGTGCCGTCGGAAGTGATGTGGCCTATGGTCCTGTAGCCGTCATCCTGGATGGTCTGGGCAAAAGAATTGACACCCAGGCACATAAGCAGTGCCGAAAGGGCGATGAAAAGACGTGTTTTCATAACGGATATCTTTTTATGGTCTTTCTTCCAGCAAGGATCAGGCCAGTCCGGACCGGCAGGGCTTTCCAATCAACCGTCTGTGGTGGAAATACAGCTCTTCCGTGGCAAGGGCCATCTTCGTTACCGAAAAATCCCTGTCGTGGGGATAGATATACCAGGTGTCTTCCAGGGTGTTGAGGTCCACGGAGTCGCCGAATTTGCCGAGGTATTCATACTCTATATGGCAGGAGTACAGCGACGGGACGGGCCAGTCCTGCTCGATGGGGTCGCCGTCCACATCGGTGCCGCGGACGTGGAATCCTTCTCCGTCGTGGAGCAGCATTGGGGAGGGAATATATCTTCACCGGGAGGACTCCTGAAGAGTAGCGGCCTTCCTCCACCTCGCGCTTCACATTGGACCTCTCCCATTCGTACCAGTCGGGGATGTGGCTGAATTCGGTCTCGCCGGAAAGGGCCTTCAGCTGGCCCAGTTCGGTCATTTCCCATTCCTTGCCGCAGTTGTCGCATCTCAGGACAGCGCCCCGGGCAGACATCTTGAATTCCACGCCGCAGTGGGGGCACTGATACAGGACTTTCTGCAGGCCTTCCGCCCTTTTGGGATAGGGCGTACGTATGCCACGCTCCTTCTGCCAGGCGAAATCGTCATACTGGAAGGCGGCCACTATCTTGTCGTTGATTTCATCCACTGACAGCTCCTGGATCTGCTCCGGGGTGAGAAGCAGGGTAAAATCAGCTTCGGTGGGCTTGACTCCCCTGTCGTGAAGGTTCCAGAACGGGGAATTCACGTGGTGGCCGTGGCATACGAGTGTGACCACCGGGACCTTCATCAGCTTACACAGCTTGCCAAGGGAGTCGGGCAGCACGGCGGTGGTGCCGCAAAGCGAGTAGCGGGCCTCGGGATATATCACGGCTATATCCTTGTTGTCCAGGACCTTGCGTAGCTGGCGCACAAGGATGGTGTCGTTGGTGAACTTGCGCTTGCAGATGCATCCTACGTTGCGCAGGAGCCACTCGCGGCCGATGAAACCGTCGATCGCCACTATATAGTTCGCCCTGTTGGGGAAGATGACCTGCGTGGCAACCTTGAAGTCCATAAAGGCGTTGTGGTTGCACAGCATAATATACGGGGGCTTCAGGCCCTCGGTCCCGTGACGGAATATCCTGGTCTTATGGGTGAAGACCGCGGGGAAACTCAGCAGTTTGGTCAATGGCTTGAGATACCATCTCGTAGGGATAGGGTCCCTGGCCATATCGAAGCGTTCGAATGGCTTTTTCATAGGTTTAGGGGTTTAGAGCAACATCCCGCTGCGGACCTTGGAGGCAACCTCGGGGCCGGCGATGCGCTCCAGGACGGCGAGGCCGAATTCGATAGCCTTGCCCGGACCGCATCCGGTTATGAGGCGGCCATCGGTCTCGACGGGAGCGCCGGTGTATATTGCGCCCTTGGCAGCGGGAGCTGCCTCGAAGCCGGGATAGCAGGTGAAGCGGAGGCCTTCAAGGCCGGGGAGCTGCGAGACCACAAGGCCGGGAGCCGCGCAGATCGCAGCGACGGTGCCACCGTCTTCCCAGTGCCTGGTCATCACCTTTATAAGTATTTCATTGTCAGCAAGATTCTGCGCTCCGGGAAGGCCGCCGGGGAAGATCAGGACGTCTTCCTTCGTGGTTCCGCTGACCCTCAGCTCGGCCATAAACTGGTCCAGGGTCATATCGGCGCAGACAGTCTGTTCGTGAGCACCGGTGACGAATCCGTCTTCATCCACGCTGACCGTGAGGGCATCGACACCTCCCCTGCGAAGGACATTGACCGTGGCGAGGGCCTCGATCTCCTCGAAGCCGTCGGCAAGAAATACAAAAACTCCTTTCATATCGAAAAAACCGGCCTAAGGAGCCGGTATGAGGTTGAGGTAAGAGGATTCGAACCTCTACTGAGGGAACCAAAATCCCTAGTGCTACCATTACACCATACCTCAATTCCGAAGTGCAAAGATAGTAAAAATATTTATAAAGCCATATATTTCCGCAGGACGGTGCCTTTTCGGTCGACAAGGATGACGTGAGGAAGGACGGAAAGGTCGAAACTCTCCAGGAGCGACTCCTGCACCGCAGGGCTTTGGGAGTCGATGTCGACAAGGAAATACCTTTCGCCTTTGGCAGGATTAAGCGACTCCAACAGGCCTTTGCAGGTGTTGCAGGTGGGTGAATAGAAGATTACCCTGGTCTCGCCGCAGAGGCGGTCGAGGCGGCGCCTGAGGGTGCGGGAGCCGCAGCTGCGAAGCAGCGTGCCGCGGACTCTGAGCGAGGGCATCCGCGAGCCGATCGCGGCCCGGGACATCATATCCTTAACCAGGGAGGCCATCCCGACAACTTTCAGCGTATCCTCCCGGGTGTCCCATATGTCGGGACGCGAAAGTACCAGTGAATCAGCAACATACTCCGCACTGAGGCGGGACTGTTCGTCCGGGGATTCCCACAGGGTGAAGAGCATCTCGCTAGTCACCTGCTTGAATGCTTCCTTGCGGGCAGTGAGCAGAGTCTCCAGCGAGAGTGCGTCCAGCTCCCTGCCGGCAATCTCCCCTTCAGGGTCGATGAGGAACATCTTCGGGGTGGACATTACGCCATATTTCAGGGGGTAGTCGGAGCTGACTTCCGGATCCCAGTAATTGAAGACGCGGATGCGGTCGGTCTTGTATGATTCAGTTTCCTTGCAATACTTCTCCCAGGCCTTAGCGTCGCTGCCGGCATAGACCGATATGAAGTCCAGCACGAAGGCGTTCTTCGAGAAGAAATGCTTCAGCAGGGCGTTCTGCAGCTTGCAGGTGGAACAGTCGGTGTCGTGGAACAGCAGCACCTTCTGGCGGCCGTCCTTTGGGAGGGCGTCACGCCACTGCCCCGAGGGGTCCTGAAGCACCAGTTCCGGGGCGGGACGACCGATGAGCGAAGAGCGGTTGAAGTCCGCGAAAATGCGGGCGTTCATCAGTTCCACTTCGGAGCCCAGCGAGGCCTTCCCCGGAGAGAACCAATTGTCAGTCAGGTATATAGCCACGGCATCATCCCCCATAAGACGGGAGGAGATGAAATGGCTGTAGAGCTTGCGGGCGACGTGGTCGCGGACTGCTTCGGTGCTGCACGAGGAGATTATGATATCGCACTCCTGCTGCTTTACCTCGGCGCTCTCCCCTTCCAGCGCGCTGATATATTCGTCCAGCTTTGAGTCAAGCACGGAGTAGTCTTCCTGGGCGAAAAGGACAGCGCTCAGGAATAAGGCAAGCAGCACTGAGAGGAACCTTTTCATCTGACTTCAGGCAGCCTGACGCCTTCGGGAAGGAACTGGGAGGTGTCTCCCTTGTGCTTGAGTATATCGCGGACCGCCGAAGAGGAAATATGGGCAAATTCCTGTGCGGTAGGGATTATTATGGTCTCCACGTCGGGGGCTATACGCCTGTTCATATCGGCGATGGAGCGTTCGGTCTCGAAGTCGAGCATATTGCGCACTCCCCTGACGATATGCCTGATGCCCAGTTCCCGGCAGGTGTCGATGGTGAGGTTTTCATATTTTATGACCTTCACTCCGGGCATTCCCTGCGTGGCCTGGCGGATGATGTCCATCCTCTGGTCCATTGAGAAGAATCCCCTCTTGTCCTGGTTGATACCTACGGCCACGACGACCTCGTCAAACATCGTCAGGGCGCGTGTGAGAATATTCAGGTGCCCGGCAGTGAACGGATCGAAAGAGCCGGGAAACAGTGCAGTCCTTTTCATAATTGCCAATCTATCGGCGCCTTCCCCTGGGAGGCGAGTATTTCGTTAGTCTTTGAGAAATGACGGCAGCCGAAGAAGGCGCCGCCGGCAAGCGGAGACGGGTGGGCCGCCTCGAGCACATAGTGCCTGGAAGTGTCTATAAGGGCTTTCTTGCTCCGCGCGAAATTGCCCCACAGGAGGAACACCACGCCTTCGCAGTTGTCTGATATATATTTAATTACGGCATCGGTAAACTCCTGCCAGCCTATGCGGCTGTGGGAGGCTGCCTGGCCTGCGCGCACGGTGAGGATGGCGTTCAGAAGGAGCACTCCCTGACGGGCCCACGGCTCAAGGTTGGGGCGGCCGCTCATACGGATTCCGAGGTCGGTCTCGATCTCGCGGAAAATGTTCTTGAGCGATGGCGGGGCCGGGACGCCGTCAGGCACGGAGAAGGACAGGCCCATAGCCTGGCCATAGCCGTGGTAGGGGTCCTGGCCGAGGATCACTACTTTGACGTCCTGCACGGGGGTGAGCTCGAACGCCTTGAATATCTCCCTTCCTGGAGGGAAGACCGTCTGTCCGGAGGCCTTTTCGGCGTGAAGGTACTGCACCAGGGAGGAGAAATACGGCTTGTCGAATTCGCCCTGCAGGGCAGCCTTCCAGCTGGGTTCTATCCTAACTTCCATCTATTCGAATATATATCCCAGGACATCGTCTATCGTCTTGACATACACGAAGTCCAGACCTTTGATGTATATCTCCTTGATGTCCTCAATGTCCTTGCGGTTGTCTTCGCTGATGACTATGGTGGTTACGCCTGCGCGCTTGGCGGCAAGGATTTTCTCCTTGATGCCGCCCACCGGCAGGACACGGCCGCGGAGGGTCATCTCGCCCGTCATCGCGACGCCGCTGCGGATCTTCTCCCCGCGAAGGGCGGAGACCATCGAGCTGACCATCGTGATGCCGGCGGAAGGGCCGTCCTTGGGAGTCGCGCCCTCGGGAACGTGGACGTGGATGTCCTTCTTGGCGAATTCCTCTGCGGTGAGGCCCGCCAGTGCGGGATGGGCCTTGATGTACTGGTAGCCTATCGTGGCGGATTCTTTCATCACGTCGCCAAGGTTGCCGGTCATCGTCATCACACCCTTGCCTTCGCTGACCGAACTCTCCACGAAGAGGATTTCACCGCCCATCGAGGTCCAGGCAAGGCCTGTGACCACTCCGGGGGCTTCATTGCCCTGCTGCTTGTCGTGGAAGGCCACCGGAAGGCCGAGATATTCTTTCAGGTGCTCCTTCTTTATCGTGGCGGGATGCTCCTGCCCAAGGGCTATCTTCTTCGCTGTGACGCGGGCTATCTTAGCAATCTGCTTCTCGAGGCCGCGCACGCCGGATTCGTGGGTGTACTTGTCGATTATCTCTTCCAGTGCGGAGGGGTCGATGCGGAGCTTGCGGCGGTCGATTCCGTGTTCCGTAAGCTGCTTGGGCACCAGGAACTTGCGGGCTATCTCCATCTTCTCCTCGGCAAGGTATCCGGACACGTTTATCAGCTCCATCCTGTCCAGAAGGGCCGGCTGGATGCCGCTGGTGGTGTTCGCCGTGGTGATGAACATCACGTTGGAGAGGTCGTAGTCTATGTCGAGGTAGTTGTCGTGGAAGGTCGTATTCTGCTCAGGGTCAAGCACTTCCAGCAGAGCGAGGGTTGGCTGTCCCAGCCTTGGCTATTCCGTTAAGGATGCGGCCGGGGAGGGCTCCTACATATGTCTTGCGGTGACCGCGGAGCTCGGCTTCGTCGTGCATTCCGCCAAGGGATATGCGCACATACTTGCGTCCCAGCGCCCTGGCAATTGACTTGCCGAGGCTTGTCTTGCCCACTCCGGGAGGGCCATACAGGCACAGGATCGGGGACTTGAGGTTGCCTTTGAGCTTCAGGACGGCAAGGTATTCTATTATCCTGTCCTTGACGTTCTCAAGGCCGAAATGGTCTTCGTCCAGGACTTTCTGGGCATTGGCCAGGTCGAGGTTGTCCTCGGAGGTGTGGTTCCAGGGCAGGTCCACCATAAACTGGAGGAAATTGAGCTGGATGGCATATTCGGGCGAGGAAGGGTTGAAGCGGTCGAGCTTGAGCAGTTCCTTTTCAAACTGGTCGGCTACAGCCTGGGGCCAGTCCTTGTCCTTTGCTGCCTCCTTCAGGCGGGCAACGTCGTCGTCATCGTCCATTCCGAGTTCTTCCTGGATGGTACGCAGCTGATTATTAAGGTAATACTCCCTCTGCTGCTGGTCGATTTCGGACTTTACCTTGGCGTTTATGTCCTGCTTTATCTTGAGGATTTCCACCTGCTTGTCCATCGCGCTCAGAAGGGCCATCGCCCTGTCGGCGAGGTTGCCCCACTGCAGGAGAGCCACCTTTTCCTCGAAGGTGTCCAGCTCGACCGTGGAGGCGATGAAATTCACAAGGAAGGAGAAATCTTCGATGGATTTCAGTGCATTGACCGCTTCGCGGGGGGCGAAGGCGGAGGAGCGCATAATAGTGGCTGCCTTCTCCCTGAGGGAATCGGCTATTATCTTGATATTCGTGTCGTTCTGGTCCACCTCGACGTCCTGCAGGTAGGACACTTCGCCCACAAGATACGGCTCAACCGCCACGAGGCGGTCCAGATGCAGCCTGCTGAAGCCCTGGAGCACGGCTGAAACGGTGCCGTCGGGCATCTCGAAGGTCTTGATTATCCTGGCCACGGTGCCATATTCGCACAGGTCCGTCAGGCTGAGGGGGTCTTCCACGCCGACGTTGATCTGGGGGACGGTCGCGATGAAGGAATTGCCCTTCTGGGCGTCCTCGACGAGGCGGAGGGATTTCTCCCTGCCGATGGTTACGGGGAAGATGGTGCCGGGGAATATCACGGCGTTGCGCAGGGCAAGCACCGGAAGCACGTCCGGCAGCTGGTCAGGGGACAGTTTGGGAACGCCGTCACCGGCCATAACGGGAATGATGCTCACTTCGGCGCCACCGGAAGTAAAAAGTTCTTGTATATTGTTAATATCCATATTTTTTCTGCCAAATTGTCACTGTGGGGAGATAATTATCCCTCCTTTCATATAAAGTCAATCTCCGTGCCACTGCAAAAATGCGAAAAATATGGGAAAAATATGCGTAACAACGCGATAGAATTATGAAAAATGTTTAAAAATGGTTTGTATTTCTGAAAATTTCCCCTAACTTTGCAAAGTTTTATCCGGAAGGACTATTGACAATTAAAAATATACTAAATCATGACAAAGGCAGAAATCGTAAACGAAGTTGCAAAAGCGACCGGTTTTGAGAAGACAATGGTACAGGCTGTTGTCGTAAGTTTCATTGATGTTGTGAAGGAATCCCTCGCAAAGGGCAAACCCGTGTATCTCCGTGGCTTCGGCAGTTTTATTATCAAGCGTCGCGCAGAGAAGGCTGCAAGGAATATCACCAAGAACACCACCATCACCATCCCTGCACACAACATCCCCGCATTCAAACCTGCGAAGGTTTTCGTTGCCGCTGTTAAATAATTACCCTAATCTTTTAACAATATGCCTAGCGGAAAGAAAAGAAAGAGACATAAAATGGCAACGCACAAACGTAAAAAACGTTTGCGCAAGAATAGACACAAGAAGAAATAGCAAGTGTCTGCCATTTTAGCAGTCTGCTAAGAGTGAAGGGCTGACCGGAGATCGGACGGCCCTTTTTTACGTCCTAATCAAACTATGGAGTCTGTAAACGAATCAGTAAAAGACCTGATTGTTGATGTACGCCCGAAAGAGGTCCACATTGCCTTGATGGAAGACAGCAAGCTTATGGAGCTCAATTCGGAGTCCAGTACCGGGCACAAATTCGCCGTTGGAGACGTCTACCTCGGTAAAGTCAAGAAGGTGATGCCCGCCCTCAACGCAGCCTTCGTGGACATAGGAGACGAGAAGGAGGCATTCATCCACTATCTGGACCTGGGCCTTTACTTCGGAGCCTTCGACAAGTTCGTCAGGGATCTGAATCCGAACGTAAACGCCAAGGACTTCTACTCACGCATCGGTATCGGCCCCGTCCTTGAAAAGGAAGGCCGCATAGAGAATGTGCTGAAGAAGGACCAGATGCTGATGGTCCAGATCATCAAGGAACCTATATCCACCAAGGGGTCGCGTCTGACCGCAGAGATTTCATTGGCAGGACGGAACATCGTGCTGCTCCCTTTCGCCGAGAAAGTGAGCGTATCCCAGAAAATTTCCTCGAAGGAGGAAAAGAGAAGGCTTGAGACACTGGTCAGGAGCATCCTCCCCAAGAACTACGGAGCCATCATCCGCACCGCCGCAGAGGGCAAGAACGCCCAGGTGCTGGTCGGAGAGCTCGGCTCGCTGATTGACAAGTGGGAAGGATCCTGGCAGAAACTCGCCCGGTCCAAGAACGTGCAGCTGCTCTTCTCGGAGTACAGCAAGACCACCACGGTCCTCCGCGACCTTCTGAACGATTCATTCTCCAACATCTATGTCAACGACAGGACAGTCTTCGAGGAGACGGAGAAATATGTCTCCCTGATATCCCCTGGACAGGAGAAGATCGTCAAGCACTACGAAGGCAAGGACCCGATTTTCGACCATTTCGAAGTCACACGCCAGATTAAAGGCGCTTTCGGAAAGGTGGTCTCCCTGCGTCAGGGAGCATATCTTGTGATCGAATCCACAGAGGCCCTCAACGTCATCGACGTCAACAGCGGCACCCGCGCCAAGAACAAGGAGCAGGAGGAGAACACGTTCGACGTCAACCGTTATGCGGCCGAGGAAATAGCCCGGCAGCTGAGGCTCCGCGATATGGGCGGAATAGTCATAGTCGATTTCATCGATATGAACACCCAGGAGCACCGCAACGAGCTGTTCCGCTATATGAACGAGTTGATGAGCAAGGACAGGGCGAAGCATAACATCCTGCCACTGACGAAGTTCGGTCTGATGCAGATAACCCGCCAGAGGGTGCGTCCCGCGACGGAGATCAACACAGCAGAGACCTGCCCCGTGTGCCACGGCACCGGCAAGATAGCTTCCTCGATGCTCATCGACGAACAGATCGAGAGACGCCTCGCCTACTACGTCCTCGAGAAGAAGATTACAGAGCTCACTCTCAAAGTCAGCCCCATCCTGGGAGCCTATCTCACCAGGACCAAGGGCTTCCTGGGAACGTCCTATCTGGGCAAATGGAAAAAGAAGTACAGATGCAAGCTGAATCTGGTGGAAATCACCGACTAGAGCTTGTCTTTTTTTATTCTTCGGGCATGGCGCCGGCGTACTTGCGCCATTTGTCGAGGAGGGCGGTCATGTCGGCGGGGAGGGGGGAATCGAAGCTGACCCACTTTCCGGTGCGGGGGTGCTTGAAGCCGAGGGTCTTGGCGTGGAGGGCCTGGCGGGGGCAGAGCTCGAAGCAGTTGCGGATGAACTGCTTGTATTTCGAGTAGATGGTGCCCTGGCGGATTTCGGAGCCGCCATAGCGGGCGTCGTTGAAGAGGGGGTGCCCGATGTAGTTCATATGGACCCTGATCTGGTGGGTGCGGCCGGTCTCCAGGCGGCATTCCACCAGGGTGACGAAGCCGAAGCGCTCCAGAACCCTGTAGTGCGTAATGGCGGTTTTGCCTTTGTCGCCTTCGGGGTAGACCTTGAAGCGGAGGCGGTCGTTCGGGTCGCGGCCGATATTACCCTCTATCGTGCCTTCATCCTCCTTGACGTTGCCCCATACTATGGCCTGGTAGCGGCGCTCTATGGAGTGGACGAAGAACTGGCCGGCCAGGTCCAGCTGGGCTTCGTCGTTCTTGGCGACGACCAGCAGGCCGGAGGTGTCCATATCAATCCTGTGCACAAGGACGCCCATCCTGTCGTCAGCCGCGTCTGGGCCCTGCTTAAGACCAAGGTGATGCGCCAGGGCGTTGATGAGCGTGCCGGTGAAATGGCCGTGGCCGGGATGGACGACCATTCCGGCGGGCTTGTTCACTATCAGAAGGTCGTCATCCTCATAGACGATGTTCAGCGGGATATCCTCGGGAAGGATTTCGAAGCCGTGGCGCTCATAGGGCATCATAAACTTTATGACGTCGCCGGGGCGCACTACCAGATTGGCCTTCGCAAGTTTCTCATTGACAAATACATAGCCACTTTTGATGGCGCTTTGGATGCGGTGCCGGGAGGTGTTCTCCAGGTGCTGGACCATGAACTTGTCCACGCGCACGGGCTCCTGCCCGGGGTCCACCCCCAGGCGGAAATGCTCGAACATTCCCTGTTCTTCGTCCTCTACGGGCTGTATGTCAAAGAGTTCTTCTTCCATCAGGGCTTCTTGAGGGGGTCCTTGGTGAGATAGATGTTGACGTCGGAGCCCATCACGACGGGATTGCGAGAGGCGGAAGGGGTCTGCCTGTAGACCACTGCATCCAGCGAATCGGCATAGTCCTTCACCGTCTGGTCGAAGGTTATGCCCCTGACGTTCAGGGAATTATCGTGAACGACGTCGATGGCCCTCAAATATTTCATTCCCACTACGTCGGGGACGCAGGTCTGGTTGTCATTATAGCTCAGGCCGACCACCAGGTCGATGTCGCTGCCGCTCTCTATCATCGTGCCGGGATCTATCTCACGGTTGCCTCGAAGCTGGCGGAGGACATTGTTGGTGGCCATATCGCTGACATATATCAGCTTGCCCAGGTTGAGCCCGCGGGAGAGGATCTCCGCCTTGGCCTGGCGCATCGAATAGCCTACCAGGTTGGGCATCTGGACCTTCTTGGGGGTAACGGAGTTGATCGTGAGGAGCACGCGGCGGCCTTTCTTAACCTTGCTGCCGGCCTTGGGGTTCTGGCTGTAGACAAGGCCGCGGCCCATACGTCGGATATACACCGAGTCGGAAACCTCGACACGGATGTCGTTGATGCCGGCGTTGTACTGCGCCTCGCTAACCTTCATATTGGTAAAGTCCGGCACGGTTATCTCTTTGCCGTGATGGGTCATAAAGCGAAGCAATATGGCGGAGCCGACGACAAGGATCAGCACCAGCAGAACGGCGAGAAGCACGTTTTTCACAACCCAGTTTCCAAATATTTTCTTAGCATCCATAGTCTATAGGAATATTATCTTTAGCAGGCCTTCGGCAATAAGGGCGAGGCCCAGAATCATCACGAGTATACCGCATATCCTGTTGATCCACAGCAGGGTACTGAGCTTGAAGGAACGTCTCAGGTGGCTCAGGCCCCAGGAAAAGGCGAACCAGTAGGAGGCAGAGCCGGAAGCCACGGCAAGGATCACGGGCATTATTTCAAACTTGTTGCCCTGGACTTCGATTCCGAAGAAGGCGAAGAGGGCGAATATGACGAAGACCGCCCCGGGGTTGGAGATGCCCATTGCGACGGCGCTCAGGAAATCTTTCACCGAATAGGGATGCGGGTCCGTCTCCTTCATCTTGCGGAAGGGGTCGCTGAAGGTCATATATACCCCCAGCATACCTACCACGAAGCCACCGGCAATCATTATTATCACCCGGTGGGCATTGACGAAATCCTCAACGAGGGCGAGGGCGAAGATGGCAATCACGGCAAACAGGGTGTCCACCACGGTCGCTCCGAGGCCGGTTATGAATCCGGATTTATGGCCTTCGCTCAGGGACTTCTGGATAACGAAAATCGCAATCGGCCCGAGCGGAGCCGAAGCGCATATTCCAACCAGGAACCCTTTCAAAATATCCAAAACCATCGCGAAATCCTCGTTATCACGCAAAGTTAATAATATTTTTCATATCTTTGTCCGGTATGAAAGGTATTAAGAAGAATATATGGCTGCTGGTTGCAGCGACCGGCCTGCTGATGAGTCTGCCGTGGCTGGTGAAAGGAACTTCGCTCCTGGCTCTGATTGCCCTGGTGCCGCTGCTGTGGGCCGAGAAAATGGCCTCCGGGGCCGGAATCAAACGCTTCTGGCCCTATCACTATACCGCCTTCGTCCTGTGGAATGCCCTGACAACCTTCTGGGTTTGGAACGCCACCGCGGGCGGAGCCGTCTTCGCCATCCTGGCCAATGCCCTGCAGATGTCGCTGATATTCGGAGCCTTCCGGTTGTCGAAGAAGCGTTTCAAGGGCGTCCTGCCATATATCTTCCTCGCCGCCGCCTGGATAGCCTGGGAAAGGTGGTATGTCACTTCGGCGCAGATTTCCTGGCCCTGGCTGGTGCTGGGCAACGCCTTCGCCAAGGACATCTCCCTTATCCAGTGGTATGAATACACCGGCCACCTTGGCGGCTCCCTGTGGGTCTGGGTGTGCAACCTGGGTGTCTTCGGGCTGCTTTCAGCCCTGTCGGACGGCCGCTGGAAACAGCTCGGCGCCAAGGCCAGATGGGCCGCCGGCATATCCCTGGGCCTTATACTCCTCGCCCCGATAGCCATTTCCGAATATCGTTTCGCGACTTTCCATGAAGACCAGGAGCCCCTTGAGGTGCTCATCGCCCAGCCCAACTTCGACCCCTACCAGAAGTTCCAGTCCCTCACCCAGGCGCAGCAGAATGCCATCCTCGAGGGGCAGGTCGTGGGAGAACTCCGCGGCCGCAAGGACTCCACCTTGCTGCTTGTCCTCGCCCCGGAGACCTTTACCTGGGACGTCACCGTGGGCGAAGTGGATTCCAGCGCCACGGTAAAGCGTTTCGTAAGGATGCTTCGCTCCTGCCCGGGAGCCAATATGATCCTTGGCGCCGCGAGCAAGGAATATATCTTCTCCGGCACCAAACCCTCCCACACAGCACTCAGCGTGGGCAAAGGCGTCTGGCGCGAGTCACACAACTCGGCAATCGTGACCGACGGCTCGGGACGCAATGAGATATTCCACAAGAGCAAGCTCGTCGTCGGAGTGGAGATGATGCCCTATCCGGCAGTCTTCAGCAAGGTGGACGCGCTGGTCGGCAGGATGCTGGGCGTCCCCTATGTGATGGGCCGCGACATCGGCCAGGAAGAGATATCGTGCCTTCACCTTAGCGACGGCACCCCGGTAGGATGCGCAATATGCTATGAATCAGTCTATGGCGAATATTGCACGGGCTATGTCCGTAGTGGCGCCCGCCTCCTGACGGTGATTACCAACGACGCCTGGTGGGGCGACACCCCCGGCTACAGCCAGCACCTGAGCTACAGCTCCCTGCGTGCCATCGAGACCCGCCGCGACATCGCCCGCTGCGCCAACACCGGCATCTCCGCCATAATCGACCAGCGCGGCCGCATCCTTGAGCGCAGCCCCTGGTGGGAAACGGCCGTCATCCGCGGCACGGTCAACCTGTCTGACCGACAGACATTCTTCGTCCGCCACGGCGACATCCCGGGCCGCATCTCGGTGCTTGTCTTCCTCCTGCTTGCCGCCCTCCTGCTGGTGCGCTTCATTATCCCGAAAGAGTCCTGACGGGGCTAGAACGGGCGACGGCCACCGCCGCCAAAGCCACCGCGACCGCCGCGGCCGCCCATAGGGCCGCCGGCTCCGCGCATATCACCGAAGGTGCCGAAGCGCCAGGTGACGGACAGGATGATGTAGCGTCCGAGAGTGTTGTTGTAGGTCTCCTGATGGTAGTTGGAGGCATCCGTCACGGTGAGGTTCTTGGCCTGGTTCAGGATGTCATAGGCCTTCAGGGAGACTGTCATCTGGTTCTTGAACAGGAGCTTTGTGATCTCGGCATTCCATATCACCTCGGAAGGCTGGGCCGTGGTGTAGCCGCGGTACCAGTTGTAGTCCACGTCGGAGATGAGTCCGATGCCGCCGGGGATGGTCCAGTTCATCGAAGCCTGGACCTGGTTGTTCCAGGTCGTGTTGGTCGCTGCGGAAGAGATTGTGTACCAGGACTTTGACATACGCGTACGACCGCCGGCGGTGAGCTCGACGAAGTCGTTGCGGTAGGTCAGGCGGATCCTCTGGGCGGCATTGATGGACTGGATGGTGTTCAGGGTGAACCTGTCGTCCTTGTCAATGTCGGGAACGGCTGCATTGAAGGCAGCATAGTCGAAGGTGCCGTCGGTCTTCTTGTAGGTGTCCATCGAGAAGGCGTTGGAGCCAAGGTACGAGGATGAGTTCGAGTAGCCGAAGCGGGTCATCGAGAATATCGAGAAGTTCGACTTCGCTATGGGAGTGTTAAGGAAGATGCGGGCGTTGACATTGCCGGAGGCGTGGCCGTTGACCGGCATTGAATACTGGGCTCCGTTGGTCATATCATACCAGGTGGCGCTGACTATCGGAGACTGGTTGATGTTGCCGTCCAATCCTGCATTCAGGGACAGGAAGGTCTTCTTGTTGGTGTAGCGGAAATCGCCCCTGAAACCGTGATTGAAGTAAGGGTCCAGATAGGGATTACCGAGGGACACGTTAAGAGGGTTGGAGTTGTCCAGCACCGGCATCAACTGGCTGGTGGAAGGCTGGTTGCTGCGGCCCCAATAGAAGAAGCGCACGTTTGAGTTGTCGTCGAAGTCATACCAGAACATCGCCGAAGGAGCCCAGTTGTAGACCGTCCTGTCGTAGGCGTCATAACCCTTTGTCTCATTGTGGGTTGTGGTGGGCAGGAAGGAGGCTCCGACCTGGGCGTGAAGGGCGTCATTCTGATACATGAAGTTGGCTCCCGCCCTATGGCTGAGGGAACGGTTCAGGACGGTGTTGGAATAGATATCGTCAAGTCCTGCGGATTCGGGATCCTGCGCCACATAGCGCGACATCGCCCAGGCCCTGTTGAAAGCAGAGAGAGGGTCGGCGGCGTCGGAGAAGTCCAGGGAGGTGCCGGGAAGGGCGTTGAAGGTGTTCTTCCAGGACTGGTTGAGAGCCCAGGATATCTCATAGTTGGCCTCGACGTAGAATCCTGCGCCCAGGGGCTCTGTGTAGGTCAGGCGGCCCGACAGGCTGGAGTTCTTGCTGTTCTGGTCGAAACGCTGGTTCACCACCGTGGCGGGATTGGCGTCGTGCGAATCCGTCTTGGACTGGTTGAACCCGTTCATATCGGTATTGCTGAAATTGTAGCGGGCATTGAAGGAAAGGGTCCTTCCGGGGATGCCCAGCCTCTGGCGATAGAGGAAGAAACCGTTGGCCTGCCAGTTGCTGCTCTCGCCCAGGTTACGCGTAAAACCGTCACTGACAAGGGATTCCACACCGCCGGTGACCCTCCTCGTCTCAAAATCCTCGGCTTCCAGATAACGTCCGCCGCCGAAATTGAACTGAGGTTGGAACAGAATGGAGGTGTTCTCGGAGAACTTGTGCTCGACGCGGGCGCCGAACCTGTGGCCCCAGGTGTCGTTATAGCTTCGTCCCGGGTTGTTGATGCCGTTCTTGTAGATGAGCTGGTCGCCGCCGTCAAGATAGGTGATCTTGGAGCTCTGCTCCTCGACGAAACGGCTGGAGCCGTTGTAGAGGTAGTTGCCCTGGAGGTCCATCTTGTCGTCAAACAGGTAGGTCTGGCCATTGAGACCGGCCATCCAGGAGGTCGTGATGCCGTTGCCGCTTCCCCAGCCGCCCTGGCCGCGGCCCATTCCGCCGCCACCGCCTCTCATTCCCTGCATCATACTGCCTGCAAGGTCGTTGAAGCCACGGTTGTTGGTGTTGTTGCCGTTGAGGATGAGGCTTATCTGGTTCTTCTTGGTGAACCGGCCCAAGAAGCCCGCGCCCTGGAACCGCCAGTCGCCGTTTCCATATGCGGC
Organism: uncultured Bacteroidia bacterium; assembly: GCA_902779495.1. Lineage (GTDB taxonomy): Bacteria > Bacteroidota > Bacteroidia > Bacteroidales > UBA932 > Cryptobacteroides. The sequence goes on from CACZBP010000057.1 coordinate 22,355, forward strand.
CGCGGATTCCTTCGAAGGCACGTCGTGACCGGCGCCTGCCATAACGTTGCCGAACATACCGTTCATCATTCCGGGACGGATGCTGAGGTCGATTACCGTCTCCTCGTTGCCGTCGCTGATGCCGGTGAACTCGGCCTGCTCGGACTTCTTCTCCAGGACCTTCACCTTCTCTATGACCTTAGCGGGGATATTCTTCGTCGCAAGCTGGGGGTCATCCAGGAAGAAGGTCTTTCCGTCTATGGTTATCTTGCTGATAGTCTGGCCGTTGGCCGTCACGCTTCCGTCCTCGTTCACCTCCACGCCGGGGAGCTTCTTGAGAAGGTCCACGAGCATGTCGTTGTCAGTCGTCTTGAAGGAGGAGGCGTTATATTCCACCGTATCTTTCTTCACCACGATGGGATTGCCCACCGCCGTAACGCTGGCGGCATCAAGCACTTCCCTGTCGGGCTCCATCTTGATTATTCCCAGGTCGATCGGGTCCTTTTTCATCTCGATTTCGCTGGAATAGGACTTATAGCCAAGGAGCTCGGCCTTAAGGACATAGACCGCGGAGGCCACCCTTTCGATGACCGCCTCGCCCTTGTCGTCGCTGAGGACATATTTGACCGGCTTGTCGGCTCCCTTCTTGGTGAGGGACACCGTTGCGAACGCAACCGGCTCCCCGTTCTGGGAGTCCTGGAGGACCATCTTGACTGTGCGCTGTGCATAGGCACCAACGCTGATAAGCAGCATACACGCCAATGCTGCAACGATTTTTCTGACTGACTCGCCCATTTTGGCTTCTAGGTTTATATAAATAACGGGTGAAGAATTACAAAAAATATGCCCGTCTACTTAATCCTGCCCGGATTTTCTTTCAGAAATGCTTCCCACCCCGATGCACCCTTGGCTTTTGAGACAAGGGGATTAGTGCTCTGGTAGTGATGGCACAGGGCTATGGCAAGGGCGTCGGTCGCATCGAGGAATTTGTCGTCGAGGCTCACGCCGAGGGTCTTCTGTATCATTACGCTCACCTGCTCCTTGGAGGCGGCTCCGTTGCCGGTTATGGCCTCCTTGGCCTTGCGGGGAGCATATTCCACCACATCCACGCCATATTCCATCGCGGCGATCATCGCCGCTCCCTGCGCCCTACCGAGCTTGAGGATGACCTGGGCGTTCTTGCCGTAGAAGGGTGATTCAAGCGCCACTATATCAGGCTGATAGTTCCTGCAGACCTCGGTGACGGTCTCATAGATCTGGCGCAGTTTCTGGTAGGGGTCCTTGTCCTTGTGCATATCCAGGACACCCATATCCACATATTCGGCCTTGCGGCCGCAGGTACGGATGACCCCGAAACCCAAAATGTTGGTTCCGGGGTCTATTCCGAGTATTGTCCTGGCCTGGTCCATCAGTCGATCCGGTCGAAGCCGGTGTAGGGACGAAGGACTTCAGGGATGATTATTCCGTCGGGGGTCTGGTTGTCCTCGAGAAGTGCGGCGACTACGCGGGGCAGAGCAAGCGAACTGCCGTTCAGGGTGTGGCAGAGCTGGGTCTTGCCGTTCTCGTCGCGGTAGCGCAGGTGGAGGCGGTTGGCCTGGTAGGTCTCGAAGTTGGAGACGGAGGAAATCTCAAGCCAGCGGCCCTGGGCTGCAGACCAGAGCTCGAAGTCGTAGGTGATGGCGGAAGTGAAGCTCATATCGCCGCCGCACAGGCGGAGGATACGGTACCTCAGGCCGAGGGCGTTCACGAGGCTCTCCACGTGGGCTATCATCTCGTCAAGGGCTGCATATGAATCCTCGGGCTTCTCCACGCGCACAATTTCGACCTTGTCGAACTGGTGCAGGCGGTTCAGGCCGCGGACATCCTTGCCGTAGGAACCGGCTTCGCGGCGGAAGCACGGGGTGTAGGCCGTCATCTTCTGGGGGCACTGGCCGTTCTCAAGGATGACGTCGCGGAAGATATTGGTCACGGGGACCTCCGCGGTGGGGACCAGATAGAAGTCGTCAAGGCCGACATAATACATCTGGGCTTCCTTGTCAGGGAGCTGCCCGGTGCCGAAACCGGAAGCGGCGTTGACCATAACGGGGGGCTCGACTTCCTTATAGCCGGCCGCGGTGTTGCGGTCGAGGAAGAAGTTGATGAGGGCCCTCTGGAGCTTGGCACCCTTGCCTTTATAGACAGGGAAACCGGCGCCGGTGAGCTTCACTCCCAGGTCGAAGTCTATGATGTCATATTTCTTGGCGAGCTCCCAGTGGGGAAGGGCGCCTTCGGGCAGCTTGGGGTCTTCTCCGCCCATCTTTACGACGAGGTTGTCCTCTGCTCCCTTTCCTTCGGGGACCAGCTTGTAGGGCAGGTTGGGCAGGAGGACGAGGTTGGCCTCGAGCTCCTTGTTGTTCTCTTCCGCCTGGGCGAGGAGCTCATTGGAACGGGCCTTGAGAACGGCCACTTCCTTCTTCACCTGCTCGGCCTCTTCCCTCTTGCCTTCCTTCATCAGGCCGCCTATGTGGGCGGCATACTGCTTCTGCTGCGCAAGGAGGGCGTCGCTTTCTGTCTGGAGGTTACGACGGTTGGTGTCCAGGGCGATTATCTTCTCCACTATGGGCCTTGCCTCGAAATTCTTAACCGCAAGGCGGCTGATCACCATCTCGGGATCGTCGCGGAGCATCTTGAGTGTAAGCATATGCTGTGTTTTATTACTGTTCCTTTAAAAGAAAACGGGATTGCACGTCGAACCCGAAGCGCAATCCCTGTCTAACTCATTTCCTTCGAGCCTAGTTCTCAAAAGGGAGGACTGAGACGAAAGACTTGTCTCCTCTCTTCTTGGAGAACTTGACTGTACCGTCTATCAGAGCATAGAGGGTGTGGTCCTTGCCCATTCCGACGTTCTTGTCGGGATTGTGGACTGTGCCCCTCTGGCGGACTATGATGTTGCCGGCCTTCACTACCTGACCGCCGAACTTCTTGAGACCGAGTCGTTTGCTATGTGATTCACGACCGTTCTTTGAACTGGATTGACCTTTCTTATGTGCCATAATAAATCCTTTTTTAAGCGGTTAAGCAATAGCGTCGATCCTGATCTGGGTCAGTTTCTGACGGTGGCCGTTCAGCTTCTGGAAGCCCTTGCGGCGGATCTTCTTGAAAACAAGCACCTTCTTTGCCTTGACTTCGTCGTCGAGGACGGTGGCCTTAACAACGGCACCCTCTACGTAGGGGGCACCTACCTTAACTGCACCTTCATTGTCGATGAGGAGCACTTTGTCGAACTCAACAGCCTCATCCTTCTTCTGGGCGAGACGGTTGACAAAAATCTTTGAGCCAGCTTCTACCTTGAACTGCTGACCTGCAATGTCAACGATTGCGTACATTATGATAAAACTCTTAAAGTTTCCGACCGTAAGCGTCTGCTCCCTGGGGCAGATCTTGGCGGGCTCAGCGGCCATACAAAATTTTTAGCCTGCAAATATACGACTTTTTCCCCGAACCGCAAAATATTTCGACCAACTTTTCTTCGTGACAAAAATATTATATATATTTGCGTCAGAAAACGTTT
>CACZBP010000058.1 GCA_902779495.1 uncultured Bacteroidia bacterium
TCTTTAGGAAGGCAAAAGGCACTTCATTTGGGACTGAAGCGCCTTGATTGTCGGGATAAGCTATTGTCATAATGACATTGCAAATTTAATAAATAATCCCGAGCACGCAAAAAGAAGAATATCCAAATATTGCTTGAGATAAGAAAAATAGAAAAAAAAGATACGAATCTTATCCATTAGGCATAATTCTTATCTTCAGAACACAAATCTTAACTTCGGAATTGATGAATCAGCAATTATTTTGTAGTGGCAGGCCTCCTGTCACAAGTTCAACATCACTTCTGGCAAGCCATCGGATTGGTGTTGGTGAGGACACGAACGGGAGGACATTGACGGGAATGGAGTTGGCCTTGTGCGGTGGCGTGCGTGAGCCTTGTGCAGGGCACGGTCCTGCGTCAGCAGGATGACCGACAGCCGGACTCTGAGCCTTGTGCAGGGCACGGTCCTGCGTCAGCAGGATGACCGACAGCCGGACTCGAGTTTACGGGCAGAGCCCGTCGAGTTTTGAGGTCAAGTGCCCGAGGTGGGCCCATTCCCGGAAGTTGGCCTCCCGTTCGTGTCCTCACCAACATTCTATAACGGTCCTCGATGTTCTTCCGGGGCATCTTGGAGAACAATAATGGGCGAAAGTGTACGCTAATCTGCCCTCCAGGGTACCTGAGCGAACAAAAAATGGCAAAAGTGTACGCTAATCTGCCCTCCACAACCAAAGACGTCCTTCTCTGCCCGAAATGGCGCATTTCTGCGCAGTCGAGGCACGCGAGGGCCTATGCAACCTTATCGCAGCGCCTTGGCCATCATCTCGATGGCTTTTTTCTTGTCGGCGTAGCCAGGATGCACATAGAGGTCAAGCGTGGTGGAGATCGAGGCGTGACCGAGGATGGCGGAGACCGTCTTGTAGTCGCATCTGCTTTCGATGCAGCGGGTGGCGAAGCTGTGGCGTAGGGCGTGGAAGCGGATGGGTGGGATGCCGAGCTCGGCGAGGACCTTCAGGAAGTAGTTACGGTAATATCGCGGCTCCAGGGGCGTGGTGTCGTTGGAGACGACAAAGAACTCCGGATTGACGACTTTCCGCAGGGGCCTCAACACCGCTGCAAGTTCCTTAGTGATAGGGATATCCCTTGTTGATGAGACCGTCTTGGGCGTTCCCACCGACACCGAGTACTCTCGCTCTTCTCCGTCAGCAAGCCATATCCGGGAAACCGTCTTCCGAATATGTATTTCACCGGTTGCCATATCCAGGTCCTTCCACTGCAAGGCACATATTTCTCCTATGCGAAGGCCGCTCTGCATACATATCTGCAGGCCTAAGTTCCTGAAAGAGAAGTTGTTCTGCAGATACTGCGACAGGCGTTGCTGCTGTTGCCTGGAGAGGACCGGAAGGTCCTTGCGCTCTTCCCGCGTGGTGGGGTAATGGACACGGAAGTCGATGTGTGGCCAGACGCCGGCCTTCTCTCCGAACCGGTAGACCATTTTGAGGATAAGGATGCAATCCTTGGTCGTGTTCAGAGCCAACCCCTGCTCGAGCAGATGATTTGCATACAGCTGAAAATCATCGGCGGAAATGGCGACCTTGTTGCCGAAATACGGAAGAATATGCTTGTTCAGATGCTGGACATAGGCGGCATAGGAAGACTTTTTGACGTACTGCCTTTTATCGGCTTTCCACAGGGCCGCCACCTGGGCGAATGTAATGGTTGACATAGTGCTTGAAAATATTGGTTATGCCCGGTTACAGCCAATTTTCAAGCCTTATTTATTAACTGTGGATATGGAGGTTACAGGAGAAATGATTAAATTTGCAGTGCCGTCCTAAACATTGGCGATTGAGGCGCCGGGACGTGCGGATTATGATGATGCCTGTAAGCCCTTTATATGCGATTGCCTTGCGGTGGATGGGGGAGAGCGGGGAGTTGTTCAGCAGGGAGACGCTCACGCTGTATGACCAGCTGTTCGCTGCGCACGTCGACCCTTTCTTTGAAGGGAGGGTCGATGTGGGCGAGGACGAGGTGCGGGCTTTCATCGCCCGCAAGAAAGCGGAGGGGTTGGCGGCCACGACTATCTACACGATGCAGCGTATCCTCTTCCGCGTGCTGGATTATGGCGCGGCGGTGGGGGTGTGCGAGGCTCCCCGGTGGGACCTCGGGCTCGGGGTCCCGAAGCCGGAAAAGGGCGCGACGATCCTCACCGTGGAGGAGCAGGAGAGGCTCGAGAGGTATCTCGTCGGCCACCCCGACACGAAGAACCTGTGCCTGTTCCTGATGCTCACGACCGGCATCAGCCCGGGAGAGATGCAGGAACTCAGGTGGGAGGATATATCATTCAGCGCCAGCAAGATACGCATATGGCCCGAATGCGGGACGGCATCCCGGTCCAAAGGCCAGTGCCGCGAAATCCCCATCGGGGAGCGCCAGAAGATATATCTGCGGAAGCTGGAATCCATCCCCACCGTCTACCTGGCGACCGGGAAACCCAGGCAGATGTCGCCGGCGCTGCTGCGCTTTCGCCTGAACCGCATAACGGTCGAACTGGTGCTGCCCCTGCTGCGCGTCTCGGACCTTCGCAGGACATATGCCGTCCGAAGCCTTGAAAAGGGCACGTCCTACCGCGAGCTGACGAAGATCCTCGGGCTGAAAGACCCCCGGGACGTAAGGGCATATTACGAAGGCCTCCTTTCCCCGCAGGTGCGTCAGGCGCGGGAAAAGGAATATAGGGACGCTTTCCTGCCAAGACACAAGCCCTCGCACATCGACCACCCGGGCCCGGACGCATATCCGGAAGCGGTGGAGATCCGCCGGAAGATAGAGGCGAAAAAGGCTGAGCTTCAGCGGGTTCTGGACAATCTCGAGTTCGATCTGGATATCATAAACTCGCTTCGCAACGCTGACGGCGTGCAGGGAAAGGCCAGGGAAGGATTCTACCGGTTCGTGGAGAAGGTGCTGGGACAGGACGACAAGGACGGGCAGTATCTTGTGGAATATATGCGAAGCAATATGCGGGTGGCCGCGATGCCCCTGAGGGTAAACAACGTGACGACCGTGCAGGCCATACGCAGCCGCGTCGCCCACGGTTTCGCCAAGCTATGCCAGAGGATTGATGACCTGAACGCCGTGGAAGGCTTCGATATGCTGCCCTCATTCAAGGCCCTGTGCGAGAAGATTCAGCAGATTGCGCCTCCGGCTCCCAAGCGCACCGGCCCCAAGGGCAAGCCATCAGTGCAGAAAGACCTCAGGGAGGCCCTGGAGGCCCTTGAAAGGGAGCGCCGCCGCGTGGAGGAATTGGAAGCGCGGATAAAGGATATGGAAGCCGCAGGGGATTCCTAAATCATATACTCAGTGGGGTCGAAGCCGCGGAGGGCTTCTTTACGCTCGCGGCAGGTGGCGCACTCGCCGCAATGGCGCGGGGTCCCTTCATAGCAGGAGTAGGTCTCCTCGAAGGGGACGCCAAGGTCTTTGCCCAGCAGGGCGATGTCGCGCTTGGTGAGGTCGCAGAAAGGGGAGAGCACGCGGATGCCTTTGTAGGTGCCGGCCTGGACGGCGGCGTCGATGGCAGCGATGAAGCCGGGACGGCAGTCGGGGTAGATGGCGTGGTCGCCTGAGTGGTTGGCGATGAGGATGGTGTCGAGGCCATTACTCTCGGCAAGGCCGGCGGCCACGGAAAGCATTATGCCGTTGCGGAAGGGCACAACGGTGCTCTTCATATTGCCCTCGTCATATTCGCCGTGGGGGATCGGCTCTCCGCCCTTGAGGAGGCTGCTCTTGAAATACTGCCCGATGAACTCCAGGGGAATAACCATATGCCTGATTCCCAGCCTTTTGCAATTTGCGGCCGCGCACGCCGTCTGCGGTTCGTCCTGCCTTGCGCCATATGTGAAAGTCACCGCCAGGGAAATTTCGCTGGCATATTTGTACAGCAGCACCGTGCTGTCCATTCCGCCGGAATATATCAATATCGCCTTCATACGGTGCAAAATTACGAAAAAAATGGTATATTTGTCAAGATAACCACGTAATATGAAATCTGAGAACGAGTTTGACGTAATAGTCATCGGCGGGGGAATCACCGGGGCCGGAACGGCGAGGGACTGTGCGCTGAGGGGCCTGAAGGTGCTTCTCGTGGAAAGGCACGACATAGCCGACGGCGCGACCGGCCGCAACCACGGCCTGCTGCACAGCGGCGCCCGATATGCCGTCACCGACAGGGAATCCGCCACCGAATGCATTGAAGAAAATATGATCCTGAGGCGCATCGCCCGCCACTGCGTGGACGAGACTTCGGGATTCTTCATAACCCTCCCCGAAGACGACCTTGCCTACCAGGCCAAGTTCGTCGAATCCTGCACCGCCGCGGGCATAAAGGCCGAGGTCCTCGACCCGGCCGAGGCCATCCGCCTGGAACCCTCGGTCAATCCGTCGATAATCGGCGCGGTGCGCGTCCCCGACGGGTCGGTGGACCCTTTCCGGCTATGCGCCTCCAACATCATCGACGCAAAGCTCCACGGTGCAAAAGTCCTTGTCTATACGGAAGTTACGGACTTCATCAAGCAAGGTGACACCATCCGCGGAGTCAAGGTCCTGGACCATAAGACAGGGGAGACGTCGGAATATTACGCACCGATAACGGTCAATGCCGCCGGCATATGGGGCCACCATATAGCCGAGCTTGCCGGAGTGCAGGTCTGATTTTCGCCCACAGGGTGAACGGCATCGTGCTCAACCGCTGCCGCAAGCCCGCCAATGCGGACATCCTCGTGCCGGGCGACACGGTCTGCGTCATAGGCACCACCTCCACCAAGGTCCCCTTTGAAGAATGCGACAATATGCAGGTCACTCCGGACGAGGTGAACCTCCTTCTGGCGGAAGGCGCCAAGCTCGCCCCCTGCCTTGAGACGACCCGCATCCTGCGTGCCTACGCCGGCGTGCGTCCGCTCGTCTCGGCAGACAACGACCCTTCCGGCCGAAACATCAGCCGAGGCATAGTCCTGCTGGACCACGAGACCCGCGACGGACTTAAAGGTTTCATAACGATAACCGGCGGTAAGCTTATGACCTACAGGCTTATGGCAGAGCAGGCCTCAGACCTTGTCTGCCGCAAGCTCCACGTCACCGCGGGCTGCGTGACGCGCGACCTGCCTCTCCCTGGCTCCGAGAGCAAGACCCTCGAGGAAGCCGCCAAGAAGATATGGGCCGCCCCGACGACGACCCAGAAAGCCGCCGTGGGCCGCTTCGGCGACAGGGCGGGCAACATCCCCCTGAATGACGTCTATTCCCAGAGCCTTGTGTGCGAATGCGAGCAGGTCTCGGTGGGCGAGGTGAACGTCGCTATAGAACGTCTCGACGTCCACAACCTGGTGGACATCCGCCGCCGCACGCGTGTGGGAATGGGCACCTGCCAGGGCGAGCTCTGCGGCTGCCGCACGGCGGGCCTCTTCATCAAGGCAGGCAAATGCGCCGCACGAGCCAAGGAAGACCTCAAGGACTTTATGACCGAGAGGTGGAAGGGAATGTATCCCGTGGCCTGGGGCGAAACCCTGCGCGAAAGCGAATATTCCCAGTGGGTCTACTCTGAAGTTCTCGGCTTAAACGACTGACAGTTATGCATTTCGATACAATAGTAATAGGTGGCGGCCTGTCGGGCCTGCTGTGCGGCCTGAAGCTGCAGAGGGCGGGGCAGACCACCGCAATCATATCCACCGGACAGAATGCGATGCATTTCTCCTCCGGCGCTTTCGGGCTCCTTTCCCGCCTGCCGGACGGCACTCCCGTGGAAAAGCCCCTCGCGGCGATAAAGAACCTCCCCGAGACCCATCCCTACAGCAAGATAGGCCCTGCGAGGATGAAGCAATATGCCTCTCTCGTCAAGACCCTGTTCGCCTCCTGCGGCGTTCCGCTCGTGGGCGAAGAAGACAGGAACAGCTATATGATCAGCCCCACGGGCAACATTAAGCCCGCCTGGCTGGCCCTGTCGGACGTCACCCTTTTCCCCTCGAAGGACATCAAAGTCGGCGACAAGGCCCTGATAGTCAATCTGAAAGGCTATCTCGACTTCAACACGGCGATGATAGCCGCCAGCCTCGAAGAGCACGGCACCTCCTGCAGGATAGAGACCGTGGAACTGCCCGAAATGGAGCGCCTCCGCTCCAATCCCTCCGAGATGCGCTCGGTGAATATCGCCCGCGTCCTGGAGTCCGGCAGAATGGTAGCTTCGGTGGCCAGGACGGTCCGCGCCCTCCTTCAGGACGAAGACACTGTGATCCTCCCGTCGGTCTTCGGCCTTAACGGAGCCGCTGCGCTTGTGACCATCAAGGAGAACATCCACGTCAACACCATATTCCTCGGCACGATGCCCCCTTCCGTGCCCGGCATCCGTTCCCAGCTCCTTATCAAAAAGGCCTACGAGGCTGCGGGAGGCACCTTTATGGCAGGGGACGAGGTCGTGGAAGCCTCGCTTGCGGAAGACCGCCTGGAGAGCGTCAGGACGGTGAATCTGGGTGGGATGCGCCTCACGGCAGAGAACTTCGTGCTCGCCACCGGCAGTTTCTTCAGCAAAGGCCTCCGCTCCACGCCGGAGAAGGTCATCGAGCCGCTGCTCGGCCTCGACGTGGACTTCGAGCCCAGCAGGATGGACTGGTATGACAGGAATTTCTTCGCCGAGCAGAAATATATAGGCTTCGGAGTAAAGACCGACGCCTCTTTCCACCCCTTCAAGGACGGCAGGACGGTGAGCAACCTGTATGCCGTCGGAGCCATCATAGGGGAGTGCAATTCAGTCAAACTCGGGTGCGGTGCCGGAGTCGCCATAATGACGGCCCTCTCTGCAGCCGACAGCATATTGGGAGAATAGAACGATGCAGGAAAGCAACTACAGCGTCAACAATTTCGAGCAGTGCATAAAATGCACGATATGCACGGCATATTGTCCCGTGGTCCCGGTCAACCCCCTCTATCCAGGTCCCAAGCAGGCCGGCCCGGACGGGGAGCGCCTTCGCCTGAAGAACCCCTTCTTCTACGACGAGAACCTCAAGTACTGCATGAACTGCAAGAGGTGCGAAAACGCCTGTCCATCAGGGGTTAAGATAGCGGACATCATCCACTCGGCGAGGAAGAAATATTCCTCGGCGCGCCCGTCCCTTCGCGACAGGATCCTGGCGGGAACCGACTTTATGGGCGCGGTCGCAAGGCCTGTCGCCCCCGTGGTGAACGCCGTGATGGCGACCGACCTGGCAAAGGTCGCGATGGACAGTTTCCTGGGCGTGGACAAGCACCGCAGCTTCCCCAAATACCAGTTCAAAGGCTTCGAAGGCTGGTTCAGGCGCAATGCGCGCAAGGCCCAGGCCGAATATCCTAACCAGGTGGCCTTCTTCCACGGCTGTTCCACCGAATTCCAGCACCCGGAGGTGGGCAAGGCTTTCGTGAGCGTGATGAACGCCCTGGGATATGGCGTCCAGCTCATTGACGAGCAGTGCTGCGGGGTGGCAATGATCTCCAACGGCCTTTGGAAAGCCGCCGAAAAGCACGCCAGGCACAACATCGAAACCTTCTCGAAGACGGACCTCCCGATAGTTACAACGGCTTCAACCTGTACTTTCACTATGAGGGATGAATATCCTGATATTCTGGGAGTTGACAACTCCGCAGTTCGCGACCGCATAACCCTCGTGGAGAAGTTCATATATGAGAAAGTCGACGACGGAAAGGTCAAGCTCGTCTTCAAGCCCGACTTCAAGGCCAGGGTGGCCTATCACATTCCCTGCCATATGGAAAAGCTCGGCTGGAGCATATTCACCCGCCGCCTGCTCGAGGCCATCCCGGGAATGAACCTCACTATCCTGGACAGCGGCTGCTGCGGCATCGCGGGCACATATGGCTTCAAGAAGGAGAACTACAAGTACTCGCAGGCCATAGGCAAGCCCCTCTTCGAGCAGATAGCCTCGGTCCATCCCGAATATGTCACCTGCGAATGCGACACCTGCAAGTGGCAGATAGAGATGTCCACGGGCTACAAGGTGCTGAATCCCATCCTCATCCTGGCCGAAGCCCTCGACCTGGAAGCAACCTCGCGTGCGAACGCCGCGCAATAAAAAAGTTGTAAAACGATTGAATTACAAAAAATTATTGTTATATTTGATGCCGGCACCGCACTAAGGCGTTTAGCCAAAACCGAAACCAACTAATTAAATCCAATAAATTATGGCTTACAAAATCATTGACATTCAGGGCGTAGGCGAAGTTTACGCAGAGAAACTCATTGCAGCAGGCATTGAGACCATCGACCAGCTTCTCGAAAAGGGCAAGACCCCCAAGGGCCGTAAGGATCTTGAGGATGCCACCGGCATCACCGGCAAGCTCATCCTCACTTGGGTCAACCACGCAGACCTCTGCAGGATCAAGGGCATAGGCCCCCAGTTCTCCGAGCTTCTCGAGGCCGCCGGTGTTGACACCGTCAAGGAACTCTCCCACCGCAACGCCGCCAACCTCGTCAAGACAATGAACGAGGTCAACGAGAAAGAGCACCGCACGAAGAGGGTCCCCACCGAGATCGAAATCCAGAGGATGATAGACCAGGCCAAGGAACTCCCCGCAGTTGTCACCTATTAATCCTGAATTTCAACTACTTATATGGCTGGCCGCACGGCCGGCCATTTTTGCGATATGAAAAAGAGCATAATACTACTGACAGCCCTCCTGGCCGCCCTCTCGTGCGCTCCCAAGGTCAAACCGGCCATCGAAGCGGATCCCGAGATAGAGGCAAAGGTCGAGAAGGTGCTGAAGGGAATGACCATAGAGCAGAAAGCAGGACAGATGCTTCAGCTCAACGTCTCCCACTTCCTCACTGACGGAAAGCCCGACCAGGAGAAGATAGACAGGATCATAGGGGAGACCAAGGTCGGCTCCATCCTCAACGCCATAAACGACCAGGCACAGCCCCCGGCAGTGTATGCCGAGGCCATAACCAAGATCCAGGAGGCCTCTATGAGGGAAATGGGAATCCCGTGCCTTTATGGCCTTGATGAAATCCACGGCGCCACTTATATCCTTGGCGGCGTACTCTTCCCTCAGGAAATCAACCTGGCATCCTCTTTCAACCGCCAGCTCGCCGCGGATATGGGACGCGTAATAGCCTATGAGACCCGTTCCGCGATGATTCCCTGGACTTTCTCACCGGTTATGGACCTCGGGCGCGACCCCAGATGGTCCAGGATGTGGGAAAGCTTCGGTGAAGACCCCTACGTGCAGGCCGAGATGGCAAAGACGGAAGTGCGTGCCATCCAGGGCGATGACCCCAATCACATAGGCCTGGAAAACATAGCCGTGAGCATCAAGCACTATATGTGCTACGGCGCCCCCTGGAGCGGCAAGGACCGCACCCCGGCCTACCTTAATCCCGCCATCATCCGCGAGAAATATTTCCGCCCCTTCAAGGAGTGCGTCCAGGCCGGAGCCCTCAATATGATGATCAACTCCGCCTCCATCAACGGCGTCCCTATGCACGCCAACAAGGAGATGCTCACCGGCTGGGTCAAGGAGGACCTCGGCTGGGACGGAATGATGATAACCGACTGGGGCGACATATTCTGCCTGTGGAACAGGGAGCATATCGCCGTCGACCTGAAGGACGCTATAGCCAAGGGCGTCAATGCCGGAATCGATATGATTATGGAGCCCTATGCCCCTGAGATTCCGGGACTTATCGTAGAGTTGGTGAAGGAGGGGAGGATTCCTCAGGCAAGGCTTGACGATGCCGTTCGCAGGATCCTGCGTATGAAATTCCGCCTCGGACTTTTCGACCATCCCACCTGGGATGTCTCCGGCTACGACAAGGTAGGCAGCGATGAATTCAAGGCTCTTGCCTTGGGCGCCGCCCTTGAGAGCGAAGTCCTGCTGAAGAACGAAGGGAACCTCCTGCCTCTTGCAAAGGGCACCCGCATCCTCGTGACCGGCCCCAACGCCAATTCGTTGAGGACGCTCAACGGCGGCTGGTCCTACACCTGGCAGGGTGTCCGCGCCGACGAGCTGGGACCGCAGCACAACACCATCCTCGAGGCCGTTCAGGAGAAGTTCGGCCCGGCCAATGTGAAATATGTCCCCGGCGTCGTCTATGAAAGCGACAACTGGGAGTTTGACAGGGCCGTCGACGTGGACAAGGCAGTCGCCGCCGCCCGCGGAGCGGATGTCATCCTCGCCTGCATAGGTGAGAACACCTATTGCGAGACACCTGGCAACACCAATGACCTGAACCTCTCTCCCAACCAGAAGGAACTGGTTAAAGCATTGGCTAAGACAGGAAAGCCTATCGTGCTGATTCTCAATGAGGGACGTCCTCGCATTATCAATGAGATCGAGCCCCTTGCCAAGGCTGTTGTGGACATAATGCTGCCCGGCAACCACGGTGGAGACGCCCTTGCTATGCTGCTGGCCGGCGAGGCCAACTTCAGCGCGAAGCTGCCCTTCACCTACTCCAAGTGGATCAACGCCCTTCATACCTATGATTATAAGGTCTCCGAAGTGCAGGACACCAGGGAAGGGCTCTACAACTACGACGCGAAGATCGACGTGCAGTGGCCCTTCGGCCACGGCCTGAGCTACACCACCTATGAGTATGGCAACCTCTCCGTCTCTCCCGCCGAATTTGGTCCCGAAGACACTGTCAGCGTCGAAGTCACCGTTGCCAACACCGGTAAGGTGGCTGGCAAGGAGCCGGTGCTGATGTATGTCAGCGACCTCGTGGCGAGCGTCGTTCCCGACGTTCGCCGCCTGCGCGGATTCGACAAGGTCAGCCTCGCTCCCGGCGAGTCGAAGACCGTCAGTTTCACCCTTCCCGCCTATGAACTCGCCTTCGTCGGCACCGACGGAAAGTGGCGTCTGGAGGAGGGTGACTTCCGTATCGAAGTTGGCGGTCAGTCCGCCATTGTGAAGTGCAACAAGACCAAGGTTTGGGACACGCCAAATATCGATTAACGATATTAACAAAAATGTTATAAGTATTAACAAATTTGTTACTTTAGCTAATAATCAATAAGTTGGATAAATCAATCCAAATAATGATGTCAGAGGCCTATCCGGAGCTTCGGGAGGGTGGAGAAAGCCCTTCCGAAGTGCTGGATTGCCGCGACATCGAAGGCACGGTCTGCTACTGTGACCCTGAGGCGGAGGCCGAATTAAGGCGAAGGATAGCCGCTTCGGGAAGTCATTTTATAAAGTGGATAGACAGCGGGGATTTTCACTATCTGACCCGGCTCACGACCTCGGGAATCGCCCGTCCCTACTGCCTTGTCCTCTTCGACCATCATCCGGATATGCAGCCCGCCGCACTGGGCGGAATCCTCAGTTGCGGCGGCTGGCTCCGGACGCTGCTCGAGGAAGATGACTGGCTCTTCAAAGCAATCATAATCGGCATCAACCCACAGCTTGTCGAAGAGACAAAAGGCTTCGGGCCCAGGGTGGAGGTGCTCACCGAGAACGACCTCGACCGCGAGCTTCTATGGCCGATCGGCCTGCCGGCGTACATATCTATAGACAAGGATGTCCTATCGCCGGAATTCGCAAGGACGGACTGGGACCAGGGCTCTATGACGCAGGAACGCCTGTTCTCCCTCCTGAAGAGCATCTTCAGGGCGACCAGCGTTCTGGGCGTCGACATCTGCGGGGAACTGACCGGCGCAAAGGCGGCCGCGAAGATGACCGCCGCATAAACAGACAATTCAATAAAGACTTATATAATTTTATAAATAATTGCATATGAGGCGTTTGGCATATTTCGTAATGCTTGTGGCACTGGCTTCCTGCGGCTTTGGCGGGGGTAACGGCAACCAGGGTTCATCCGAACCTTCGACCCTTGCCTCGACACCCGGAACCAAGGCCACCAAGGTCGCCCAGCACGGCCTGGAGATCCCCTATATGTATGGGGACAACTCGGTGATTGAGCATATGGGCTACACCCTTTCCTACAACGAGAAGTGGCGCATCCCCAACTGGGTGGCCTGGGAACTGCTTTCCAGCGAGCTCTACGGCGATTTCGACCGGGCGGAAAAGTTCGGTCCGGACCCTTCGTGGAAAGGCCGCCAGGCCTATGACCGCGACTATGTGGGCTCCGGCTGGGACCGCGGCCATATGGCGCCCTCGGGCGATATGAAATGGAGCTCCCAGACTATGAAGGAATGCTTCTACCTTACGAACATATGCCCTCAGAATCACAACCTTAACAGCGGCGTGTGGAACGACCTCGAGAAGCAGACCCGCAAGGAGGCCAAGTACTACGGACGCGTGTGGATATGCTGCGGCCCCATCGTGGACAGAGGTAAGGGGACGATAGGCAGCAACAAGGTGATGATTCCGGACGGCTTCTTCAAGGCCCTGCTGGCCCAGAAGAAGGACGGTTCTTTCACCTCGGTGGCCTTCGTCTTCCCCAACGAGGCCGGAGACAAGGGCCTTGCATCGTATGCGATGAGCGTGGATGCCCTGGAGAAGCTCACCGGAATGGACTTTTTCGTCAATCTGGACTATGGCGAGCAGGAAAAAGCCGAGAAAACTTACGATTTGTGGGATTGGAGAATTAAATAGTTTAAGTTTTCAGTATATTTTATTATATTTGGGAGATAATATAAGTGTACTATGATCCAGGTCCGGCTTCCCGATGCCAAAAAGAGGGGATTGGCGTTCTATCTGGCGATGGAGGAATACCTCGCCGCCAGGAAGGACACCCCCGAGTGCTTCTTCCTCTGGCAGGTGGCCCCGACCGTCATAATAGGCCGCAACCAGGATCTTGAGGCCGAAGTCAACCTTCCATATTGCAAGGAGCACGCAGTGGACATCGTCCGTCGCAAAAGCGGCGGAGGCTGCGTCTATGCCGACGAAGGCAATCTGATGGTCTCCTATATCATCCCCGGCCCCGGCGCAGCCCCGGACCTCCTTACCAGCTTCGTGTCCAGGATGGCCGAGGCCCTTCGCTCCCTTGGCCTTGATGCCCAGCCTTCAGGCAGAAACGACGTTCTGGTGGCCGGGAAGAAAGTCTCCGGCAATGCGTTCTTCAAGCTCCCATCCTGCGGTATTGCCCACGGAACGATGCTCTATGACTCTGACCTTGAGGCGATTACAGCTGCGATAACCCCTTCCCGTGAGAAACTCTCATCCAAGGGGATAAAGTCAGTGCGCGAGCGCGTGACTAACATCTCCGAGCAGATGCGCGCTGCCGGCCTTGAGGCCTTTCCCGATACCGCCGCCTTTGCGGAATACCTTGCCGGCCATTTCCGCGCAGGCGACGGCACCCTTCTTTTGGAACCATCACAAATCCTTGAAATTCAGGAAATTGAAAAAGCTTATATAAATGGATGATCTCAAACTAACCTGTCTGTATGACAGCCACGTCGCGCTTGGCGCGAAGATGAGCCCCTTCGCGGGCTATATGATGCCTATCCAGTATTCTTCCATCACCGAGGAGCACATCGCAGTCCGCACCCGCGCGGGGATGTTCGACGTCTCCCATATGGGCGAAATCTTCATCAGCGGCAAGGATGCGCAGGCCTTTGTCAACCATATCTTTACCAACGACGTGAAGGATATGCCCTCCGGCAAGGTCCTCTATGGGATGATGCTCTATCCCGATGGCGGTGTGGTCGACGACCTGCTGGTCTACAAGGAGGCCTCCGCGGACAAGTTCCTCCTGGTGGTCAACGCCGCCAACATCGACAAGGACGAGGCCTGGATGCGCGAGCAGGCCCAAGGATATGAGGTCCTCATCGACAATCAGTCTCCTTCCTGGGGCCAGATAGCCCTCCAAGGTCCTGAGGCAGAGAAGGTTATAGTGGATGTCCTTGGCTTTGCCCAAGCCGCCTCCCTGACCTTCTACACCTATTACGAGAGCACCTATGGCGGCGCGCGTCTCATCGTCAGCCGTACGGGCTACACCGGCGAAGACGGTTTTGAAATATACACTTCCCCCGAAGGCACGGTCGAGATATGGGACAGGCTCCTTAAGGCGGGTGTCGTTCCCTGCGGCCTTGGATGCCGCGACACCCTCCGTTTCGAGGCCGGGCTGCCCCTCTATGGAGACGAGCTGAGCCCCGAAATCACCCCCGTCGAAGCGGGCCTCGGGATGTTCTGCAAGTATGACAAGGAGTTCATAGGCCGCGATGCCCTTCTCGCCCAGAAGGCAAGCGGCGTGTCCAAGAAACTGGTCGGCATCGAGATCGAGGACAGGGCCATCCCGCGGGCGGGCTATCCCGTCGAGCTCGAGGATGAGACCCAGGTCGGTGTGGTCACCACGGGCTATCATTCAATCTCCCTGGACAAGAGCATCTGCTTCGCCCTCGTGAAGGCGGAGTATTCCGCCCTGGAGACCCCGCTGTGGATCCGCATCCGCAAGAAAGTCTTCCCCGGAAAGGTCATCAAAAAGAGATTCTATCAGACGAATTATAAAAAGGACATTGCCACCATCGGCGTTTCCGATTTCGCACAGAAAGAGATGGGCGACATCACCTATGTGGATATGCCCGAGGTCGACGACGAGGTCGAGGCCGGCGAGGAGTTCGGCGCACTCGAAAGCGTCAAGGCATCCAGCGACCTGTACAGCCCCGTCAGCGGAGTTGTCGTAGAGGTCAACGAGGCCCTGGAGGACAGCCCCGAACTTATCAACGAGGATGCATATGCAGCCTGGATAATCAAGGTCCGCATCAGCGATCCTTCCGAGCTTGACGCCCTTATGGACGCAGCCGCCTACGCAGCACAGAACGAGTAGAGCCTATGGCCGGATTCTCATATTTCCCCCATACGGAGGATGACATACGGACGATGCTGGAAAAGATAGGGGTCTCCTCCCTGGACGACCTCTATGCCGACGTCCCCCCGCAGTTCATCCACAAGGGCGGATACGACCTGCCGGACGCAATGTCCGAGCAGCAGGTGAGGGATTTCTTCGAAGACCTCGCCTCTCGCAACACCCGCTATAAGATTTTCGCAGGCGCGGGCGCATATGACCACTACACCCCGGCGGTCGTTCCCTATATCACTTCACGCAGCGAATTCCTGACGGCCTACACTCCCTACCAGGCCGAAATATCCCAGGGTACCCTGAGGTATATATTTGAGTATCAGTCGATGATATGCTCCCTGACCGGGATGGACGTCAGCAACGCTTCCCTCTACGACGGCCCCACAGCCGCAGCCGAGGCGATGAAGATGGCCCTTGCCTGCACGAAGAAAAAGACCCGCGTGCTCCTGTCCAAAGGCCTTCTGCCGCAGGTCAGTCAGGTGGTCGAGACCTATGCCCGTTTCCACGGCGTGCCGCTCGGCTATGTCGAGATGGAAAAGGGCAGGACCAGCCTTGAGAGCCTCAAGGCCCAGCTCGAAGCCGGCGACGTGGCGGGCGTAATCGTCCCCGCGCTCAACCGCTTCGGCATCATCGAGGACTATACCGGCTTTGCCGAGGCCGTCCACGAGGCAAAGGCCGTCGTGGTGGAGTACTGCGACCCTTCGGCCCTCGCGGTCATCAAGACTCCGGGCGAGTGGGACTTCGACATCGCGGTGGGCGACGGCCAGCCGCTTGGCATCCCCGTCTGCTTCGGAGGCCCGTATGTGGGCTTTATGGCCTGCCGCAGCGACTATGTGCGCAAGATGCCCGGTCGCATCGTCGGACAGACCGTCGATGCCGACGGCAAGCGTTGCTATGTGCTCACCCTCCAGGCCCGCGAGCAGCATATCCGCCGGGAAAAGGCCACCAGCAACATATGCTCCAACGAGAGCCTGATGGCCCTGTATGTGACTGTCTATATGGCACTTATGGGCCCCGAAGGCCTCAGGCAGGTAAATGACCTGAGCTACGCCGGCGCCCATTATCTTCACGACGCCCTGCTTGCCACCGGCAAGTTCGAGGAGGCATTCACGGCTCCGTTCCTCAAGGAGTTCGTGCTGAATCCGCTGGTGAGCGCGGAGGCCTTGCAGAAGGCCCTTGCCGCCGCCGGTTTCTTCGGCGCCCTCTCCACGGAGGAAGGCTATGTGAGCTTCTGCGTGACCGAAAAGAGGACCAGGGAGGAAATAGACGCCCTCGTGGCGGCAGTAAAGGAGGTATAGGCTATGAAGTACTACGATAAACTCATATTCGAGATTTCCAAGCCGGGAAGGAAGGGATATACCCTGCCCGCCAACGGATATGGCCGCGGCCTTGCCGAACTTCCTGAAGGACTCAGGAGGGGAGAGCCTCTCGGACTCCCCGAGGTGAGCGAGCCGGATGTCGTCCGCCACTATACCAACCTCTCCCAGATGAATTTCGGCGTCGACACGGGATTCTATCCCCTTGGCAGCTGCACGATGAAATACAACCCCAAGATTAACGAGGAGGTTGCCGCTATGCCCGGTTTCATCGGCCTGCACCCTCTTCAGGACGGGGCTGACGGAGCAAAAGCCGTGATTGAAGGCCTTGACAAGGCCCTTGCCGAGATAACCGGCATGGCGAAGTTTACCTTCGAGCCCTGCGCGGGCGCCCACGGCGAGCTTACCGGCCTGATGATAATGAGGTCCTACCATATGCGTCGCGGCGACACCGCCCGCACCAAGGTCATAGTCCCCGACAGCGCCCACGGCACCAATCCTGCCAGCGCAGCCGTCTGCGGCCTCGAGGTCGTGGAGGTGAAGTCCAACGCCGCCGGCCTTGTGGATGTGGAAGACCTTAAACCCTTGCTGGGCAGCGACATAGCCGGCATAATGATGACCAATCCGAACACCCTCGGCCTCTTCGAGAAGGAGATTGCCGAGATTGCTTCGCTGGTCCACGGATGCGGCGGCCTGCTCTATTATGACGGAGCCAATATGAACCCTCTGCTGGGCGTCGTGCGTCCCGGCGATATGGGCTTCGACATTATGCACCTCAATCTCCACAAGACCTTCTCCACCCCTCACGGCGGAGGCGGTCCCAGAAGCGGCCCCGTCGGCGTTGCGGCCCATCTTGCGGACCTGCTGCCGACCATCAAGGTCTCGGGTTTCCACGGCAACTTCGGCGTGATGTTGCGCGCATATGCATATATCCTTATGCTCGGCCGCCAGAATGTGGCCCTTGCGGGGAAATATGCCACCCTTTCGGCCAACTACATCAAGGAGTCCCTCAAGGATTGCTACAAGCTTCCCATCCCGTCAGTTTGCAAGCACGAGTTCGTCTTTGACGGCCTTGTCAATGACGGTTCCGGCCCCGAGCGCGAAGGCGCCACGACCCTCGATGTGGCCAAGCGTCTGCTGGACTTCGGCTTCCACGCCCCGACCATCTATTTCCCTCTGCTGTTCCACCAGGCCCTTATGATAGAACCGACTGAAACAGAGTCGCTTGAGACGATAGATGCCTTCATCGGCGTGATGCGTGAGATTGCCGCCGAGGCAGCAGCCGACCCTGCTATGCTCAAGGCCGCGCCCCACTGCGCCCCCATCCGCCGCCCCGACGAAACTACCGCCGCCCGGCAGCCAATATTGAAGTACCAACCTTAATGTAATATAGGCAAGTATGCTACCTCATTCCTAAACCCATGGCCACCCTCGGCCATGTTAGAGGGAGGGGCCCGCTGGCTACAAGTTATTTGCGGAGCAAATGACGCGGTAGACAGTGGGAGGGATGGAGCGATTATCGGAGCGGGGCCGGGCGGTTATGAGACCGCCGTGGCTGCCGCTAAGAGGGGAGCCGAGGTGACGATAGTGTCGGACGGCCCCGTGGGCGGCACCTGCCTTAACGAGGGCTGCATCCCGACCAAGTCGTTCTGCCGCAATGCTCAGGTGCTTGACGATGTCAGGCAGGGAAGTACGTTCGGCGTGGATATCCCGCAGTATTCCTTTGACTTCCAGAAGGTTGTCCAGAGGAAGAACCAGGTCGTCGAGCAGCTGCGCGGCGGCGTGGAGTTCCTCCTTGGCGGGAAGAATATCACGCTTGTGCGCGGCAAGGCTGCCTTCAAGGATGTCCACACCGTGGTTGTGGACGGCACGGAGTACTGTGCCGACTATGTTATCATCGCCACCGGCTCTCACAGCGCAACGCTGCCGATACCCGGCAACGACCTTCCGGGCGTTATCACCTCCACCGAGATTCTCGATCTCGATGCGGTACCGGAGCGTCTGGTAGTTATCGGCGGCGGAGTGATAGGCCTTGAGTTCGCTTCGATATTCAATTCATTCGGCTCCTGTGTGACTGTCGTGGAGTTCTGCAAGGAGATTCTCCCGCGCTTCGATACCGACCTTGCCAAACGCCTGAAACAGAGCCTTTCGAAGAAAGGCATCTCAATAGAGACTTCAGCTGCCGTGCAGTCCATCGCCAAAGCCGGTGACGGGCTCTCCGTGACCTATGTCAAGAAGGACAAGGAGTTCGTCCTGGAGGCGGACAAGGTGCTGATGGCTGTGGGCAGAAGGCCCAATGTGAATACCATAAATCTCGATGATGTCGGCGTGGCCTATTCGCCCAAAGGCATCCAGGTGGACGGCGAGATGCGCACCAGCGTGCCCAATATCTTCGCCATCGGTGATGTCACCGGCGGCATAATGCTGGCCCACGCCGCCATCTTCCAGGGGCTTGTCGCCCTCGACGCCATTTTCGGCGAGAAGGAGCACGACATCGACCTGTCCGTAATCCCGGCCGCGGTTTTTACCGAGCCGGAAGCCGCCACCGTAGGCCTGACAGAGGAAGAGTGCGAGGCAAAGGGACTGAAAATCAAGTGCTTGAAGTCCTTCTTCCGGGCCAACGGCAAAGCCCTCAGTATGGCCGCCCCTGACGGATTCTGCAAGCTGATCGTCTCCGAAGACGACGGCCGCCTCCTCGGCTGCCACCTCTTCGGCGCCCACAGCTCCGACATCATCCAGGAAATCGCCGCCCTGATGAACAGCAAGGCCACCCTGCGTGACCTCCGCAGCATCATCCACGCCCACCCGACCCTCACCGAAGTCCTCCAGGGCGCCGCCCATTCCGCCTGACGGCATATTAACTATAATTTCTAATGAACTGGCCATGGCTGAGAAACTGGTTTTCATAGATGCCTGCGTAAGGCAGGAACAGTCCCGCACCCGGAGAATCGCGGGACCCATTGTGGACGCGCTCAGGGAAAGATATGAGGTCACCGAGTATCACCTTCCGGAGATGGAGGGAATCGTTCCCCTAACTCCTGGCTCTTATGGTGAAAGAACCCGCGGGGAGACCCCGCAGTGGGCCGTTGACTGCGCGAAGAGGATTGCGGAGGCTGACCGCCTGGTGATCGCCGCTCCGTTCTGGGATATGAGTTTCCCGGCCGTCCTGAAGGCTTTCATCGAGCAGACGTCGCTCTTCAACATCACCTTCGCAGACGACGGGACGAAATGCGTCGGCCTGTGCTCTTGCCAGAAGGTCCTCTATATCACCACGCGTGGAATGGATATCCCGACAGGCGACCCCAGGGAGCAGGGCAGTCCCTACATCAAGGCACTTTCCTCCCTTTGGGGACTCGGCGAGGTGGTGACCCTTGCCGCCTCCGGTATGGACTACGCCGGGGAAGAAGGCGTCGAGAGGAAGATCTCCGAAGCCATCCGTGAAGG
>CACZBP010000059.1 GCA_902779495.1 uncultured Bacteroidia bacterium
CGTGCTGGAAACTGATTCTACAATGCTGGAAGACGTGGTCGTCATCGGCTACGGCACCCAGAAACGCCAGAGCATCACCGGCGCCATCTCCAAGGTGGACGGTGACAAGCTGGCCAAGGCCCCGGCGCAGAGCGTTACCAATATGCTAGGTGGCGTCGTCCCGGGAGTTATATCCTATCAGTCTTCCGGTGTTCCCGGAGGTGACGGTTCCTCCCTGCTCATTCGCGGAAGTGGCGTCAAAGCCATCGTGGACGGTGTGCAACGTTCCATCGACGACCTCGACCCCAATGAAATCGAGAGCATATCCGTCCTTAAAGACGCATCGGCTGCGGCTGTATTCGGATTCGACTCCGGAGCCGTTATGATAATCACCACCAAGAGGGGAGATAACCAGGCTGCCCGCGTGACCTATCACGGCTCGATGACCTTCTCCTCCAACGCCCTGAACCTAGAGCTTCTCGACGCCCGCCAGTTTGCGACGTATTACAACATCGCCCGCCTTATGGACGGAGACCCCGAGGTTTTCACAGCAGCCCAGGTGGAAGCGATGTACAACGGCGACGACTCCGACGGCTGGGGCAACACCAACTGGTACAAGGAGGTCTTCGGAACGGGCCGCACCCAGAACCATTCAGTGTCGGTGACGGGCGGTAATGACAAGATAAACTATTTTGCCACAATAGGTTACTACGACCAGCAGGGTAATGTCCGCGGATATTCCCACGGCCGTATCAACCTTCGTTCCAACGTTGAGGCCAAAGTCGGCAAGAACGTCACCCTGAACGTGGGTCTCACCGGTCGTTTCACCACGACCCGCAGGGCGGCAATTTCCGCCGACCCGGATGCTTCCAACCATATAGGCATAATGCTGATGCGCATCCATCCCTATGTACCCAAGACCTTCGACGGCCTGCCCACGGCGACCTACACCGGCAGCGAAGTCAACGCCATCTCCGGCTATCTCGACGGCTCGGGAGGATATGGACTCTCGCGCGGCAACGTTTTCCAGGGCAATGCCTCCCTGCGCTATGACGCGCCTTTCCTCAAGGGACTGTCAGCCAAGGTGATGGTTGCCTATGACGTAACGAATTCCTATTGGAAGGCGGTGTCCAAGCCTTTCAATGTGTCCATCGCGACCCTGCCGACGGCCATTGAGCAGGATAAGGGCCCCCTGCACGGCATCTCCTATTCCAAGGTCAACGGCTTCAAATGGCTCGGCCAGATGTCAGTCGGCGAGGGCTACAGCCTCTCCGAGAACATAGTAAGCAATACCAGCATCGAGTTCAACCGCACATTCGGAAAGCACGAGGTAGGCCTGCTCGCCCTGATGGAGACCAGACATCAGGAAGATAACGGTTTCAGCGGCACGGGATATGGTTTCGACATCCCCGCCCTGACGGACTTGCAGTTCGCTTCCGACAAGACCAACAATGCAGTGAGCGGCTCATCCCGCCACTATAAGTCGATGGGCTTTGTCTACCGCGCCTCATACAACTATGACAACAGATATATGTTGGAACTTTCCGGTCGATACGACGCATTGTATTCTTTCTATGGGAGCACCCGCCCCTGGGGCTTCTTCCCTGCGGCATCCATCGGCTGGAGGCTTGACAGGGAGAGTTGGTTCGATGTTCCTGCGGTAGACCTGCTGAAGTTCCGTTATGGAACAGGTCTGCAGGGCTCTTCCTCCGGAGTTCTGCCTTATACTTATGCCGACCTGTTCGATCTTATAAGCAATGCTGCCGTCATCGGCGGCAAGACCACTTCGGTCCTTGCTACCGAAAGCCCTGGCGATCCCAACCTGAGCTGGTCGAAGACCTGGTCCAACAACTTCGGAGTAGACCTCAATATGTGGGGCGGCAAACTGCGTTTCGAAGGCGATATTTACTATAAGTATCTGTATGATATCATCGCCAGAAGCGGCGGAAATGTCCCTGCATCCTGGGGTGGCCGTTTCCCTGCACGGACTAATATCGACAAGCAGGACCACGTCGGCTTCGATTTCCTCATCGAACATCGCAACAGGATACAGGACTTCACCTATGGCGTGCAGGTCGTCGGTTCCCACGTGCGTCGCCGCTGGCTCTATTATTCCAACGACCAACCCAATGCTCCCGACTACTGGAAACTCACCGGCAAGGAAGTCGGTTCCGTCATTGGTTTCATCGCAGAAGGTCTGTTCCAGAGTCAGGAAGAGATAGACGAGTGGCCGACCATCCCCGGTTCCACCGCCAAGCCCGGAGACATCAAGTACCAGGACCGCAACGGAGACGGCAAGATCACCTACGACCAGGATATGGGTTATGTGGGCAAGTCAGTGTATCCCAAGTATGAGGGCGGTCTCAATATCGACCTTGGCTGGAAGGGCTTCGACCTGACGATGCGCTGGACCTATGCATTCGGCCGCGACGTCGCCCTGACCGGAGTCTACACCTCCAGCGGCAGCGAAGGCATCCAGGACAACACGGCCTACACCAAGCCTTTCTACCACGGCGGCAACTCTCCGCTCTACCTGATGGAAGGCACCTGGAAGGATCCCGACATCGTCCCCGGCGTGGACAACAGCAAAGCCCGTTTCCCCCGTCTTGCCATCAACACGACCAACAATAACGCCTACTCTTCAACCTGGTGGTATCAGAATGGCAACTACCTCAGGCTCAAGAATATGCAGATTGGCTACAGCATCCCGGCCACTATCCTGCGCAAGGCGGGCTTCCGCTCCTGCAGGATCTACATCGAGGGCACAAACCTGCTGACTTTCAGCGCTCTTACCAAATATAACATCGACCCTGAAATGCCTTCCGTCAACAACGGTTACTATCCTCAGCAGAGGCTTATGGGATTCGGTGTGGATGTTACATTCTAACGCGTGAGGATATGAAAAGAATAATGATCATTGCAGCCTTGGCACTCGTGAGCGCCTCCTGCACAAAATATCTCGAGACTACCCCTACCGATAAGGTGTCCGATATCCTCGTCTGGACCGACACCCAGTACACTGACCTGTATGCCAACAGCTTCTACACCGTGCTGCACGACTACGGCCAGTTCGGCGGCGTCCAATTCAACAGCAATATGACCGAGGGCCTCACGAACTCCCTCAAGTATGGCTCTCCCACCCCCGGCGGTCACTACGGAGATTCGAACAACTATATCTTCTACCCCGAAAGGATAATGCCTTCCGGAAGCCTCCTCGACGTGTGGGGCACGACCTACAACAAGATCCGCAGGATCAACGAGTTCCTGGTGTCGATGGGCAAGTATTCCAAATACGATGCGGCCACGAACACCCTCTACGAGGCACAGGCACGCTTCTTCAGGGCATATCTTTACTTCCAGCTTGCCAAGCGTCACTGCAACGGCAACCAGGGAGGAGTGATCCTCTATGAGGACATTAACTTCGTCAAGGATAAGGAGCACGCCACAGAGGCCCAGACCTGGGACTTCATCGAAGCCGACCTCGAGTTCGCGGCAAAGAACCTGCCCAAGAAGTGGAATGCCGAGAACGACGGCCGTGTGACAAGGTATATGGCATATGCCCTCCTCTCCCGCATCGAACTCTATGCCGAGCGTTGGGAGAAGGCTGAGGTCGCAGCGGACAGCGTCATCCAGCGCGGAGGCTATTCCCTCGTCGCGGACTATGCCGATTCGTGGAAGGGTAATAACTCCGAGTCCATCATCCAGTTCAAATATGACCCCGTCAACAAGCTGTCCCATCAGCACGAAATCTACCACGTCCCCTTCGGCGACTTCACCCGCATCGAAGACACCGAAATCGGCGGCACGGCAGTGCCTACGCAGGAAATGGTGGAGGAATATGAGGACAAGAACGGCAACGTCGTGGACTGGAGCGCCTGGCACGTGGCCGGCCCCGTGGCCGCCCGTCCTCCGTTCGAGAACCTCGAGCCCCGTTTCGCTGCGACCGTCCTTTACAACGGCTGCACCTGGAAGGGCAACAAGATGGACATCACTGAGTCTGGCCAGTTCGGCCGCTTTATGAACTACCGCGCCGACAGTTACCCCAACGGCCGCACCGTGACCGGCTACTATATGCGTAAGTTCCTCACCTGCACTACCGATGAAGAGTTCAAGACCCTCGACATCACCAACGGCAAACGCGGCGGAGCGACCTGGGTCGAGATGCGTCTGGCGGAAGTCCTGCTCAACAGGGCCGAAGCGAGGATGCACACAGGCGGAGACGCCCTCGAGGACATCAATGCCGTGCGTGCCAGGGTAGGTCTTCCTGCCAGGTCCGGCCTCACCGGAGATGCCCTTTTCGCAGCCCTGCGTCACGAAAGGAAGGTGGAGCTTGCCTATGAAGGCCACCTGTGGTGGGATATGCGCCGCTGGAAACTGGCCGACAAGGAGTATAACGACTACCGTTGCCACGGCCTCAAGCCCGCCGGCACGGAAGGCAGCTACACTTTCGAATATGTGGACTGCGACGGTCAGGACCGCAAGTTCCCCGCCCGGCTCTACATCCTCCCCGTTCCCAACTCTGAGACCAACGTCAACGTTGCGATTACCCAGTATCCCGAATGGCTGTAAAAGATGCAAGATATGAAAAAGATACTTATATACATTCTGGCAGCAGGGGCTCTTCTTGCCTCCTGCAAGCCTACGGAGATTCTCCCCACGACGGACGCCAGCACCGGCCAGCCCCTCGTCAACGATCCCATCACCAGCGTCACGGCGTATGTGACGATCAACGGCATCGCGGGCGAATTCACGGGATATCCGGACGAGGACGGCAACATCGAGATAGTGTTCCCGTACTACTTCCCTGTCGAGAGCGACTATAAGGTGACCTCCTTCTTCCTCGAGGACGCCAGGGTTATGGCAAACCTGGCGAGCAATGTAGTGATCAAGGAAAAACTCTTCCGCCTGGACCTCAACCAGGAGACTCTGATCCACGTTACGGACCAGCTTAAGAAGGAGAGGGAATATCTCATCTACGGTGTAATCAAGCACCTGGACCTCAAGGAGATATTCGACGTGAAATACACCGTCAGCGAGAAGGAATTCTATAAGGCTATCGTCAAGGACGGCACCATTATGATTCCTTACACCGGCACCCTGCCGGACGGCGTCCTCACTTTCTCCCTTTCTCCCCACGCCTCCGCCAAGAAGGCTGACGGCAGCCCCCTGCGCCCCGGCGACACGGTCAATTTCGACGCCGAGACTTTCATCACTGTCATAGCCGACGACGGCTCCGAGCAGAAGTACCCCGTCTTCAAGGGTGAGCCGGAGAAGTTGGACAAGGGCCTGAATCCCGATCCCGATTTCGTGAGCTATATGTTCGCCCGCAAGCTCAACAGCGAGGTGGGAATCACCAAGAATGATGCGACTTCCGCCCTTGCGGTGAGCGGCGACTACCTTATTCTCAACACCAGGGGCGAAGACCTTGTAGTGCTCGACCGCTTCACCGGCGCCAACGTGGGCACTATAGCCCTCCCGGACGAAGTCAAGAAAGGCAAGACAGGAGATGGCGGAGAAGACTTCCGCAACTTCTGTATGACTTCAGACGACGATGGCAATATCCTGATAATCAACCGTGTCGAGTGGAAATATGGAGATGCCGACGCCGGCATTCCCGGCAAGTGGAAAGACCTTGGCGAAGTGAAGATATGGAGGATTAAGGACATCAATTCCGCTCCGGAGGAATATATCACCTGGCCTATCAGCGATGAGAACTACGGCCTCGTCTTCGGCCGCAGGATTTCCGTCACCG
The DNA here is from genome assembly GCA_902779495.1 of uncultured Bacteroidia bacterium. Classification (GTDB taxonomy): domain Bacteria; phylum Bacteroidota; class Bacteroidia; order Bacteroidales; family UBA932; genus Cryptobacteroides. The sequence continues at coordinate 5,732 of CACZBP010000059.1, forward strand.
GCTCCCTGGATTCCGACGCCGTCATAGTGGTTCCCTGCAACTCCCAGCCCACCGGCGCCTTCTACCGCTGGACCGTAAAGGGCGGAGAGCTGGTGGACACCAAGCCCGAATGGGTCAGCGTCGCAGAGAGCGGCGTATCCTGGAACTACGGCAACGTCGACATCGTCCATATGGATGCCGATCCTTCCTCCGACTTCTTCGTAATGGGATATTCCGACACCTCGAGGAGGCTTACCTGGTACAACGGAAGGAACAACTCCATCAAGAAGCAAACCGAACTCCTCGACGTGAACTATGTGGGCAACGCCCTTGACCTGTATAAGTTCAACGGCACCAATTACCTTGCCGCCACCCAGCTCAATTCCTTCACCTGGGGCCGCTGCGACTTCGTCTACCTGTTCGACCTCACCCTCGAAGCCGCCTTCGAAGGCGAAGTCAACCCTCAGGGCTCGATGGGTATAACCGATCCGCTCTGTCCCGCCCTCATCTGGGAGGATATCTCCGGACAGTGGGGTCCCCACGCCCTCGAATATGTCGCCGACGGCTATTCCAATGCCAACCACTGCGCCGACGTCATTATGGCTGGCTCGGATTCCGGCTACTATATGTACCTGTACTTTATGTTCTGCAACGGCTATGTGGTCGGCGTCCAGTTCGACTGCATCAACAGGGGAGGTGAATGATGAAGAAATTCTCCCTGGCAGCACTTGCCCTCGTGCTCCTGCTGGGCTGCAAGCCCTCGCACGAGGCGAATATCTCCTATATATTTCCCGAAGGACCCGGCGAAGACGCTTCGCTGAGTCCCGGGGAATCGGCCGACCCTTCAGGGGAGGAGCCTTCCGGTGAAGATCCTTCGGGAGAAGACCCTTCAGGTGAAGACCCCTCCGGCGAAGAGTCCCTCGACCCTTCGGTAGCGAAAGTCCCTTGCTGGATATGGATTGATTCCTCGGCCAACTTCCCTGATTTCTCACAGGGCGAGGAAATCATCCGCCGCGACCTGGAGAAGGCCGCCGATGCCGGCTTCACCCACATCATAGCCGAGGTGCGTCCCACTACCGGCGACCTGCTTTTCTCCAGCAGCCATTGCCAGCAGGTGGAATTCCTCGGAGCCTGGACCTCAGGAGGTTACAAGAAGATAGCCTGGGACCAGTCGTTCGACTACCTCGCCACTTTCATAAAGGTGGGTCACGAACTGGGCCTTAAGGTCTTCGCCGGTTTCAACACCTTCGTGGCCGGCCGCAGGACCTCCTTCGGTGACCAGGGCATAGTCTTCCGTGACACCAAGATGGCTGCCCTTGCCACGACCCAGAACACCAAGGAAGGCCTCCTGAACGCCCTTGATGTCTCCGGGGAGAATGAGATATTCTTCAACCCCGTCCACGAGGGCGTGCAGGAATATCTGTGCAACCTCCTCAAGGACCTTGCCGCATATGAAGGCCTCGACGGCATCATCCTCGACCGCGGCCGTTTCCAGGGCTGGCGTTCCGATTTCAGCGACTACACCCGTGCCAAGTTCGAAGTCTACATCGGCAAGACCCTGTCCGCCTGGCCGGAGGATGTCCTCCCCAAGGGCTACAAGTGGAACGACGACTGGGGCAACGGTGTCCCGAGCCCCGTCCCGCCGCAGTACAAGAAGTGGAACGAGTTCAGGGCCAAGACCATACACGATTTTATGGTCAAGGCGCGCGAGGCCGTAAAGGGCGTCAACCCCGACGTTGCCTTCGGCGCATATGTAGGCGGCTGGTATGGCTCCTACTATGAGAACGGCGTCAACTGGGCCAGCCCCGAGTTCAATACTTCCGCCAGCTACCCTTCCTGGGCGAGCACGTCCTATAAGGACTTCGGTTTCGCCGACCATATGGATGTCCTGCTCATCGGCGCATATGCTTCTCCCAAGAGCATCTATGGTTCCAACGAGTGGACTATGCAGGGCTTCTGCAAGCTGGCCTTCCAGAAGGTCAAGCACGCGTGCCCGGTCTACGGCGGTCCCGACGTGGGCAACTGGAGCACCGACGGCGTGTCCAAGACACAGGAGTATGAGGCTGTCCAGAAATCCGTTACCGCCTGCGCCAACGAGTGCGACGGCTATTTCCTCTTCGATATGATCCACCTCAAGCAACAGCCCAACAAGTGGAAATACGTCAAGCAGGGAATAGAAGACTTGAACAATCAGTAATAACCATAAACATAACACTTTATGAAAAAAATCCTTTACATTTTCGCTGCTCTGCTCGCAGGGGTCGTCATCTCCTGCAACTCCAAGGAGCAGACAACCGCAGGAGAGATCACGCTCACCTCAAACGACACGGAAAGAGTCGATGTCGCAGGCGGTGAAATCACGATCTCCTTCAAGTCTACTACTGCCTGGCGCGCAAGCGTTTCCGCAGAGGCCAAGGACTGGATCAAGGTGAAACCCGCCCAGGGCGAAGCCGGCGACCAGACCGTCAAAGCTACGGTAGCATCCAACGGCACCACCGATATCCGTTTAGGTACCATTACCATTTCCACCACTGACGGCAAGAAGGTTTCCGTCAGCGTCTCTCAGAGTGCTTTAGGCTCCTTCGGTATCTCCAAGACAAAGATCAAGGATGTTCCCGCAGAGGGTGACGAGATCACGGTCCTGGTGATGACCAACGTTGACTGCACCGCCCAGAGCAAGGTGGACTGGATTGAGGTCGTCCCTCCCACAAAGGCCGTTCCCGAGGTTTCATTCCTTCTCAAAGTGGCTCCCAATAAACTTGTTGAAGCCCGTGAAGGTGTAGTTGAATTTAGTGCCGAAGGCTTTGATCCTGTCCCTGTCACTGTCTCCCAGGTGGCATTCGAACCGGTCATTTCAATTTCCGGTCCCAATGTGATGCCCAAGGAGGGTGGTGAGATCCGTCTCCAGGTGGAAAGCAACGTGGAATGGACCTGCTATGCCGACGAGGTTGAGGATGTCTATATCGATGTTGAGGCCGACGGCGACGAAGTCGTGCTCACTATGGATCCCAACGAGGGCCTCGAGTCCATCAATTTCAGTGTCTACGTCGCAGCTGTCGATTATGATGGCATAGTGGCCACCCACGCCATCCGCCAGGACGGCATCGCCGACATCAAGTTCAACGTGAGCCTCCTTGATATGGGCTTCGAACCCGGTTCCAGCTCAGCCCAGAAGAGGCTGCGTCTGGCCTGGGACGGCAGCAGGATGCTGGTCAGCACCCAGGATCTCGTAGTCGAAGTCAATCCCGAGACGGGAGAGAAGATGGGCGAGATTGATCTCGGAGAAGTCCCTCACCTGTCAGTGGCCAGCGACGATGCAGGCAATATCGCCTACTTCTCCCAGTATGCCCAAGGTGAGACCGTCGATATGTATGTCGGTAAGGGTGTCGGTTCGGAACCCGAACTCTTTACTTCCATCCCCGACGGAGTTGCAGGAACCCTTGCCAACTTCCGCGTTGCAGGAGACCTTTACGGAAAGGCCGTTCTCACCGCTATTGCAGTGACCAGTCCTACGGGCGGTCCTACCAATATCGTAATGGTGGATTTCGACGGAGGATCGATTTCCGGAACTCCTCAGGTCCTTATAGCACCTCTGCCCGGAATGTGGAGCCCTTACTACGGAATAGCCCTTCCTTACGGCACATCTTCCGCTGACGGAGCATTCTACACGGGCTATGCCGGTGACAGGAATCTCTATTATTCAAGCACTTACGCTGATGGCAGCTGGAAGAGCGTGATTGATCTGGCCAACGCCGGAAACGAAAATGGTACCGGTCTGGATATGGCAGTGATGGGCGGCAAGAAGTATCTTGCAGTCGGTGTCAGCGCATTCTTCTCCTGGAGTAACACCCGCCTTGAAATCTACGACGTGACCGATCCTGAGGATTGCAAGCAGCTTGTTTCCCTTGGAGAACCTCTCCGCAGGGCAGCATACACCGAGGCATATGGCTCCGGAGACGTAATCCTCCTGCCTGGTTCCGATGGCAAGTCCCTTGTGGTCTACTTCGCAGAACTCGGCCGCGATTCCTTCGCT
>CACZBP010000060.1 GCA_902779495.1 uncultured Bacteroidia bacterium
CTGAATATCTTGAAGTATACGGTACCGGACGGCCTCTGCGACTATGTCAACAGCCAGTGGGGGGAGCAGGAGGACGCTTTCGGCGGAGACGTGATCAATTCCTACAACGACGGTCCCACCGAGACTGGCTATGTCCAGGGTCCTTTCTACGAAATAGAGACTTCCTCTCCCGGCGCCGCCCTGGCCCCCGGTGAGAGCCTCACCCACGTCCAGTACACCATCCACATCCAGGGAGACCCCGCAAAGCTTTCCGCTATCGTCGAGAAGGTCTTCGGAGTGAGCCTGGACAAGATTTCAAGTGTGTTCCAATCAAAATAGTGTGCAATGGCTGAAAAATCAAGACTCGTCCCCAAAGGCATAGTTTGGCCCTTTATCCTGCTGACCTTCCTGTTCTTTGCCTGGGCTGTTCCCAACAACCTGACAGACACGATGTTGGCTGCATTCAAGAGGATAATGAGCCTGTCCGATTCCAAGACCGCCTGGATACAGGTCGTCTGCTACCTGCTTGGATATGGATGCTTCGCCATCCCCGGCGCCATATTCATCAAGCGCTATTCCTACAAGTCCGGCGTCATGCTCGGCCTTGCACTGTATTCCCTGGGCACTTTCCTGTTCTATCCCGCCTCCAAGGTTGCCATCGCCAACAACACCGTCGGCTACCTGATGTTCCTCGGGGCGATACTGGTGCTCTTTGCCGGCCTGTCCATCCTGGAGACTGCGACGAACTCCTACGTGCTTGCCCTCGGACCTGAGGACACAGCCACGCGGCGTCTGAACTTCGCCCAGTCCTTCAATCCTTTCGGTGCCATAACCGGAGTGGTGATATCCCAGATATTCATCCTCTCCCAGCTCAACGTCCTCACGGCCTCGGCCAGGGCGGAGCTCAGCGAAAGTGAGCTGGCCGCCATCCAGATGGGCGAGCTCAATGCCGTGACTACCACATACATAGTCCTTGGTGTGGTGATGCTTGCCATCCTCCTGGCCATATTCCTTACGAAGATGCCCAACCTCAAGGAGGAAGGCGGTCCGATGAACCTGAAGGAATCCGGCAGGCGCCTCCTTAAGAACAAGAACTATGTCTGGGGAGTCGTCGCCCAGTTCTTTGACATCGGCGCCCAGATAGCCGTGTGGTCATACACCATCCGTTACGCGATGCAGAACCTGCATTTTGACGATGTCATAGCCTCGCTCGGCCCCGGAGCCTCCTCCGAGGAGATTATCGGAGCCCTCCGCGGAGTGGAGCCTATCGCGGCAGGTTTCTATAACGTGTGCGACGCAATCGGCCTTGACGCCCTTCTGCCCCGCACGGCAGAACAGGCCGGTGCCACATATTACATTATGTCCCTGGTGCTCTTCGTGATAATGCGATTCGTCTGCACCTGGCTGATGAAATGGGTCAGCCCCCGCCGCCTGCTCTCCATTATGGCAGGCCTTGGCGTGGCCTTCTGCCTTGGCACCGTGTTCGGTAACGGCTTCTTTGGCGTGTACTGCCTGATGTGCATAAGCGGCTGCCTGTCCCTTATGTTCCCCACCATCTATGGTCTTGGCTGTCAGGGACTTGGCGAAGACACCAAACTGGGCGGTTCCGGAATGGTGATGGCTATCGCAGGAGCCAGCGTACTTACGCAGATCGAAGGCATCCTGTCCGACCAGTCCGGAAGCATAGCCCTGGCCTATATAGTCCCGGCTATCGCATTTGCCGTGATATTCTACTACGCGGCAGTATTCTGCCGGAAGCAGAAAATGAAGTAGATGGTGCTTCTGCCGCTCCTGCTTGCGACCCTAACGGCCTGGGGAATTTGTCCCCGGGCCGCTGCGGTTTTGCAGGATGAGCCCCAGTGCCGCCTGGTCGGTCAGATGAACCTGGCGGACCCCTTCATCTATCTCGAAGGAGACACCTACTATGCCTTCGGGACTGAGTCCAATGACGGTTTCCGCTGCTACCGTTCCAAGGACTTGGAGCACTGGGAGCAAGTGAGCGGAAAAGCCAGGGACGGCTTTGCGTTGCACCGTGAAGACTGCTTCGGCGACAAATGGTTCTGGGCTCCCGAGGTGTACCGCCTGGGAGGCCGCTACTTCCTGCTGTACTCGGCCCAGGAAAGGCCGTGCATAGCCGTGGCCGACGACATAGCCGGCCCGTACAAGCCTTATGGCCAGGGAGTTATGACAGACGACCCCAACGGCATAGACAACACCCTTTTCATAGACGAGGACGGGACGGTCTATATGTACTGGGTCAGATGGGGGCTGGGCAAAGGCAATGAAATCAGGGTGGCCGTCCTTTCCGACGATATGACAAGGGTAGGGGAGCAGACGCGGTGCATATGGGCCTCGGAGCCCTGGGAACTTGTCCTTGGCCGCGTTACGGAAGCACCCACCGTCCTTCGGATAGGGGACACTTACTATATGACTTACTCCGCCAACGACTTCAGGTCCCAGGATTATGCCATAGGACTTGCAACAGCGCCCTCTCCGCTGGGCCCCTGGACCAAATACCCCGGCAATCCCGTCCTGAAGAGGCCGGGGGGCCTGTATGGCACTGGGCACAGCAGCATATTCCGTGACAAGGAGGGGCGGCTGAGGCTTGTTTTCCACGCCCACGCTTCGGCTTCGGCCGTTGGGCCCCGGAAGATGTATATCACTGCCATTGAGGAAGTTATGGAAGACGGGCGGCTGATTCTAAAGCCTTCCGGGCAGTACATCACTCCTTACCTGTATTCACGGTAGAATTTGCCGGGGGTCACGCAACGTTTTGGCCGGGAAATACATCATATATACGTTGATAACCCCGCTTCTTATGAAAAAGATATTTATTTACAGCTTCGTGCTGCTTGCCCTTGCCGCTTGTTCAAAGGGAGGAGCCCTTAAGGGAGATTATATGGATGCCGCCGCTCCCGGTGCCTATTATGAGGGTGTGGACGGCGCGCCCGAAGGCAGTGGAGGTGAAGGCAATGGCCAAGCCGCTTCCGGCCTTCTGACCGCCGGTGAATGGTGCGACCTCGACCACTGGGACTTCTGGTCCAACATTATGTTGCGTGAGCCCAAGGAGGCCGAAGACCCCGCCCAGGCCGTTCCCGACTATGCCTCGATGGCCTACTCCTGGGGCTTCAACACTTCCCGCCGCGTTGCAGTCCTGGTGAAGGATGCCGCCGGTGCGCCCGCGGTCAATGTCCCGGTGGAGCTTCTTCGCGGTGAGACCGTCCTCTGGTCCGCCCGCACTTCCAACGAAGGCCGCGCCGAGCTCTGGCTCGACCTCTTCACCCCCAAGGGCCAGGAGACAAGCGCCGAGGGGCTGTCCGTCCGCATCGACGGTGCCGTCCAGGAGCAGCCCGCGGTGGTGACGACATTCTCCGCCGAGGCCGTCGCCCTCAATGAATATGTCATATCCCCCTCCAAGGCCCCCGAGTCCAAGGCCGACATCGCTTTCATAGTGGACGCGACCGGCTCGATGACCGACGAGATACTCTTCCTCAAGCAGGACCTGATGTCCATCCTGGAGAAGGTCCGGGAGAGCAACACCAATGTGGAAATCAGCACAGGCGCAGTGTTCTACCGCGACGAAGGCGATGACTACATCACCCGTTTCAGCCCCTTCGGCACCCCCTCTTCCACGATAGGATATATCCAGGAACAATATGCCAACGGCGGCGGAGACCTCCCGGAGGCCGTCCACGCCGCTCTTGAGGTCACGCTGAAGAATCTTTCCTGGAACGCTGAAGCCCGCGCCAGGCTGGCTTTCCTGGTCCTCGACGCTCCCGCCCACGGCGACCGCCCGTACGTTATAAAGAGCCTTCAGGAATCCATCCGTGATTTCTCAGCCAAGGGCATCCGCCTCATCCCGGTGCTCGCCTCCACCGGCGACAAGACCACCGAGTTTATGTGCCGTGACTTCGCCATCGTAACCGGCGGCACCTATGTCTTCCTTACCGACGACAGCGGCATAGGCGGCAGCCACCTCACACCGACCGTCGGCGAATACCAGGTCGAAAAGCTTAACGACCTGATGTTCAGACTTATAGAGGCCTATATCAAGTAGGCCCTTTTTTTGAGGTCAGATTACGGCTGCGATGAGCTCCAGCCAGGTGGCGTCGGTGGAGTCGAAGGTGCCTTTTTCGGCGCTGTCAATGTCCAGCACCCCGACAGGGCATTCTCCCTCTGTCACCCCGACAGGGCTTTCTCCGTCTGTCATTCTGAGCCCCGAAGGGGCGTGAGAATCTTCTGCCCTCCGCCACAGCGGGACTACGATTTCGCTGCGGGAGTCGGAGCTGCAGGCAATGTGGCCCGGGAACTGCTCCACGTCGGGCACCACTATGGTGCGCCGCTGGGCCCACGCCGTGCCGCAAACGCCTTTGCCATAAGCGATTCTGAAGCACGCCTCTGGCCCTTGGAACGGCCCGAGCACCAGCTCATCGTCCCTCACCAGATAGAATCCGGTCCATAGGAAGTGCATACGCGAGTGGATCAGGGCGGCGGCGTTCGCCATACGGGCGATGGGGTCAGGCTCGTCGCCAAGCAGGAGCGCAAGGTCCTGATAGAGGCGCAGATAGCGGAAGGTCTTCAGCGGGATATGGCAGTAGCCTCCCGGGTTCTTCCCCAGGTAGTCCTGATGCCGCTCTTCCGCGGGCCAGAAGCTCTTCAGCGGCAACAGTTCGGTGACTGGTGCGCAGCCCAGCTTCCCGGAAAGCTCTTCGAAGCACTCCTTGAGCACAGGGAGGTCTTCCTCGCCGGTGTAATATATCCCCGTCCGGTAACGCGTACCTTCGTCGTGGCCCTGGCGGTTGAGGGACAGGGGGTCGATAATCGTAAAGAACAGGCGTACAAGGGTTTGCAGGCTCACACGGTCGGGGTTATACCGCACGCGGACCGTCTCGGCGTGGCCGGTGGCATCGGTATACACCTGCTCATATGACGGGCTGTCCAGCGAACCGTTGGCATATCCGGGAGCGGCCTCGGCAACACCGTCCACTCCCTTGAAGAAATGCTCCACGCCCCAGAAGCATCCTCCGGCGAAATATATCTCTTTCATACACGGCAAAAATAATCAAACCCTTCCACAATCCCAACTTTTCCTTCCACCTTCTACCCTCTTGCAGAACTTTTTGCTATATTCGCATTCAAAATATGAATCGCGAGAAGCAGATATACAGGATAACCCTTGTTGGGAGCGTCGGGAACGTGGTGCTGGTGTGCATCAAATTCCTGGCAGGGGTGCTCGGACACAGTTCGGCCATTATGGCGGATGCCGTCCACTCGCTGTCGGATTTCCTGACGGATATAGTGGTGCTGGTTTTTGTCGGCATCAGCGGCAAGCCGCAGGATAAGTCGCACGACTACGGCCACGGCAAGTTCGAGACCCTCGCCTCGCTGCTGATAAGCCTGGCCCTTGTGGGCGCGGCCATCGGCATCATAGTGTCCGGCTCACTGAAATTCGCCTCCTGGCTCCAGGGCGAGGAGCTTCCGGCCCCGGGAATGATAGCCTTCTGGGTGGCCATCGCGTCGATAGTCATCAAGGAAGCGATGTTCCAATATACCATCCGCCGCGGCCGTTCCCTGGATTCCTCCGCGCTGACGGCCAATGCCTGGCACCACCGCAGCGACGCCCTCTCCTCGATCGGTGCCGCCCTCGGCATCGCCGGCGCCATATTCATCGGCGGCCGCTGGACCGTCCTCGACCCCATCGCGTCGGTGATTGTGGGTGCTATGCTGCTGAAGGTAGCGGTGGACATAATGCGCCCCAGCCTCGGCGAACTCACCGACGAATCCCTCCCGGAATCCACTGAGGCAGAGATACTTTCTATCATCGCCTCCTCCCCCGGCGTCTCCCAGCCCCACAACCTCCGCACCCGCCGCATCGGCTCGCGCATCGCCATCGAAGCCCACATCCGCCTGGACGGCTCGATGACCCTTCAGGAAGCCCACGAGCGCACCTCCGACATCGAACGCCGCCTCCGCGCCCGCTTCGGCTCCTCCACCATCGTCACCCTCCATATGGAGCCCACGAAGTAGTCCAGGCCCGCCTCACTGCCTGGGGCTGAGACTGGGAATTTGCCGGACGATTTGGAAAAGCGGCGAGTGTTTGCTAAATTCGCAGTGTGATAAACAGATTCCTAATCGCCGCTTTCCTGCTGGCAGCCCCCGTCGGGGCCGCCGGGGCAGGCCTTGCGGCGGGGGACCTTGCACAAATAGGCCCCGAAATCTGCAAGGTACCCTCCAGCGAAGGGGGACCTTGCACAAAAATGCCCGAAAATCTGCAAGGTCCCCGGGCGGAAAGCCAGGACAGCGTGGCGCTGGACTACCGGACGGTGATGCTGCAGGAGATGCTGCGCAAGGCGGAGACCCAGCGCCGGGACTACAGGTTCTCCGACGCGGTCCGCACCTGCGAGGAGGCGATGTCCCTGGCGGCGGAGCCCCAGCAGCAGCGCCTGGTCGCCGAAGCACTGGCGCTCGCACGCAACGGTGACAGTATGACGGACTATTGCTCCACCCCCAAGGTGGTCGCGCGGAAGCTCCTGTCCCTGAGTGACTTCTATCTCTACTATCCGCTGGAGCCCGCCTCCTGGAGGCCTCTCCCGGAAGGGCTGGCGGCGGCACTTGGAATGGCAGGCGACCCCCTCGCCGGGACGGCCCTGGAGGAATCAGCCGCCTTCTCGCCCGTCTACATCCCCCAGTCAGCAATCGACGAAGGGCGCATCATTTTCGCCGCAAAAGGGGACATCTACATAACCGAAAATGACTCCCAGGCGTGGTCGGCTCCGCAGCTGCTTTCCGAAAGCCTGACCAGTTCCGGCAACGAAGTTTTCCCTATCCTGGCCGACGGCGGAAAGACTCTGTATTTCAGCTCGGACGGCCTGTATGGGATGGGCGGATATGACATATATGTCTGCCATTGGGATGAACGAAAGAAATGCTGGGGAGAGCCGGTCAATATGGGTTTCCCGTATTCTTCGCCATATGACGACTTCCTGTTCCTGAACACCCCCGACGGCCGCTACTCGATGTTTGCCTCGAACCGGGAATGCCCCTCCGGCAGCGTCTATGTGTATGTCGTTGAGTATGAGGCGACTCCGGTGCGCAAAGGCATCTACGACCCCGCCCGTCTGAAAGGCCTTTTGGATATGCCCAAGGCTAAGGCTTCCGCTTCGCTGAGTCCCGGGATGAGGGAATATGTGTCCAAACTCCAGGAAATCAAGACCTTGCAGGATTCCATAGCCGCCTTTGGCCAGGCCATAGAGACTTCCCGCGCCAAGCTTGCCGGCGCTTCCGGCGTGTCGCACCGTATCCTTGTCAAGGACATCCTTCGCCGCGAGCAGGAGCTCCCCGGAATGGAGGAGCAGCTGGCCCTGCGCTCCCAGGAACTGCAGGAAATCGAGATAAATCTGGTGATGAACGGCGAGACTCCGGACCCGAGCCTGCTGCCTTCGCAGTCTGCCGCATCCGCTTTCGACTTCACCCGCCGCGCTCCCGGCGAGCCTCTGGAGATGGTCGTTCTTGACCCCGAGCCGGTCTTCGACTTCACTTTCGCGGTGCTCCCCCAGGGACGCCTCTATAAGGACGTAGCGTTGCCGCAAGGTGTTGTGTATCAGGTGCAGATGAGCGTGATGACCACCGCCCTGGATGAAGCCGGGCTGCACGGCCTGAGTCCTGTCTTCGAGACTGTTTCCGCTGGGAAATATACCTACTCCGCCGGACTCTTCCACACCTACGATGAAGCGCTCGCCGCCCTTCCCGTCGTGCGGAAAGCCGGCTTCAAGAAGGCGTTCATCGCCGCATACGTGGGAGGTGCTCGCGTCAGCCTTTCCGAGGCCCGTGCCGCCGAAGCCACCCTTGCCCGCAGCTTTGTCCTGCGCATCCATCCGGATTCTGGCAACTCGCTGGATTCCAGCACCTTGGAGGCTATCCGCGCCGCCTCGTCAGCCGACTTGCAGCGCTCCACCTCCGGCGGCTCCGTCTTCTACCTCCTCGGCCCCATCCCTTCTGCCGCGGAGGCCTCCTCCCTCGCCGACAGGCTGCGCTCTGCCGCCGGCCTGACCATCGACATCATCCCGGCCAACTGATTACTTAAAACAAATGATACACTCTATGACCAGGAAACTGTCTATCGTATTCCTTCTTGCAACCCTGGCCCTGGGCTGTAAAGGCGCCGGCCCGGCCAAAGAGCCTTCCAAGGACCCGTCAGGCAACCCTTCCGAAGAGCCCTCCGCAGAGGTCAAACTGGAGAAATTCGTCCTCGAAGTCCCCGTCACCGAGGACTGGATATATGACAGCAAGCCCTACTTCACCGTCGAGGTGGAGAACCCCAACGCAGTTGCCGTGACGGCGGATGCCACGGTGAAGATATATACCGACATCGGCTCATCCCTCAAGCAGACCCTGACCCTCAGCGAGGAGATTCCGGCCCGTGGCAGCAAGACCCTCGTGATCAATGCCACGGAAGACCTCGACCCCGGTTTCTACAAGGCTTCCATCGTCGTGGGCAAGAGGGTCGCCCGGAACTATTTCTTCGGCGTCAATCCGTCCCGGATAGTTTCCGAGCCCGACTTCCAGCCTGATTTTGAGGAGTTTTGGGCCGCGGCCAAAAAGCAGCTGGAGGGAATCGATATGAATGCAAAGACCGTCAAGGTGGCTGAGAGCGGCGGCCAGGCGACATATTTCGTGGAAATGAATTCCGTCCCGGACGGCCCCGACGGCGACCCCGTAGTTGTCCGCGGCTACTGGCTCACCCCCACCGGCGGCAGCAAGCTTCCCGTCATCATCCATTTCTTCGGATATGACTCTTCGCCTTCGCCCATCAGCCTTCCCTGGGGAGACCCGGCCTTCTGCCATTTCTTCCTCTCCACCCGCGGCCAGATGATTAACAACCGCAAGGCCGACCAGCGCTCGGACGGCATAGAAGAGGACTTCAAGAATATATATGGCGACTGGTTCGGAGCTAACTTCGGAGACCGGGACAGCTACTACTACCGCGGAGCCTTTATGGACTGCGTCCAGGCCGTCCGCTTTATGGCGGAGCAGCCTTCCAGCGATATGACCCACCTCTTCGGCGAGGGGTCCAGCCAGGGAGGAGCGTTCTCATATGCAGCCGCTGCCCTGAGCGATTATCCTTTCACCGCCATCGCCCCCAACGTGGCCTTCCTGGGTGACTTCCCGGACTATTTCAGGATAGTTTCCTGGCCGGCCAACACCGCCAAGAGCAAGAAGGGCTCGATGACCGACGAGCAGATGTATGCCTTCCTCTCCTACTTCGACACGAAGAACCTCGCCACGCTCATCCCCGAGACCTGCTCGGTGATGGCCAGCGCCTGCCTGCAGGACGGCACCTGCCCGCCCCACACCAACCTGGCGCCCTTCTACAACCTTGGGAGCACCGACAAGGAAATCCACTTCTACCCTGAGCTTCAGCACGATATCCCCGCCGAATGGCCCCAGATGACCATCGACTACTTCAAAGCCCGCTGTAAATAGCTCCCCTACATACATTTATGTATTGCCCTTGAGCCCGTAATCTACCGTCTATGAATAGATTTTTCACAATCCTTGCGGCCCTGCTCCTCGGTGCGGCGGCCGCCCACGCGACAGATATTCACAGCATAGAGACTGAGGTCTATCTGCATCGCAACGGCAACGCCGTGGTGGCCCAGTGGTGGAACGTCAACATCACCGGAGGCACCGAATGGTATATCCCCATCGACAACCTCGGCTCACGCTATATC
>CACZBP010000061.1 GCA_902779495.1 uncultured Bacteroidia bacterium
TACTCGATCTTGTAGGTGTTGTCCTTATGAAGCTTGATGGCCTCGGTGGTGAAATCCAGGCGGGTATAGACTCCGGTCAGGTTGCCTTTGTCGTCACAGCCATAGGCGATTGCCACCCAGTTGTGGCCGCCTTCGTCAAGGATGTCGAAGGTCACGTCGCCGTCGCCTTTGCTGGATTCAAGGTACTTGCCGTCTAGGGCTTCCTTGACGCTTGCCTCTATGAAGGAGTCGAGGTTGTTCCTGTACTTAGTCAGGAAGTCATTGGCGCTGACCAGGTCTATGAACCAGGTCTTGTCGTCAGTCGATTTCATATGGATGACATCCACTACGAATGTTCCTCCCGCGTCCGCTACCACGTCTCTTCCGGTGTAGGTTATGGTCCAGTCGGGATTCTCAGTGAAGACACTCTCTACAGGTTTGTTGCCGGGATCGGGCATACCTGAAGGGTCGCGTCTTCCTTGGCCTTGCTTGTTGCAGGCGGCTGCGCTCAGGACTATTGCTGCCAGGAGCGCAATATATCTTCCTTTAACCATAATATTGATATTTTTCTGCTTATACTCTCAAATATTGTGCTTGCGGCATCAAAGGTACTGCTTTTTTTCGTATTTTTGTATGAAAGTGCGAATTCGATATGCATACAAGGCAAGAAAAACTGGAAAAATTCGGCCGCCTGCTGGATATAATGGACCGCCTGAGGGAACAGTGTCCGTGGAATCACGCCCAGACCGTGGACACCCTGAGGCCTATGACGGTGGAAGAGGTCTATGAGCTTAGCGACGCCGTCATAAACCACGACGAAGATGAGTTGAAGAAGGAACTGGGCGACGTCCTGCTGCATATAGTCTTCTACAGCAAAATAGCCCAGGAACAGGGGAAATATGACATCGGCGACGTCCTTGACAGGATTTGCGAGAAGATGGTCTTCCGTCATCCGCACGTTTTTTCCGACACCACGGCAGCCGACGCCAAGACCGTCTCCGAGAACTGGGAGATGATGAAGACCAAGGAGAAAGGCGGCAACAAGCGCGTCCTTTCAGGCGTCCCCAACTCGATGCCGTCGGTGCTGAAAGCATTCGCTATGCAGGACAAGGCCCGCGGAGTGGGTTTCGACTGGGAAGAGAAAAGCCAGGTGTGGGACAAGGTCCGCGAGGAGATGGGAGAGCTTCAGGTCGAACTCGAGGCTATGGACGCCGCCCCCGGCCACGCCGAACCGGCGGTCTGCGCCCCGGCGGAAGGCTCTTCGGAAGAATTCCGTGCGGCATATGACAGGGCACAGGAGGAACTCGGAGACTTTATGTTCGCAACCATCAATGCAGCAAGGCTTTACGGCATCAATCCGGACACGGCCCTGAGCCGCGCCTGCGAAAAGTTCCGCCGCCGTTTCACCTATCTTGAGGAACAGACCCTGCGCAAGGGCCGCTCAATGCACGATATGACCCTTGCCGAAATGGACAGGATCTGGGATGAAGGAAAAGCTAAAGGATTGTAATATATGTTTTCGTTTTTAATCAGTCTTGCCGCACTGGTCGCAGGATACCTCCTCTACGGCCGCTTTGTCGAGAAGGTCTTCGGACCCGATCCATCCCGCAAGACGCCTGCCATCACCAAGGCGGACGGAGTTGATTTCATAGCGATGCCGTCCTGGAAGGTGTTTATGATACAGTTCCTTAACATCGCCGGCACCGGGCCGATTTTCGGAGCAATAATGGGAGCCAAGTTCGGCCCTTCGTCCTATCTTTGGATAGTTTTCGGATGCATCTTCGCCGGAGCCGTCCACGATTATTTCACCGGGATGCTTTCCATCCGCGGAGGCGGCGCCAGCCTCCCGGATATAGTGGGACAATACCTCGGCAAGACGACCCGCACCGTGATGCTGGTCTTTTCGATGATCCTGCTGCTCCTGGTCGGCACCGTATTCGTATATTCCCCGGCCCTTATCCTTGGAGATATAGCCGGAGACGGCACCAGGACCTCCATAATGATCTGGGTGGCAGTTATTTTCGGCTATTATATAATCGCGACTCTGCTGCCGGTGGACAAGCTCATAGGCAAGGTCTATCCCGTCTTTGCCTTCGCCCTTCTGTTTATGGCTGCTGCCCTGATGGTCGGGCTCTTTGTCAAATGGCCGGCCATTCCGGAGGTATGGGACGGTCTGGGCAATATGGGCGGGGACCTCGGGCTTGCTGACCAGCCCATATTCCCCTGCCTTTTCATAACTATCGCCTGCGGGGCAATCAGCGGCTTCCACGCCACGCAGAGCCCGCTTATGGCCAGATGCGTTGAAAATGAGAAGCTTGGCAGGCCCATATTCTACGGCTCGATGATCACCGAAGGCATAGTCGCCCTGGTGTGGGCGGCTGTGTCGTCATATTTCTTCTATGCCGGAGGTGCCCAGGAGGTCGGCTCGACTCTCAGCGCCGCTGCCCCTACCGTAGTGACCAAGGTTTCCTCTGGCTGGCTAGGCCTGTTCGGAGGCATCCTTGCTATCCTCGGTGTGGTTGCAGCCCCCATCACCAGCGGCGACACAGCCTTCCGCAGCGCCCGCCTCATCATCGCGGACTTTGCCGGCATCCAGCAGAAATCCATTCGTAACCGCCTGTTTATCTGCATTCCTATGTTCCTGGCCGCCTCCTTGCTGCTGTGGTACAACGTCGCGGACGAGAACGGTTTCAACGTCATATGGAGATATTTCGGCTGGGCCAACCAGACCCTCGCCGTCTTCGCCCTATGGGCGGCGACGTCCTGTCTGGCCCGCCGCAAGGGCAGCCTTGCCTACCTGATAACCCTGCTGCCTGCCGTATTTATGACGGCGGTGTGCACGACATATATCTGCATAGCGAAGATAGGGTTCAATATGCCCGGCGACTGGAATTTTGCAATAGGCGCCGTCGCCATAGTGGCTTCCTTCGTGCTATTCTTCTGGTGGAAAATTAATTACGATAAAAATGCTCGATAAAGAAAGAGGGCTCTACATTGCCCACAGCGAAAACGGACCGATCAGCATGGTCGGCAAGATGGCCAACCGCCACGGACTCATAGCAGGTGCAACCGGCACCGGTAAAACCGTCACCCTCCAGGTCATAGCGGAGACATTCTGCCAGGCGGGCGTGCCCTGCTTCATGGCGGATATGAAAGGCGACCTTTCGGGTATCAGCCAGGTCGGAAAGCTTTCCGGCTTCATCCAGAAGAGACTGCCCGAGTTCGGCATTGAAGATCCCCAGTTCCAGAGCTGCCCCGTGCGTTTCTTCGACGTGTTCGGGGAGCAGGGCCACCCGATGAGGGCGACCATATCCGATATGGGTCCCCAGCTGCTCGCCCGACTGCTGGAACTCAATGAGACTCAGACAGGTATCCTCAACATCGTATTCCGCATCGCCGACGACCGCGGGCTCCTGCTGCTGGACCTGAAGGACCTGCGTTCCATGCTGGACTATGTGGCGCGCAATGCCTCCCAGTTCACGACGGCATATGGCAACATCACCGCAGCCAGCGTCGGAACCATCCAGAGGGCCCTGTTGACCCTGGAGAACCAGGGCGCCGACAAGTTCTTCGGCGAGCCTTCGTTCGATGTCTATGACCTCCTGCAGTGTGAAGGCGGAAAGGGCATAATGAACGTGCTTGCGGCCGATAAGCTTATGCTCAATCCCAAGCTCTACTCGACCTTCCTCCTGTGGCTGCTCAGCGACCTGTATTCCCGCCTGCCCGAGGTCGGAGACCTTGACCTTCCGAAGCTCATATTCTTCTTCGACGAGGCCCATATGCTGTTCGACGACACGTCCAAGGCCCTCGTGGACAAGATAGAGCAGGTGGTCCGGCTCATCCGAAGCAAAGGTGTCGGCGTCTATTTCGTCACCCAGAGCCCCACGGATATCCCCGAGAACATCCTCGGCCAGCTTGGCAACCGCGTCCAGCACGCCCTCCGTGCCTTCACCCCCAAGGACCAGAAGGCCGTCCGCACCGCGGCCGACACCTTCCGGGCCAACCCCGCCTTCAAGACCGACGAGGCCATAATGAACCTCGAAACCGGCGAGGCCCTGGTGTCCTTCCTTGACGAGAAGGGAGCTCCCTGCGTGGTGGAAAGGGCCAAGATACTCTTCCCGCTTAGCCAGATAGGAGCCATCACCGACGACCAGCGCGCCCAGCTCATCCGCCAGTCCAGGCTCTACGGCCGCTATGACAACCCGGTTGACCGTGAAAGTGCCTTCGAGGTGCTCCTCAAGGAGTCCGAGCAGGCCGCGAAGGCAGCCGAGGAAGCCCGCGCAGCAGAAGAGCAGGCCAAGCAGGAAGCTGCAGCTGCCAAGCAGAAAGAGAAAGAGGAGAAGGAAGCAGCAAAGAAGAAAGGCAACGGCATCGGCAGCAAGGTGCTGAAATCCGTGGTAACAGCCCTCACGGGCGTCTTCGCCGCCAGCGTCGCTACCAGCGTCTCCAACAAGGTCACCGGCAAGAAGACCAAATCCAAGACCTCCACCGGTCAGAAGGCAGTCAAGAATGCCACCGCGGCCGCCACGCGCACCCTTACCCGCAGCATCCTCGGCAACCTGATCAAGTAGCCGTTCTGACTAACTACTTGATTGATAGTGTTTTATAAAGAAGTCCCTACCTCGGTCGAGATAGGGACTTCTTCGTAAGCAACTGTCGCTTAAGTACTTAGATAGAACGCCTGGGGGTCGGGGAGCTGGCGAGCGGGGGCCTAGAGGCTGGCGAGGAGGGAGGGAACTGTGTCGAAGGTCTCGACGAGGGAGCGGTCGGCGGGGGTGAGCATACCGGTGGAGACGTAGTGGTCGAGGAGGGCGAGGAAGGGGTCGTAGAAGCCGTCAAGGTTGAGGACGATGACGCGGCCGTTGTACTTTCCGAGCTTCTTAAGGACTTGGGTCTCAATCAGTTCATCCAGGGTTCCAGTGCCGCCGGGAAGGGCGATGACCGCCACAGTGTCGCGGCGCATTTCCTCCTTGCGCTGTGACATAGTCTCTGTCCAGACGGTCTCGGACAGGGAAGGGTAGGCGAGGGGCTTCATAAAGGAGGGCAGCACGCCCTTGTGATAGCCGCCTGCAGCAACCACTGCATCGGAAACGACTTTCATCGTGCCGAGCACGGTCGCGCCGGAAACTATCCCATAGCCCTTGGCGCAGAGTCCTGCAATAAGCGAAGCCGCCCCTTGGTTGAACTCCAGGGGCGCTTTGTCGCTGGCAGAGCAGAAAACTGCGATCTTATTCATGGGAGGCGAAGCGCTGCTCGGCGAGCTGCTCCCAGCGGGTGCCGGGGCGGCCGTAGTTGGCCCAGGGGTAGATGGAGATGCCGCCGCGGGGGGTGAAAAGACCGGTGACCTCTATGTATTTGGGATCCATCAGCCTAATGAGGTCTTTCATAATGGTGTTGACCACATCCTCGTGGAAGTCGCCGTGGCTGCGGAAGCTGAAGAGGTAGAGTTTGAGGCTCTTGCTTTCGACCATCTTGCGGTCGGGAATGTAGCTGATGCGGATCTCGGCGAAGTCGGGCTGGCCGGTGATGGGGCAGAGGGTCGTGAACTCAGGGCAGTTGAAGCGCACCCAGTAGTCGTTGTCGGGGTGCATGTTCTCGAAGGTCTCGAGAACGGAGGGGTCATAGTCCTGACTGTAGGCGGTCTTGTGGCCGAGGGCCTTGAGGTCTTTGGGGTTGCGTGCCATAGGCTTATTCTCCTGCTTCCTTGAGGCGTTCTGCGTTTTCTGCTATCTGCAGCTGGTCGATGCATTCCTGGATGTCGCCGTCCATAAAGACGGGGAGGTTGTACATACTCCAGCCTATGCGGTGGTCGGTGACGCGGCCCTGGGGATAGTTGTAGGTGCGGATCTTGGCGGAACGGTCTCCGGTGGACACCATCGTGCGGCGCTTGGAGGCTATTTCGTCGAGGTATTTCTGATGCTCCATATTGTAGAGCCTCGTGCGGAGCTCTTCCATAGCGCGGTCGAGGTTCTTCAGCTGGGAGCGCTCTTCCTGGCACTGGACCACGATACCCGAAGGGATGTGGGTGAGGCGGACGGCGGAGTAGGTCGTGTTGACGCCCTGGCCGCCGGGGCCGGATGCGCAGAAGAGGTCCTTGCGGATGTCGGCGGGGTTGAGCTCGATGTCGAACTCTCCGGCCTCGGGGAAAACGGCCACGGAGGCCGCCGAGGTCTGGATCCTACCCTGGGTCTCGGTCTGGGGGACGCGCTGGACGCGGTGCACGCCGGACTCATATTTCATCACGCCATAGACTCCGTCGGTGTTGCTGGAGAGCTTGAAGACTATCTGCTTGAAGCCGCCGGATGTTCCGGGAGCCTGGTCGTTGACCTCGAGCTTCCAGCCGCGCTTGTCGGCGAACTTGCTGTACATACGGAAGAGGTCGCCGGCGAATATGGCAGCTTCGTCACCTCCGGTGCCGCCGCGGATTTCGACCATTGCGTTCTTGCCGTCGTCAGGGTCGGCCGGGATCAGCAGGAGCTTGATGTTCTGCTCCATATCGGGCAGGCGGGGCTCGATGTCGTTAATCTCCTCGCGGGCCATCTCGCGCAGCTCGTCATCCTTCTCGTTGAGGAGGATGTCCTTTGCGGAAGACAGCTCGTCGAGCATCTTCTTGTACTCGAGACCGGCCGTGATGATGGGCTGGAGCTCCTTGTAGTCCTTGTTCAGCTGGACATATTTCTTCATATCCGCCATCACGGCGGGGTCCGCCAACTGGTCCTGCAGGGCCTTGTATTTATCCTGCAGGCTCAATACCTTTTCCAGTAACGTATTTTCTGCCATATATCTGTTAATCAATATTCTTTATGTAGCAGCGGCGGCGCATATACAGCTCGCTGTCGCCATATTTGGCCCAGACGTTGACGGCGCTGTTGGTCTCGATCTGGGGGTTGGAGAGGCCCCATCCGGCACCGACTGCGCGGTAACGCTCGGACATCTTGCTGTGGAGGATGGCCGATATGCCGGTGTTCTGCCATTTGGGGACGGCGCCGTTTATCATAAGGTCCATATACTCATAGCGGTGCAGGGCCTTCAGCAGGTGAAGCCATCCAAACGGGAACAGGGAACCGCGGGCCTTCTGCAGGGCCTTCGAGATGTCCGGAATGGTGATTCCGAATGCTGCGAGCTCGTCGTTCTCATCCATTATGATGACGCTGGTCTTGTTGCTTATATACGGGAGGAAGGACGCTGCCTCTTCCTCGATTTCCTCGGGGGTGAAGGGGACGAAGTTATATACCGCGTCCTTGAAACTGTCGTTATATGCCTGGAAGAACTTGAGGACCTGCTCCTTGTCTTTCTTCAGGGTGTCGAGGTTGCCCTCGTGGAGGTGATACCTGTCCATCAGCAGGCCGGCCATACGGGTCATCTTCTCGGGGATGTCCTGGCAGGCGGCCATCTTGTATTCCAGCCAGTCGCATTCCTTCCGGAAGCCGAGGGCCGTTACGAAGTCGTTGTAATACGGGAAGTTATACAGGGTGTTGAACACCGGGATGTTCTGGAAGCCTTCCACCAGCATACCCTGCTTGCCGAGGGTGTTGTAATACAGGGGACCGTGGATTTCGGTCATTCCCTTCTCCTTCGCCCAGGCCTCTGCGGTGCCAAGGAGAAGGCGGGCGACCTCAATGTCCTCGATGGTGTCGAACCAGCCGAAGCGGGCGCGGCGGGTGGAGTAGAGGTCGTTGTACAGGGGGTTGATCATCCCGTGGATGCGGCCGACCACCTTGCCGGAGCCGTCAAGGGCGAGCCACAGTTTGTGGTCGCAGTATTTTGCCGAGGCGCAGGAAGTCAGGGACTTGCGCTGGTCGCCGTGGAGGGCCGGGACATACTGCTTACAGTTCCTGTAGAGCTTGTCGGGGAACGAGATGAAGCGTTCCAGGTCCCTGCCGGAGGTGACTTCTATGATGCGGTAATCAGCCATTGTATTTACGGAATGCTATGCAGGCGTTGTGGCCGCCGAAACCAAAGGATGAAGACAGGCCGAGGGTGAGATCCGCCCGGACGGCGACGTTGGGCGTGTAGTCGAGGTCGCATTCGGGGTCGGGGCAGTCGAGATTGATGGTGGGGGGCACTATGCCGTCACGAAGGGCCTGGATGGTGGCTATGGCTTCCACTGCTCCTGCAGCGCCGAACAGGTGGCCTGTCATCGACTTGGTGGAGCTGATGTGGGCCTTGGGGGCGAAGTCGCCCAGGGCGGTCTTGTAGGCGGTGGTTTCGGCAACGTCGTTGAGGCGGGTGCCGGTGCCGTGGGCGTTGATGTAGATATTGTCCTTCGAAGGGTCGAAGCCGGCGTCTTCCAGGGCTAAGCGTATGGCCTGGGCCTGGGTCGTGCCGTCGGGGCGGGGGGCTGTGATGTGATATGCATCGCAGGTGTTGCCATAGCCGACCATCTCTGCGAGGATGACGGCTCCACGCGCCTTGGCGTGCTCAAGTTCCTCAAGGACAATCACTCCGGCGCCGTCTCCCATCACGAATCCAGCCCTGTTGGCATTGAAGGGGAGGGAGGCATATTTGGGATTTTCGGCCTTGGAAAGGGCTGTGGCGTTGGCGAATGCGGCAAGGCCGAAGGGAATGGTGGCCTTCTCGGTGCCGCCGGCTATGATTGCATCGGCATATCCGCCCTTGATGGCGCGGAAGGCCTCTCCGATGGAGTTTGTCGAGGTGGCGCAGGCGGTGACGACGTCAAGGCAGGGGCCGTTGGCGCCGTATTTTATGGCTATGTTGCCTGCGGCGATATTGGAGATCATCGTGGGGACGAACAGGGGGGAGATCCACTGTCCGGTGGGGTCTTCCACCATCTTCTGGGTCTCGCGGAACTGCACTTCGAAGCCGCCTACGCCCGAGCCGACATATACGCCCATACGGAAGGGGGCTATGTTCTCCCCGCTCACCAGGCCGCTCTGCTGCATCGCCTGCCAGGCGGCGGCCATGCCGTACTTGGTGAAAATGGCCTGCTTGCGGATGAAGGGCTTGTCCATACCATATTCTTCCGGCTGGAAGTCTTTCACCATCGCGGCGAATTTCACGGGGAGGCCTTCGGTGTCGAATTCGTCGATGAAGTCGATGCCGCAATAGCCCTGGGTGAGGTTGTTCCAGAAGGTCTGAATGTCGTTTCCTACGGGCGAAATGACGCCCATACCGGTTATTACCACTCTTTTGTCCGTCATAATGGTCTAATTACATAATAGTTTGCAAAGATAGTGAAAATAATTATATTTGCATATATGAACAAGGCTCTGCCGCCATATCTGAGGGCAAAATACCAGCTCATCGGGACCGTGACTTTCACGGCCTTCTTCTCGCTTTTCTTCATCCTGGTGAGCATTCCCTTCTCCCACAACATATGGTTCGAGCTGAAGGCGAGCGGCGCCTTCATCCTGTCCCTGGCCTTCTACCTGGCTTCACTGGGCTGCATAATCGTCAGCAAGCGGGTGATGTACCTGACCCGCTTCTCCCTGGAAATGAACTACTTGCAGTATTCCCTTTGGAACCTGGGGGAGATAGTCCTCATATGCATCCTTTACGTGGGTTTCACCCTGTGGGGCAACAGAGAGGGCATCATAGACACCTCCGGAATAACGACGCTGCGCCTTTTCGAGGGGGCGTTCATATATTCCTTCCTCTGCGTTGCGATTCCCTACATCATCGCCGGGATGTTCTTTGCCATAATCGACAAGAACAAGACCATCCGCCTGATGAACACCCACGACGTCGTGACCGACGAAGTCCC